>JACRLV010000336.1 GCA_016235145.1 Planctomycetota bacterium
AGCAGGGCGTTAAGTTCCGCGGTGGACAAGGCACCCTCCTATCTCGAAAGCGTTGAACACTCTCAAGATAGCCAGGGGTCGCCTTGTCCGTTATCTCACCCCTTGTCCGTTATCGCACCCCCGAAAAGGCCGGATGAACCAAAAAACGCGCGCCGTCGAGGTTCCGAGATACGTGATGGGACCCAAATGCGCAAAGGGGCGGGGGGACGGGGGAAAAACTCGGTGGCGCGCTTCGCCGCCCCGCGGCGTCCGCGCGGCTCTCGATCGCCGCCGGCCGCGCTGTGCGTTCGACTGTACCGCTGCGTTCGTGTGCGCCGCCGCCCCGTCGTCCGCTTCTCAATCACACCGCCAGAGCCGGCCGCATTCGCATTCCCGGACCGTCTGCCGCGTCCGCCGGCGTCGGGATGGTCCGCAACGTCGTCGCCAGCCGTTGCGCGTCTGGAAGCTGCTCGCCGGCCGGTTCTCAGCCCTTCGGATTGGCGACCCGGATCGCCAGAAGTCGCCGCACGCCTTCCATCACGTCGGTGCGGTACGTGCGGTACGTCGCGGTACATGCAGGGAACATCCGCGGCATCCGCCAGGTTGCTTCGGGATTACATCGCCCCGCCCGCCGTCCGCACGAGCGCCAGAATCGCCGCTCGGATCGGCTCGGCTAGCTTCGGCCAAGCGGTGAGTACGTCCGCCAGTTCGGGCGAATCCGTGAGCGTTTTCCGCCAGTCTGCCCACCAGCGCGCCACATCGCTTTCCGCAACTGTAGACTCCGCAACGCCTTCAGCGAAATCGGCAAGGGATTCGACTTCCCTTGGGGGGATTCTCTCGCCGCGCCGGTCGATTCCCTCCACTATCCCTCACGCGACCTCGGGCTCTGGCGGTTCATCCGTTCATGCCCGTCAGGATTCCTTGCGCAAACTTCGTTCACGGTCGCCGCGGAGGCGCTGTCTCGGCACGCTGCTTGCGGCGCGTTTCTTGATCGGCGCATGCGCCGCTTGATGTCGCCGCCTCGCATTCGGGGTCGGCGTTCGGCCTCGATACGGCGTTCCAGTCGGCTTCTGGCGCGCGATGCGCCGCGGCCATGCGTGGCGCTCGATTCGGAAGGGGGTCCGCCATGTCCGCCGCCCGCCGCGTTCTTGCCTTCTCGTGGATTCTGCTTGTCGGTCTCGTGTTGCCCGCAGGGGCCGAGCGAATCTGGTACGTTGACGATGACGCTCCGGCGGATCCCGGGCCCCTTCGACGCCATCCAACAGGCGCTCGACGCCGCCGGCGGAGGGGACACGGTGCTCGTGCGCGACGGAACCTACACCGGCGAGCCGAACCAGAACCTCGTGTTCAACGGCAAGGACATGATCCTGCGATCAGAGAATGGGCCCGATGCCTGCGTGATCGACTGCGACGGCTACGGACGCGGCTTTGGCTTCTACTATGGCGAAACGGCGGCTGCGATCGTGGAGGGGTTTACCGTCATCCGTGCGGGTTACTACGGCGGAGGCGGCGCGTGGTGTACCAATTCGAATCCGACGATCATCAATTGCCGCTTTCTCGGGGCGATCGCCGCGGAGCGCGGCGGAGCAATCTGGTGCGATAACAGCAGCCCCACGCTGCGCGACTGCGTCATCGCCGACAACCTCACCGAATACTACGGGGCGATTCTGTTGCAGAACCAAAGCCATCTCCGTCTTGTCAACTGCCGAATAGAACGGAATTCATCCAATGACGGTGCGATTCTGGTCTACTGGGATTGCAGCGTGGCGCTCGAAAACTGCACGCTGACCGACAACGGCGGGAAATACGCCGGGGCGGCGATGTACGCGATCGGCGCCCAGGTGGTCCTGAAGAACTGCACCATTGCCGGCAACGTCAGCAGAGGGTCCGATCGCTGGGCGCTTCGATTCGATGATTCGAACGTGACGATTTCAAATTGTGTTCTGTGGAACAACTCCTCGCGTTCCGCGGTCCACACCGCCGCGTTGGGCAATTCGCAGCTTCACGTTTCGTACTCCTGCATCCAGGACGGCCAGCTTGGCGTCTACGTGAGCGACCCCGCGATGCTGAACTGGGGGCCGGGCAATCTCAGCACGGACCCGCGGATCGTCCGCTCCGGCGCTCATTTGCGCGGCGATTCGCCGTGTATCAATGCGGGCGATCCGCTCGGCGATTACTCCGGGCAGAGCGACATCGACGCGGAGCCGCGCGTGGCGGAAGGCCGGGCCGACATCGGCGCCGATGAGCGCGTGGACGCGGACAGCGACGGGCTGCCGAACTGGTGGGAGCAGCGCTTCTTCGGATCTTCCACAGCCGCGAATCCCGCACTGGATAATGACGTGGACGGGCTGAACAACTTGGCGGAATACGAAAACGGACGCAACCCCCAGCGCGGCCCGATTACGCTTTACGTCGATCCCGCCGGCTCGGATGCGTGGGACGGCTTGTCGCCGACGTGGAACGGAACGCACGGACCGAAGGGCTCGCTGTTCGCGGCCGTCGCCGCCGCGGAGCGCTACGAAGGCGACACGATCGTGCTGAATCCCGGCGTCTATTCCGGCCGCCTGAATCGCAGCGTCTGCACCTCCGCCAAGCAGGTGTTGCTGCGCAGCCAGCAACCCGCCGATCCCGCAACCGTCGCCGCCACGATCATCGACTGCGGCGGCCAGGTCGGCGTCACGGAACAGCGCTGCGGGCTTTATTTCCCCGCCAGTACGCCCGCAAATTGCGTCGTGGACGGCCTCACGATTCGCCGGGGGCATGCGCGCGTCGGCGGCGCAATCTACGCTGCCGAAAACGCGGCGCCGGTCATCCGCCGATGCGTCCTGCGCGATTGCACCACCGAACGCGGCGGGGGCGCCTATACGCGCACCGGCGGAACGCGATTTGAGCACTGCCGATTTGAAAACAGCCATGCGACGCAGGACGGCGGCGGCGTTTGGGCGGGCGAGTGGGGTTCCGCCGATTTCATCGGGTGCCAATTCGTCGCCAACAGCGCGACCCGCCACGGCGGCGGCGTCTATCTGTTGGAACATGAGCGTGGCACGTTCGTCAACTGCATTTTCGCCGCGAATCAGGCCGGTTCGCTCGGCGGCGGCGGGGCGTTCGACCAGCTGTACCAACCGCCTTGGGGCACGTCGGTGACGAACTGCATCTTCACGCGCAACACGGCCGCGGACGGCGGGGCCGCGGCACTGCGCGACGCAGGCGCGTACCTGACGAACTGCACGCTGACGGATAATTCGACTGCGCGCGGCGGCGGCGTGGCGGTCTTCGGCCAGCCCGGGCTGCGCCTCGGCAACTCGATTCTCTGGAACAACCACGCGACGAGCGGCGCGGAGCTGGCAATGTTGCCGGCGTACGATCCGGCCAAGGCGCTCGTGACCTACTGCGATGTCGCCGGCGGCGCTGCCGGGGTTTATCAGCAGCCGGGAAGCCTCCTCGAGTGGCGCTCCACCAACACCGCCGCCGACCCGCTGTTCATCGATTTCGACGGGCCGGACGATGATCCGAGTACATGGGTAGACAACAACTATCGCCTCGTCTCCGGGTCGCCCGCGGTTGACTCCGGTTGGAATGCGCTTCTGAACGGCGATCCTCTCGATCTCGATCAAGATGGCCGTGCCGACGAGTACCTGCCGCTCGACTACGACTGGTCAAGCCGCATCGTGGATGATGTGCAGACGCCGGATCACGGCTGCGGGACGATCGCGCTCGTGGACATGGGCGCGTTCGAAACCGGCGGCATGACGCCACAGCCCTGTGTGGGGGAGATTTCCGGCGACGGCTCGATCGGCTTGCAGGATCTCGCGCTGCTGCTGTCGAATTTCGGCACGAGCGGCGTTTGCCTGTCCGGCGACCTGGATGCCAATGAACTCGTCGACCTGTCCGATCTCGCGGTGATGCTCTCGCAATTCGGAGCGGCATGCGACTGAGCAAAGAGCGGCCTTGTTTCGCGAGTCGCGCTTACTTCGCTCGCGCCGTCCAATCCGTCGGCCCGTAGACGCCTGCCGCAGAGGGGTCGAACGGCTGGAATCCAATCTTCTTGGCCGGCGAGTCTTCTCGCAGGCCGAAATCGCGTTTGGCCGCGTCGGTGAATCCTGGGTCGGCGACAATCGAATTCGCATCGCGGCCGGCGGCCTGCCACCGCTCCCAGCTCAGCCCGTTGAAGTCCGCGAGCTTGCCGTCGCTTCGCCAGTAGCAGTTTTTGTCGATCGTCGCCTGGAGTTTCTGCCACGGGCCGCCGAAAAGCTGGCCCTGGTCGAAACAGACGATGTTGTTTTCGAATACGAATGATCGATGCGGTTCGACGCGCGTGCATTGGAGCTGCTCAAGCCGCGCGAAAGCGAAGATGTTGTTCCTCACGATGTTGTCCCGGCCGTAGTGCTGGTGAAATCCGCCGGTCTTGGTGTCGAAGACGAGGTTGTTTTCCAGGACGATTCCCGTGCTGCCCTCGTCCGTGTAGAGCCCCCAGCCGCCGTAGGACTCGCTGTCGACGCGGCAAACGACGTTGTTGCGGATGACGGTGCCTTCGGACGGGCCGAGCGTGTAGATGCCGCCCATGTCGGACAGCAAACCCTGGCCGATGTCGTGGATGCGATTGAACTCGATGCGATTCCGCTTGGCGAGGCTCTCGTCGTAGCCCCAGCGCCAGCCGACCGAGACGCCCGTGTAATAGAAATCGCCGATGTCGTTGTGGCTGATCTGGTTGTCGCCGCTGTGGCCGATCCAGACGCCGACGGCGCACGGGAAGAGGCGCCCGCCGGCGCGGATGATGTTGTTATCGACGATGATTCGGGAGGTGCGTTCCGCCTCGTTCGGGCGAATTTCCGTTTCGCCGATGCGGACGCCGCCGGCGCCCAGGTCGCTCAGTACCGTTCGTTCGAGGCGGCAATTCGAGCAACCGCGGCGAAACCACACGCCGTACCGGCCCACGTGCTCGATCTCGCAGTTGATCAGATCGAAGTCGCGGGCGCCGTCCAACTGAATCGCCGCGTCGATGGTCGCGGCCGCCTGGCTCGGCTCGAATCCGCCAGGAGGCATGAAGTACGCGGCGTGCCGAAACGCCAGTCCCTCGAAGCGGATGTGTTGCACCCACTCGGCGGATTCCGGGCGGCCGGCGACGACGATGAAGCGCTCTGCTTGTGGCGCAACGACGCTCGCCTCGTCGGCCTTTTCTCCGGGCCGTGGGATGTACCGCAGCAGTCCCTTGCTATTCAAATACCATTCGCCTGGCGCGCTCAGCGCCTCCGCGATGTTCTCCAGGACGAATCGTGTGTCCGCAATCCACGGGTTCCAGGGCTTCATTCCTTCGCCGTGCACGATGAGCGCAGATTTCTCCGCGCCGATGCTCTCGATGAAACGGCGGGTGATGTCCCACTTGTGATACGCGACCAGTTGCACGCGCGCGAGTTGGGCCGCGTCGAGCGGCTGAAGCAGCGCGAGCGCCTCGGGCGCGACCCGGACGGTCTGCCGAGCCTCACGGGCCGCGGGTTGTCCCGGCGTCAGCACAGTCTCTTCGACAGCCAGCATTCGAAAGAAGCCGTCATCGGGGGCTTTGGCGCGCGTCGCCGGCTTGCCGTTCACGTACAACTGCTCGACACGGCTGATCGCGGGATTTTGTGCGGACAGGTCAGCGACCCAGCGGCCGGCGTCGTCGAGCTTGAAGCCGGAAATCGCCTGCCCGCCGTCGAAAACCGGCCGCGCGCCCGGCCTGGGGCGATAGACGATCGGCGCTTCCGGCGTGCCGCTGTCGACCGGTTCGAGCACCAATGGCTCACGCAAAGGATATGAACCGCCGGCGATCTCGACCGTGATGGGGCGCAGCGGGTCGCCGGACGCTTTCAATTTGCGGATCGCGGTTTGCGCCCCGCGAAGCGATGCGAGAGGGCCATCGATTCGCTCGCGGTTGGTGGACGGCAGCGTTCCTGACCAGCCGTCATCGCCGTCCGGCGCGACGAACAGCACGACGCCGGCTTGCCGGGCGGGATCCGCTTCGGGCTGCCGCGCACTGGATTCAATCGCTGCGCAGCTTCCGAACGCGAACAGAACGAGGGCGAGGACGCGGCTGCTTTGATCGATCGGGGTGGTCACGGCGGATTCCTCGTTGTCGCGACGGCGGCCTGGTTTCAACGTCGGCCGGCTCTTTGATTGGACCGGAGCCTGACTGGCGTAGCGTCGGACCTCCGAGTCCGACGGGGCATTCAATTTTAAATTTCGTCGTCGGACTCGGCGGTCCGACGCTACAGATTCGACTTCGTCGGACTCGGCGGTCCGACGCTACGACATCGTTCGTAGCGCCGTGTCGTGTCGGCGCGATCAAGCCGCACATCAAGCGATTGCGCGAAATGCGACGAGCTTGATTCGCGGCGTGAGATAGCCGCCGGCCGGCGATTCTTCGCGGGCCAGGTCGGTGCTCAGGTATTTCTTGTTCGAGTCCGGAAGGATCGTGACGATTGTTGCGTCGTCCGGATGTCGCTCCACGAGCTGGGCCGCTCCGAGGAAATTCGCGCCGGATGAGATTCCCACGCCCAGGCCCAACTCGCGGCAAAGAGCTTGCGCCATCAGGATCGCGTCGCCGTCCCAGGCGTCGATCACTTCATCCAGCTCGTCCAGCCGCACGATCGGCGGAATGAACTCGTCCGATATTCCTTGTATTCTATGCCTGCCGACCTTGTGGCCGGTGCGCAGCGTCGGCGAATTCGCCGGTTCCAGGGGGTGCGCCGCCAACTCGGGGTTGATCCGCGCCAGGTGCCGCTGAAGCCCCATGATCGTGCCGCCCGTGCCGACGCCCGCGACCACCGCGTCCGCCCGGAGTCCGCGCGTCCTGAGCTGCCGTTCGATTTCGGGGCCGGTGGTGTGCTCGTGCGCCTCGATGTTGGCCGCGTTCGCGAATTGCCGCGGCAAGAAGACGTGGTCGTGCTCGCGGGCGTACGCTTCGGCTTGCTCGATGCTGCCGAGAAAACCGCCGTCCTCGC
>JACRLV010000337.1 GCA_016235145.1 Planctomycetota bacterium
CAGCAACACCGGCTTCGGCCTGGGAATGGTCGCGGTTCTGCGCGGCTACAAGCTGGTCACCGTGATGACGACCAAGGCCAGCGCCGAAAAGGTCGCATTGATGCGGGCGATCGGGGCCGAAGTCGTGATCGTGCCGAAAGAAGCCGGGCCCGACGATCCCGACAATTTCTTCAACCGCGCCCGCGCGATCGCCGCCGAGCGGCCGCGGGCCTGGTGGGTCGATCAGTTCGCCAATCCGGACAACGTCGCCGCGCACTACGACACCACGGCCGCCGAAATCTGGGAGCAGACGCAGGGCCGCATCGACGCCTATGTCGTCGGCGTCGGCACCGGCGGCAGCCTCACCGGCGTCGCGCGCTACCTCAAAGAGCGCAAACCGCAGGTGCAAATCGTGCTCGCGGATCCGGCCGGCAGCGTGCTGAAGGACGTATCCGAGGGCCGCCCGCCGCCGACGCCCGGGCCGTACATCGTCGAGGGCATCGGCCAGAGCACGGTTCCCGGCAACGCCGACATGAAGCTGATCGACGCCGCGATCACCGTGCCGGACGCCGATTCCGTGCGGGCCGACCGGCGGCTCTTTGCGACCGAAGGAATCTTCGCCGGCAGCTCGACCGGCTGCATCCTCGCCGCGGCGGAGCAATTCGCGCGTCACTCGGCGCGAAAAGACCTCTGCATCGTCGCCCTCGTCCCCGACGGCGGGCGCACCTACCTGAGCACGATCCACGACGAAGGCTGGCGGCGCGGGCAGGGGTTTGAATAGCGGTTCGCGCGACCGGTGCGTGCTCGGGCTGCTATCTCAAACGCTGCACCGTTTGGCGCTGCCCCAACCTTCGCACTCGCGATCGGCGAAGGTTGGGCAAACTACACTTATGGTTGGTCAACATTGCGTTCTCGGGCGGGTGGTACGGGCGTCCCGCCCGTTTGACGGCCGAGACGGCCGTACCACCCGAAAACCAGAGGTTGACGGACCACCAGGACCGATTCCGTACCGCAAAGAATGGGCTGGAAGCCCATACCACATTCGAAGCACGGGCTGGAAGCCCATATCATATGCTGGGCCGGAGAGGGATGTTAGGGGTTTCTACAGAGCTGGATAAGTCCAATGATTGATGGCGGGCGCCGGAGTCGAATTGCAGGATCCGGCGCTGCTTCTGGCGGAATTCGGGAAAATCTGCGAATGAAGCCTCGACGCGGGCGACTACTTTTTCGGCGGACGCGGCCAGATGACAATGTCGTTTTCGTTGCGCTTCGTGTCGTGGACGCCGCCCTCGTCCGTTCCGTTCAGTCCGACGGAATAGAGCGAGAAGTTGTCGCCGTCGCGGCGATAGACGAAGTGCTGTCCGGAGAGCGGATCGACGGCGAAGTCGCGGCCGGTAAAGGCGGCCCGCCGCTGCGATTCGCTGCGATGGGAAAGCTGCGTCGCCCGGCTGAGCGCCGGCAAAAGCTGCGAAAGCAGCGGATTGGTCGCCCGCCAGATCGGGTTTTCGATCTCAGCTTCCAGCTCCTTCATCTGCTGCTGCCCTTCGGCGTAGGGCGCCGCAGCCGCCGCGGAGAGGCGATCGTAGTGCTGGTTCACGGTCTGATTGAGGTTCTCGAATCCCACCGCACCCAAGTACATTCCGATCGCCACGTCACCCATCACCGGCGGATTCTCACCACCCATGCTCATCGCTTCGGTCAGGTGGCGGACGCCCGTCTCGGACACGCGGTAGGTGTTCGCTTCGGGGTCGTATTCGTAGCCGCTCTGCACCAGGTCGAGCACCATCGCCCGTTCAAACTGAAACGTCTCGCTGACGGGTCGCGTGGGCGCGTACTCGCTCTCCAGCCGCGCCGCGAGCGCCGCATAATCGACTCCCTCGTCGTGCTGCATCGTGTCGAGCAATGCGTCCGAACCTACCGACTGAATCGCGATCCCCACCAGGTTCTCGATGAGCGTGTTTGCCTGGCTGGTCTGCGCGCCGAGTTGAAGCGTTTGCAGGTATTGGTCTGCTGCGGCCGAATAGTCGCCGCTTGCCTCGGCCTCCCTGCCGGAAAGCACCATCGCTCGCCCGATCTGCCGCATCTTGCCCACGTTCGGAAGCAGAATGCTCAGCAGGCGACCATCCGTCGACTCGCTCGCAGTCCCGTGGTACTCGAATCCGTTGCCGGCCCGCGCCAACTCAATCGCCTGCGCGCTGTCCGCCAGCCATTGCTTTACGATCGGCGAGGCCAACGCCTCCGCGTCGCCGCGCATCGCCGCATCAAAAAGCTGCCGTTCCCCTTCATCCTGCGGCCAATCCGTCACGGCAGCCGCGGCAGCCGCGTAAATCGACGCCGCCGGCGAGCGGTCGGACCGCGTCATTTCGTTGTACCAGGCCATGTAATCGACGGGATCGGCCGGATTCGGAGGTGGAACCGCCAGACCAAATTCGGAACTGTTGCCCGCACCGAGCAACTCAGCCTCCGCCATTCCGTCCTGCAACTCGTCCACGGCGGCGACCGGCGGCAAGGCAGAATCCTCAATGCCGAGAATGGCTGCGAGCGCCTTTTGCAGGGATTCGGGAACAGGAAAATCGCCGGCTTGGAGCGCATCCCAGGCCGCCTGGGCCTCTTCGATGGTGAGCGTCTCGCCGCGCGTCAATCGTTCGATCATCGCCGCGATCTGTTCGTCGGTATATTCGGGCTCACCGGTCGCATCGGGGCCGCCCGTCAAAGCCGCAACCACACCGGGGGGAAGCGCATCGTCGTCCAATTCCGGAACCGGCCCGCCGACGAGTTCGCCGGATTCCAATTCGATCTCGATCTTGCGTCGCGATCGCAGCTCAATCCGGAATCGCGTATCGGACTGTGCGAATGAGAATTTCGCGCCGCGAAGCCACTCGATCGCCCCGCGCCGAGCCCGGACGTTGCGCCAGTCTTCGCGCCGCAGCAATTGGCGCAGGCCGAATTCGGCTCTCACCGCCCCGCGGTCGTCGTA
>JACRLV010000338.1 GCA_016235145.1 Planctomycetota bacterium
AGTTCGTCGGACTCGGAGGTCCGACGCTACGATTGCCCGACGCTACGATTGGGCCGCCGAAATCGGCGTGAAGGAGAAACCAGATGGCTGGGGCGACGGTCGAACGCGGCGATTCACAGAAATATCAGGACAAGCTGCTCGGACTGCTCGGCGATCGCGACCCGGTCGCCGTGTTGGCGGAAACGCCCAACGTGGTCCGCCGAATCGCCGCGGAGCATCCGGCCGAGCTGCTTCGACGCCGGCCGTATCCCGGCAAGTGGACGCCCTGCGAGGTGATCGGGCACCTGTGCGATTCGGAGTGGGTCTATGGCTACCGCATCCGGCTGATTCTGTGCGAAAAGGAGCCGACGATCCTGGGCATGAACCAGGACGACTGGGTCGCGGGCCAGCGCTACAACGAGCGCGACCCGCGCGAGCTCGCGGAGCAATTCGCCGCGATGCGCCGCTTCAATCTGCACATCTGGGCGAATTTGACGGCGGCGGACAGACAGCGGGCGGGCCTGCACAACGAGCGCGGCCGCGAGACGCTGGGCATGATGGTGCGAATGGAAGCCGGCCACGACCTGTCGCACATCGATCAGATCACGCGGTACGTTGAGGCGGCCAGAAAAATGTGAGCCACAGCCGGGTCACTGCGGGTTGTTTACCCAGCCGAATTCCCGGTTGTTCGATCCCCAGACCGTGAACGTGCGGTTCTTCGCGTAGAGCTTGAGGTGCCGGGCGGTCAGGTCCTGCGTTTCTTCGCGGTCGGGATCGCCGCCTTTACTCGAGCGGAACCGCGTCGCCGAGCCGTCGAGGTAGCCGATGTTCGCCAGGCCCAGATGGCGGTCGGTGACCTGGTCCATGTTGGCCCACGAGCCGTCGTCGTACTCCCGGTTGTACCAGCGCGAGTCTTCCTCGATCAGCAGCGGCATGACCGGAAAGTACCGTTCCGTCGGCACCGGGCGCGAGGCATCTTCCGGATAGCTCATCCGCCAGGGCACGTCGGGCCGCGCGCCGGCGAGGCGGATAATGACGCAGTAGTCAAAAAAGGTGTTGGCCTCGCGCACTTCGGTTGGACATTCGAGCACCTTGTCCAGCGAATACAGGTACGACCGCAGGACGGAGGTCTCAATTGGATGCCGCCAGCGCGTCGGATTGCTTTGATACGCCGCGTTGACCCGGCCGGCCCAATCAAGATTCAGCGGCCCCTGCCAATACGTGCCGGGAATGTAGCGGTAGTCGTGGGCATACTGGTTGAACACCATCGTAAGTTGCTTGAGATTCGCCAGGCATTTTGTCGCTCGGCCCTGCTCGCGAGCCTTCGACAGCGACGGCAGGAGCATGGCGATCAGCAGCGCGATGATGGCGACCACCACCAGCAGCTCGATCAATGTGAACGCGCGATCAGGCTTCTTGTTTGTCATTGACATCCGATGACGTGTACCCAGCCGACCAGTCTACCGGATCGCGACGCTCGCGGACCAGCCCATTTCGCCAAAATCGGGTCGCGGGGCCGACGGGGCGTTTTCAGAGAGTTTCAATCACGTCCGCGATAAAGCGCGGAACCTCGCGGTCCCAGCCGCCGCGCAGCCGGCAACCGGCCGCCCGGGCGTGTCCGCCGCCGCCGAAACGGCGGGCGATCGCGGCGACGTCGACCTGCTCCCGGCTGCGGAGATTGACGCGCACCTCGCCGCTGTCTTCCTCGGTAAACAGCAGGGTGCATTCGACGCCGGCGATTCGGCCGGCCTCGTTGACCAGGTCTTCGGTCATGGTCCGATCCGCGCCGGCCCGGGCGAAATCCGCCGGCCGCAGGCACATCACCGCCAGGCGTCCTTCCGCCCGCAATTCCAGCGATTGAAGCAACTGTGCGATCAGGCGCAACTTCGCGGCCGGCTCCTGCTGGTAAATCGCGTTGTAGAGCGCCGCCGCGTCCACGCCGGCGTCAAGCAGATCGGCGGCGGCCCGCAGCATGCGTGCGTCGGTGTTCGAATAGCGGAACCAGCCGGTGTCTGTCGCCAGGCCGACAAAGAGCGCCCGCGCCGTCGGCTCGTCGAGCGATCGTCCGGCGGCGCGGGCCCACTCCGCCAGGATCAGGGCGTTCGCACCGGCGGTTTCGTCGATCGCCTGCATGTCGCCGTCGCGCGTGCCGATCGGATCGCGCGTCAGGTGGTGGTCGATCACCAGCGTGCGCGGGGCGTTCGCGAGAAACTCCGCCGCCGGCTCGAGCTGCGACAGCGAACAGGTGTCGAGCACGATGACCGCGTCGCAGCCTTCCACAAGCAGCTCGCGCGACTCTTCCCATGAGCGCCACTCGGCGGCCGTTTGCAACATTGCGTAGCGCGCCGGGATATGGTCGAACAGCGCGACCTGCGGCGTCTGCCCGCGAGCACGGAGCAGGAGAGCCATCGCCGCGAGGCTGCCGATCGCGTCGCCGTCGGGCCGGCGGTGCGACAGGAGCAGCGGCCGCTGACAACTCGAAACCCACTCGTCGATCGCGTGTAACGTCTGCACTGGGATCATGCCCGGAGTGTATCCGCATCGCGCCGCCGCCGTACAATGCCGACCCTGGAGTACGCGAGGAGACGCGAGCGGAAACTGGATGTAAGACAGAATGTGGGGCCGGCCTCTTCGATGGAATGTGGGGCCGGCCTCCGGCC
>JACRLV010000025.1:0-10327 GCA_016235145.1 Planctomycetota bacterium
GACACGCTTGCACCTCACCGATATTCCCGCCGGGCGCAAGAAAAAGCCCCGGCGTTTCGTGTTCGCCGGGGCGTCGCAGGCAATCAAGTTCGCGTGCGGAGCTACGGCGAAGGGTATTCGTCAAAGTTGACGAAACTCTGCGAGTTTTGCCGCACGGAAATCTTCATGAAAACACGCTCCTTGAGGCGGAACACACTCCGCCGCACGCGAGCGCGCTATCCTACCTGAAGGGCAGTCCTTGTCAAACGGACGTGGCGCCCTGTTTCTGCGATGGGGAAGCCTGCGGAAACGGCTGGTTGATGCGAGGGTGCGCCGCAGCTGAACGAAGCGGGAACGATCGGACCAACCGGTCCCGGCTCTGGCGGCGAGCTGTTCCATCGCTGTTTGGGCCGCTGGCGTCCAAGGGGGCGACTTTGCATAATGATGGGCCGCGAACGAACACCCTTGGCGGATCGTTCGGAAGGCGCGAGGAACCCGCGAGGCGCGGCACGATGCACAGGAATTTCACTAGAGTCGAATCGTCCGTTCACTTCGCCGGGGCAACTTGTCTCGCGGGGAGATCATGAACGACCTGCTGTCGCAAGTGCTGGAGTACCGCCCGTCGACCGGCGGACCCGTTCCGTGGCAGTCCGTGGACGGCCGGCGGTTCGACCTCCACTGCCATTCAACCTATTCGAACGAGACGCTGCGGTTCTGGCCCGGCCTGATTTACCACCCGCTATTGACTCCGCAGGAGGTCTACGACCTCGCCAAGGCCCGCGGAATGGACTTTGTGACCATCACGGACCACGACACGATCGACGGCTGCAAGGCGCTGCTCGACGCGCGGGGCGATCTGCCGGATTTCGTGATCGGCGAAGAAGTCTCCGTCGCATTTCCCGAAGACGGCACCGTTGTCCACGTCAACGTGTTCGACATCAACGAAGAGCAGCACCGGGAGTGCCAGCGGCTGCGGCGGAACATCTACGACCTGACACGCTATCTGCGCGGCATCGACAAGTTGTTCGTGCTGAATCACATGACTTGGACCGCGCAACGCCGGGTGCTGAAGCGCTGGCAGATCGAGGCGATGCTTCAGTATTTCGACGTATTCGAGGTGCTCAACGGCGCCCGCAGCTTCGCGCATAACGCATTCGCGCTTTCGGCTGTCCGCGGATACCCAAAGGTCCGCGTCGCCGGCAGCGATTCGCACACGCATCGCGTGGGCACGACGTACACGTTGACGCGGGGAAACACCGCTCGCGAGGCCGTCGCCGGCATTCGGGCCGGCGTCGCCGAACCGTGCGGAGCGTTCGGCACGCCGGAGAAACTTCGCGACGACGTGTGGCTGGTGCTCACGCGCAACGTCGAACGCCGTTTGAACGACGCCGGCTCAGCCTGGGAACGGGCGGTCACGCGGCTGGTCGGCCGCATCGGCCGGGCGACGGCCCCGTTGATCTGCCTGGGCTATCACACCCGCCAAAACATGCTCATCCGCCGATCGCTTCGCGCCCTGCCGGCGTGAGTGCGCTGACGGCGAACCTCGTCAAATCCAAACCGCAATCGCGACGGCGGAAGTACGGCTTGTCAGCTTGGAAAGCAGCGCCGGGCCTCCGAGCCCGACGAAAAAGATAACGTCGGACTCGGAGGTCCGACGCCACGAAGCTTGGGAAGTTTGGTTGGGCTCAGCTTTCGATCTGCAACGAGGCAAGCCCGGTCGGCACGTCGTCGCAAATCTCGAAAATGCGATCGAGGCCGGTGACCAGGAAGACGCCCCAGACCTGCCGGCTGATGCCGCAGAGCTTGAGCTTGCGCTCGTTGGTCAGGTTGACGAGCTTGCGGAGCTTGAGCAGCTTGGCGATGTTCGAGGAATTCAGGTAGCTCACCGCGCCGAAATTCAACAGCACGTCGAGATTCCGGTTCGTATTGCACTGCTCGATGATCGCGCTGAGGTCGTCGGTGTACTGCGGATCGTCCGCCAGTTCGCCGAGGAGCACTGATTCGGACCAGTTTTCAACCGCCATTGCGCGCCCTCAATCCGTGAAAGTCCATCGGCAGAAACCGGTGCACACTGATATCGGAAAAATACGGTCCGAACGCGGCGTGGTCAACCGGCGCCAAGGGACTTGGATCAGGGTGCGCCCGGATTTTCAAGCGGGGATGGTCATTCGGGTAATGGGATCGGCTACGTCGTGATCGGCGCATTCCGGAAAACCGCCTCTCTCCGTGCGCAGCCCGGATTCGCCCATCCCTGCCCGCCCGTCGTTTCACCGCAAAGCGCACGGAGAACACAGAGAACAGTCCGTGAGTCTGCGATTCTCTGCCTTTCCTCTCTGCGATCTTTGCGTGCTCTGCGGTTGATTTTCAGCCGTTGGACCGCGGAGAGCGCAAAGGACGCAGAGAAAAGATAGAGAACTTGCGATCTCTTTCGCCGGCCCTCTGCTCGCTCGGCGGTGAGCTCAGGCCGGGGCCACGCCGGGCGCCGCTTCGTCGGGCAGCTCATCGACCGCGGCGCTCGCCCCGTGGTGCTTCGGGGCGGCCGGCGTCTCGAGGTGGAATTCGGGTACGAGATGCTTCAGCCGGTCCCGGAGCGTTTCTCGGCTCAGGCCGTCTGCCTCGCCGATCAGATGCTCAAGCGCGGCGACCAGCGGCGTCCATTCTTCCGCCTTCTTGCGCCAGATGCCGATCTTGGGATGCGCGGTGCGCGAGACGTCTTCGCCTTCGATCGACAGTTCTTCAAAGAGCTTCTCGCCGGGCCGCATGCCGGTGAAGACGATCTCGATGTCCTCGCCGGGCCGGAAGCCGGAAAGCGTGATCAGGTCGCGGGCCAGATCGAGGATCTTGACCGGCTCGCCCATGTCGAGCACATAAATCTCGCCGCCGTGGCCCATCGACGCCGACTGGAGCACCAGTTGAGCCGCTTCGGGAATGGTCATGAAGTAGCGCACCATGTCCGGGTGCGTCACGGTGACGGGGCCGCCGCGGCGAATCTGGTCCTTGAAGATCGGGATCACCGATCCGCTGCTGCCGAGCACGTTGCCGAAGCGGACGGTGATGAACTCAGTGCCGACGCGGTCGTTGAGCGCCTGGATGTACATCTCGGCCAGCCGCTTCGAGCCGCCCATGATGCTGGTCGGGTTCACGGCCTTGTCGGTCGAGATCATCACGAACTTCTCGACTCCGTGCTGGGCCGCGACGCTGGCGACCGTCATCGTGCCGCGCACGTTGTTCTTGACCGCTTCGCCGGGGTTGTACTCCATCATCGGAACGTGCTTGTGGGCGGCGGCGTGGAAGACGGCGCTGGGCCGCTCGCGCTCGAAGATGGCGGCGACGCGACCCGCATCGGCGATGTCGGCGATGTAGGGGACGAAGGTCAGCTCGGGGAACTTGGTCCGCAGCTCGCGGTCGATCTCGAAGAGGTTCTGCTCCGCCTGCTCGATCAGCAGCAGCCGCTCCGGACGGAACGAGCAGATCTGCCGGCACATCTCCGAGCCGATCGACCCGCCCGCGCCGGTCACGACCACGACGCGCGCGCGAATGAACTTGGCGACCTGGTCCGTATCCAGCTGCACCGGCGCCCGCCCCAGCAGGTCGTTGATGTCCACGTCGCGAATCTGCTGCACTTGAGCCCGACCGGCGACCAGGTCCGCGATTGCCGGCAGCGTTTTGAACCGCAGGTTTGTTCCCTGGGCCAGGTCGATCACCCGACGAACCTGGGCGCGCGTCGCCGAAGGCATTGCGACCAGGATTTCGTCGATCGCATGTTCCGCGCAAACTTCCCGAATCTTGTCGATCGAGCCGAAGACCGGAACGCCGTGAATCGTCGCGCCCCATTTGGCCTGGTCATCGTCGAGGAAGCCGACGATGCGATATTGCAGCACCGGCTGGCGGTTCATCTCGCGGACGACGTTTTCGCCGGCGTTGCCCGCTCCCAGGATGAGCAGCTTCGGAGCGGCGCCTTCCAGGACCGGCTGAACTTCTTCGTGATACAGCCGCACGGCGATCCGCGCGCCGGAGACCAGGGCGATCGTGCCGGCGAAGTCGAGCAGAAACACCGAATCGGGGAAGTCCTGTCCTTCGAACGGATTGAAGTTGACCCCGATGGCCCGCAGGTTGGATGCGCCGTAATAGAGCGCGAAGATTGCGACGAAGCCGAGCCATGACGCGAACGTCACCTGGAGCACGTCGCGCATGCTGACGTAGCGCCACGATCCGCGCAGCAGACCGCGGGCCGCGAAAATCGCCAGCTTCACCACCACGACGATCGGGAGCAGACGCAGGAAGAACGTGCCGATCCACAGGCCGAAATTCGAGAAATTATAGGCGAGCCCGAAAGCCATCAGCCAGGTGACCGCAAAAAGTGCGGCATGTGCGGCCGCCACCATCAGCAGGCGGTGCGCTCGCGTCCAGGCGGTCCAGGCGCCGCGAATTGACTGTTCGGATTCGTCCATTGGTTCTTCGTTATTGTCACGGTCGGCGCCGGAAAATGCCCGGCGCCGGCTCCATCCGATTCCATTCCGGGCCGCCTACTGCAATGCCACTCGAAGCGATCGCACAAGCGACTGTACGGTCGCGTCTGATTGCAGCCGGGTCTGCGCTTCCAGTCGATTCAGGGCCGTCTCCGCACGAGACTTGTCATTCGCCAGCAGTGCAAAATACGCTTCAAGCGCCAGGCTCGTGGCGCCCACGTCAGTCGCCCCAGCCGCCAGATAGTACTTGCGCATCGTTGCTTCGAACATGCTCGCCGTGCCGTAGAGCCCGGGAATATCCGGTCGATCCGCGATGGCCCGGGCGTTTCGCGAAACCGCTTCGCGAAGGGCGCTGATCGCCGATTCGGTGCGGTTCTTCTCAAGCGCCGCCGCGGCGCTGAGCAATCCCGGAATCCATGCGCTCTTGTCGAGCTTGCGGGCGGATTCAAACAGGTTCAAGGCGCGCGACAGGTGCTCGCCGCGATCGTCCAGCCCCAGGGTAGTGCCGAGCTTGAACTCGCGCTTTCCCGTCTCCACCAGCTCCGCGACGTACTTGTCGTTCACCTTTCCGAGCAGATCCGAAGCCGACGGTTGGGGATTCACGGTTTCGGGCGCGGCTTGTTCGCGGGTCGGCTTAAGTCCGAAGAAATCGTGAAACGCAGTCGAGTCGCTCGGCGGGATGTACACGGCGGAGTTGCTGAGGTCGATGCGGGCCGATGGGATCCCGCCGACCGGAATCTCGAACGAGGTCGCCTCATCCATGCCCGAAACCTGGAACAGGTTTCCCATTGCGAAGGGCGAGAGGCCCCCGCCGGACCCGGACCCGCCGCCGAAGCGCCTTCGCCCCCCGAAGATGTTCAGCGGCATCGTCCTGCGCCCTGCGCTCGCGGCCCCGCGACCGCCGCCGAAACTCCTTGCGCTGTAGAAGTTTGTCGCCGCGTTTCCGTAGGCAAAGCGAGCGCGGAACCGATCCTGCACGGAGCTGCTGTAGCGGGTATTCGTACCGCCGACGCGGCCAAGCACCGTCGATGGTCCCTGTTCGCTCGGTCGGCTCAGAATCGGCGACGTCGCACCCTGGCCAAACGCGAAACAAGGCAATACGCCGATCGAGCAAACGATCGACGATAACAACCGGGCTATCCTCACGGCACTACTCCGAGCCACAGGCAGACCCGCCCGACAAACCCCTGGGTTCCGTACGCAGAACATCATATCGGCGGCACCCTGATTCCGCTCGTTTTCGCGCGGAGTCGAACCACCGGAAGACTGTGCTCATTATCGGTCGAAACGGGTTTCCCCTTGTGGTCCTTACGAGCCCGAAACTGGCGGAGTTCCGGACCGCCGGCAAAAAAACCGAGTGGTTTCCTTTTGAAATGCTCTGATGCAGTGCGATGGTGTAGACGGGCGCCGCTAGATTGACTGTAATGGCTTGAGATTATTGTGCCTGCGAATCTCATTGGCCGCCACCCAGACACGCGGATGCGTCGCCAGAAACCGCACCAGACTCGATGAGCTGACGCCCATGACCGCCGCAGCGTCGGCAAGTCGCCCGCCGTTCGCGGCGAATACGTCCAGTACAATCCCTAACGTCTCCGGATAGCCGGGGTTATGCTCGTTGACACGAAAGCCCGTGACGCCGATGCGAACCGAATCCGGCCACTGTATCACCTCCGGCGGCGGGATGCGGAATCGGACTGCGATGGCCTCGCGAAGCCGCAATAGCGCCTGAGCGCGATTCTCGTGCTGTGACCGCGTTTCACCCGCCGTCACGACGATACATGATGGTCCGTGCACGAGGCGGATCGCGGTCGCCACTTTGTTGCGGTGCTGGCCACCGGGGCCGCCGGTGCGATGGGTGTGAACCTCGCATTCGGCGAGCAGGTGCGCATCGTCCCAGGCGAGCCGGGCGCGGATTTCTGCGGGTAAGGCGCCCGATTTGGCGTTGCGGTCAGCCATCTTGGCGTACACTACTTAGTGACATGCACACGCGCACCGGACTTCGAGCATTCACTTTGATTGAGCTCCTCGTTGTCATCGCGATCATCTCGCTCCTGATCTCGATCCTGACGCCCTCGCTGGCCCGCGCCCGGGAACAAGCGAAAAGCACCGTGTGCATGGCGACGTTGCACGAGATGATGAAGGGCGTCATCGCCTACGGCAACGACTATAACTTCGCCCTGCCGCCGAGCTTATATCCATCCCGGCCCGAGACCCCGGCGCGGCACGGCTGGGCGGAGGCATTGTACACGTCTCTCTACGGCGAGCACGATTTTCCGCTGGATCAGGACTTCCCCGTCATGCGCAACCTGGAGAATCGCTATCCGCTCTGGGTCTGCAAGGAATCGGAACGCCTCTCCGATACGACCGGCCACTACCGGGTTTATGAGCAGGCATGGAAGTCGGGCAAGCTCGAAGGCGTGCGGTACAGGCTGCCCCTGATCTGCGATGCGAATATCGAAGTCACCGACGAGGAAGACCTCCAGCGAGCCGACATCCCCAACGAGCACATCGCCGGGTTGGAGGGCGAGGCGTTCATCGACGAGCGCCACTACGGCGGCGCGAACTACGTCTTCAAGGACGGCAGCTCCCAACGCAACGTGCGCCTGCGCGAGGACCTCGCGCTGGATTGGGATCTCGATCCGGAAACGCCGAATCGCTGAATTGAATTCACAGAATCGCCCCGCCAGCCAAATGCGATTAAGGTTTTTCTTGCTCCGCATGCACCGCGCGGTATTCTGGGGCACCGTTGGTCGGGCCCGCATTTCCATCGGGTTCTACAGGGAGCCATCACGAACAGCCCATCGTGGAATGGGATGACGCCATGAGTGTGAACTTTTCGTGCTGCAACGGTCCCGACCACTTCCGCACGCCGCGGCGTGAGTTCCTGCTCGTCGGCGTCGTGGGCGGGCTCGGTTTATTTTTGCCGGACTACTTTCAACGCCGGGCCCGCGCCGACCAGAAGAACCTTGTCGGCCCAGGAGTCCTTCGACCCCAAGCCGCTCGCCCCGATCGAATATCGCGGGCCGCTCAGCACGGTCAACACCTGCCTGCCCGGCGTCGTGTTCAGCGAAAGCCTCGTCGAGACCGCCAAGATCGCCGACCGCATCACCGTGGTCCGGTCGATGTATCACGGCGAGGCGGCGCACGAGCGCGGCACGCACAACATGTTCACGGGCTATCGCCCGAGCCCGGCCCTGACCTATCCCTCGATGGGCTCGGTGGTATCGCACGAATACGGCCCGAAGAACGAGCTGCCGCCGTACGTCGTCGTGCCCTCGCTGCCGACCGAGTACGCCGGCCCGGGCTATCTCAGCGCCAAGTACGGCCCGTTCAGCCTTTCGGCCGATCCGGCTGATGGCAACTTCGCGGTGCGTGACCTGAACCTGCCGAATGACGTGGATCACGAGCGGTTCGCCCGCCGCCAGAAGATGCTCGAAGCGGTCGACGCTCATTTCCGCGCGCTCGAGAAATCCGACACGGTCGCGGCGATGGACCAGTTCTATCAGCAAGCCTACGCGATGCTCAGCTCGCAGACGGCCCGCGAGGCGTTCATCATCGCCGCCGAGCCCGCTCCGCTGCGCGACGAATACGGCCGGCACGCGGCGGGGCAGCGCATGTTGCTTTGCCGGCGGCTGATCGAGGGCGGCGTGCGGTTCGTCTCGATGACCTTCGGAAGCTGGGATCATCACGCGGGGATCGCGGATGGCGTCCGCGGCCAGCTCCGCCAATTCGACCAGGGATTCGCGGCCCTGATCCGCGACCTGGAGCGGCGCGGCATGCTCGACACGACGCTGGTGATGGTGACGACCGAGTTCGGCCGCACGCCGAAGATCAACCGCGACGGCGGCCGCGATCACTGGCCGCGCGTGTTCAGCGTGGTGCTGGCGGGCGGCGGCGTGCAGCGCGGGCTGATCTACGGCACGTCGGACGCGACGGGGTCGGGGCCGGACAAAAACCCGCTGAGCGTCGAGGATCTGGCGACGACCGTCTACAACCAGCTCGGGATCGTCGCGGATCGCGAGTTAATGGCGCCCGGCGCGCGGCCGATCGAGATCGTGAAGGATGGCCGCGTCATCCCGGCGCTGCTGGCCAAACCGGCGTAGGGTTGAACGTGAAACTCACCTCGCGATTCGCTTGCTCGTGCGCGGTTTTGCTCGCGATGGCTCCCTCGTTGTTCGGCGGCGCGCCGGACCTTCAGTCCATAACGCCGGCCGGCGTGCAGCGCGGCACGGATGCTCAGCTCGTTTTCTCCGGCGCACGGCTGGAAGACGTACAGGGGATCCTTTTCTATCGCCCCGGTATCGCCGTGAAGAAGCTCGCGGTCGAAGGCGCCGTCGTGAAGGCGGATTGCTCGATCGCCGCCGATTGCGT
The DNA here is from genome assembly GCA_016235145.1 of Planctomycetota bacterium. GTDB lineage: Bacteria > Planctomycetota > Phycisphaerae > UBA1845 > Fen-1342 > JACRLV01. The sequence continues at coordinate 8,820 of JACRLV010000025.1, forward strand.
GCTGGGCGAAATGCCGCTGCGGCTGCGCACGGCGAGCGGAATCAGCGATCTGCGCACCATCTGGATCGGGGCGCTGCCGGTCGTCGCCGAGGCCGAGCCGAACAACGATTTCGCGGCGCCGCAGGCGGTTCCGCTCGAGGTGACCGTCAGCGGCGTGATTACGAACGAGGACGTCGACCACTTCGTCGTTCAAGCCAAGCATGGACAGCGCATCACCGCCGAGGTTGAGGGCATGCGGTTGGGCCGGGCGATGTTCGATCCGCGCGTCGCGATCCTCGACGCCAAGCGATTCGAGCTCGCCTCATGCGACGACTCGACGCTTCTGCTTCAGGATCCGGTCGCATCGATCGTCGCGCCGGCGGATGGCTCGTACGTCGTGCAGATTCGCGAGGCTTCGTTCGGCGGCGGCAACGCATGCGCCTATCGCCTGCACATCGGAACGTTTCCGCGGCCGACGGTCTGCTTTCCGCCGGGCGGAACCGCCGGACAGTCGCTGACGGCGCAATTGCGCGGCGACGCGGCGGGAGACATCGCCGCCACGATCACGCTGCCGGGCGAGCGTCTTGATCCATTCGCGTACTTTCCGAGCGATGCGGCCGGAGCAGCCCCTTCGCCGGTCTGGGTGCGCGTCGTGAATTACCCCTGCGTGGTCGAGCAGCCGGGGGCGCCGGCCTCGCAGGCGTCCCAGCCGGCGGCGCCGGCCCCGCCGATCGCCTTCGAAGGCGTGCTCGACGCGCCGCAGCAGGCGGACGTGCTGCGGTTTCACGCGACGAAGGGGCAGGTGCTCGATGTTCGCTGTGTCGCGCGGGCCTTGCGCTCTCCGCTGGACGCCGTGATCGACATCATGGACGCGAGCGGTGCGGTACGGGCGAGCAGCGACGATGTCGGCGGAGCCGATCCCTCGCTGCGTTTCACCGCCATCGCCGATGGTGACCTTTCGATTCGCGTTCGCGACCAGCGCGGCCGCGGCGGGCCGTTGTTCGTGTACCACCTCGAAATCGAGCCGCCGCAACCGTCAATCAGCGCCGCGCTCGAACGTCTCGACGGCCGCCGACCGCAGTTTCTCCAGTCGCTGTCGATTCCGCGCGGCGGACAAATGGCGGCGATGATCCGCGTCGAACGCAAGGAGGTCGATGGCCCGGCGGTGATCGAGCCGGCGGAATTGCCCAAGGGTGTGACGCTGATCGCCGATGAGTTGCCGGCCGGACAGGCCTTGCTGCCGGTCGTCTTTCAGGCGGCCGCCGACGCGCCGCTGGATGGCGGACTTTATCGCTTCGGAGTGCGGCTCAAGCGGGAGGGCGGCGACGTCGTGGGCCAGCTCCGCCAGACCATGCCGCTGGTCATCGGCGCTCCCAACGACACGGTGTACTACCAGACCACGGTCGATTCGCTCGCCGTCGCCGCCGCCGAGCCGACGCCCTTTCGCGTTCAACTCGTCGTTCCGCCGACCGGCGTGCTGCGAGACGGCGCGGCCCAGCTCAAAGTGATCGTGGAGCGGCAGGCCGATT
>JACRLV010000025.1:10344-21742 GCA_016235145.1 Planctomycetota bacterium
ATCCTCCGGGCATCTCGTCCGCGGGCGCGATCACGATTCCGAAGGACCAGACCGAGGCCGCGTATCCGCTCAACGCCGCGGGCGACGCGCCGCTGCTGACGCACAAGCTCGCGTTGCTCGCGCACGCCAACGCCGGCGGCGATCGATGGTGCTCGTCGCTGCCGGCGCCGATCACCGTCTCGGATGTGTTCGCGACGGGGAAGCTGCAACTGGCTGCGATCGAGCGTGGAAAGAGCGGCGTTGCCCTGTGCAAGATTGAGCAGCGCCGCCCGTGGGAGGGCGTCGCCAAGCTCGTGCTTCAAGGGTTGCCGGCGAAGGTATCCGCGACGCCTGTGGAAATCGCCGCGGGTGCGACCGAAGCTGTGTTTCCGATCGCGACCGAGGCGGACGCGCCCGTGGGGCAACATAGCGGCCTCTTCTGCGAATTGACGGCGGTTGTCGGCGGTCAGCCGGTGACGCATCGCCTGGCGATGGGCGGCGCGATTCGGATCGACGCGCCGCCGGCCGTCGCAGCCGCGCCTGCTTCGCCGGCGCAGCCCGCCGCCCCGGCCGCAACGCCGCCGAAGCCGCTCAGCCGCCTGGAGCAACTCCGCAAGGAAGCCGACGAGCGCGCCGCAGCCAGCCAGCCCGCGAAAGGAACGCCGTGATGCGCCGCTCCGCAAAGCTGTGTTGCCTTCTGGCGGTGCTGCTCTGCCGCCTCGCAGTTGCGCAGTCGCCGCAACTGCACGTATTCCCCCCTTCGATCCAGCTCGACAGCCCTCAGGACAGCCAGTCGCTGGTCGTTCAGCTCGTAATGCCCGACGGCGTGACGCGCGACGTTTCAGCGCAGGCGAAGCTCGCTTGTGCGAGTCCGGCGCTCGTTCGTTTCGACGGACCGCGGGTCTTCCCGCTGGTGGATGGTGAATCGACCGTCACGATCAGCGTTGACGCGGCGACCGCACAGATTCCCGTCGCGGTGCGCGGCTTCGCGACGCCGTGGCCCATCCGCTTCAAGCTCGACGTGATGCCGATTTTCGCCAAGGACGGCTGTAACAGCGGCGCGTGCCACGGTTCGGCCCGCGGCCAGGACGGCTTCCGGTTGTCGCTTTTCGGTTACGACCCGGACGGCGACTACCTGCGTCTGACGCGCGAATTGCCCGGCCGCCGCATCAACCTCGCCTTGCCCGCCGACAGCCTGCTGCTGCAAAAAGCGACCGAATCCGTGCCGCACACCGGCGGAAAGCGGATCGAGCCGAATTCGGCGAATTACGCGACGCTGCTCGAATGGCTGCGGGCCGGCGCGCCGGACGATCCGCCGGATACGCCGCGAGTCACCGGGCTGGAGGTCTTTCCGCGCGAGATGGTGCTGGCCGGCGCCGACGCCGCGCATCATCTGGTCGCGCGGGCCACCTATTCCGACGGCAGCGACCGTGACGTCACCGCGCTGACCACGTACCGATCCAGCAACGAGACGAGCGCGACGGTCGATGCGGCGGGGCTGATTCGCGCGGGCAAGCGCGGCGAAGCGCAGATTCTGGCGCGGTTCGACGCGTTCGCGGTCGGAGCTGCGGTGATTGTCATTCCGCCCGACGCGGCCGACCCCGGTCCGCCGCCCGGCGGCGCGGGCTACATCGATCAGGCGATCGGCGACAAGTTGCGAAAGCTCCGCGTGCAGCCCTCGGAGATCTGCGCGGACGAGACTTTTCTGCGGCGCGCGTATCTCGATCTGGTCGGCCTGTTGCCCTCTCCCGAGCAGACCGCGGCGTTTCTGGCGGACGCGCGGCCGGACCGACGCGAGCGGCTGGTGGATGATCTGCTGTCGCGCAAGGAGTTCGTCGAGATCTGGGTGCTCAAGTGGGCGGAACGGCTCAACATCCGCTCGACGCCCCAGGTCAGCTACAAGGCCACGCTGCTCTATTACGACTGGCTCCAGGAGCGGATCGCCGGCAACACGCCGATCAACCGCATTGTCGCCGAGTTGATCACGTCCAGCGGCGGCACGTTCACCAAACCGGCGACGAATTTCTACCAGCTTGAGCAGGACACGCTGAAGCTGTCGGAGGGCGCGGCCCAATCGTTTCTCGGCGTGCGGCTCCAGTGCGCTCAATGCCACAACCACCCGTTCGACCGCTGGACGATGAACGATTACTACGGCTTCGCCGCGTTCTTCTCACAAATCGGCCGCAAGCCGGCGGAAGACCCGCGCGAGACGATCGTTTTTAACAGCGGCGGCGGCGACGTGAAACACCCGGTCGGTGGGCGGGTGATGGCGCCGACGCTGCTGGGCGGACCGACGCCCGATCTGGCCGGGCGCGATCGCCGCGAAGTGCTGGCCCAGTGGCTCACGGCGCGAGAGAACCGCATGTTCGCCCGCAACGTGGCGAATTTTGTCTGGGCGCACTTTTTCGGCCGCGGCATCGTCAATCCGATCGACGACGTTCGCGTGAGCAATCCGCCGGCGAACGAAGCCCTGCTCGACGCCTTGGCGGATCACCTGATCGCGGGCGACTATGACCTGCGCAAGCTCGTGCGCGACATCTGCACTTCGCAGACCTACCAGCGCAGCACCGTGGTCAATGCAAGCAACGCGGAGGATAACAGCAATTTCTCGCACGCGCTCGTGCGGCCGCTGCGGGCGGAGACCTTGCTGGATTGCATCAGCGAGGTGACGCGGGCCAGCGAGAAATTCCAGGGCCTGCCGCGCGGAGCGCGGGCCGTGCAGATCGCCGACGGCAGCGTCAGCAATTACTTCCTCTCAACATTCGGCCGCGTGCGGAAGGACAGCGGCTGCGCGTGTTCCACGCCGATCGAGCCGAGCCTCTCGCAGGCCCTGCACCTGATCAACGGCGACACCGTTCACCGCAAGATCCAGGAAGGCAAGTTCGTCCGCAGCCTGCTCGAAGCAAAAAAGACACCCACGGAGATCATCGACGAGATCTACCTGTCGTGCCTGGTGCGAAAGCCGGCCGACGACGAGCGGCAGCAGATTCTCGCGACGCTGGCCGGCGCGCCCGACCCGGCGGCGGGACTGGAGGACATCTTCTGGGCGGTGCTGAACAGCCGCGAGTTTGTGTTCAACCATTAGCCGGACGGCCGCTTCAATTCGCGGCTCAACATGCAATAATCCACTGTCGTTTGACGCAAGGGCCGTAGACTGGGGACGCTTATGGGACGGGCCATTCGCTTCATAACCGCCGCGTTTGTAGGCTTGGCTTGCCTCTCGACCACGAGCAGCCAGGCCGCGCCGCTGAAACGCTATGAGACGCGCTACTACATCATCTACTCCGATCTGGATGAGGCGGTGGTGCGCGAGGCGGAGCACCGCGTCTGCTCGATGGCGGAGGAGTATCACGCCCGCACCCAGGGCTTCGCCGGCCAGATCGCGAAAAAGCTGCCTTTCTATTTGTTCTCCGAGCCAAAGGACTATTACGCCGCCGGTGGATTGCCGGGCAGCGCGGGCGTTTTCAACGGCGAAAAGCTGATGGCGATCGGAAACGCCGACCTGGGCCTGGACGTGTGGCACGTCGTGCAGCACGAGGGATTTCACCAGTTCCTGCACGCGGTGGTGGGCGGCGACATCCCGATCTGGATGAACGAGGGGCTGGCGGAGTACTTCGGCGAGGGCGTCTTCACGGGCGATGGTTATGTGATGGGCATTATCCCCGCTCAGCGGGCCGCCCGCGTGAAGGCGATGATCCAGCAAGGCCGATCGCTCTCGATCCAGCAGATGATGCAGGTGCAGCACGAAGCCTGGAACAACCACATGAGCATCGAGAACTACGACCAGGCATGGTCGATGGTTTACTTCCTGGCCCATGGAAAAAGCGGCGCCTATCAGGACGAATTCAACAGGTTCCTCCAGCTCGTCAGCCGGGGCGATCCCTGGGTGGAGGCCTGGGCGGCCGCGTTCGGCCGCGGGACCAGGGAGTTCGAGCAGCAGTGGAAGGAGTTCTGGCTCGAGCAGCCGGCCGAGCCGACGCCCGAGCTGGTTGTGCGTTCCTGCGTCGCCACACTGACCAGCTTCTATGCCCGCGCGTTCAGCCAGAAGCAGTATTTCGAGACGGCGGAGGCTTTTTTTCAGGCGGCCGAGGCCGGCAAGCTCAAATCGAACGCGCAGGACTGGCTCCCGCCGGCCCTGCTCCAGCGAGAATTGAAGCGCTGCAAGAAGCTCGGCGAGTGGAGGGTGGCCAAGCGCGGCAGCAAATGGGAGCTGCGCTGCGAAACGGATTGGGGGCTGGGGCTGGCCGGACAGTTCCAGGTGACGAGCAACGGCCGGGTGAAGGATGGGAGCATCAAGGTGGTCGCGCTGAAGGAAAAGGAGCGCTCCGGCCGCTAACCGGCAACGGTCGGCACGATCGTCACCATGTCGCCGACCGCGATCGACCCGCCCGCCAGCACGCGCCCGTGTACGCCCGCCCGGCAATCGGGCTTTAGCGCCGCGCATAATCCCTGATGAGCGTCGTCCATTTGCCCGCAGGGCCGCGTTTCGCCCAGCACCTCGACCACGACTTCGCCGCACTGGATCGTCTTTCCGATCAGATGTCCGAGCGCGTCCGTCTCGACCAGGATGTTCGCCCGGCGCGTGTCCCACGGCAGCTCGACGCCGAGATCGGCCGTCGCCCGCTGCCAGGCCCGCGTCGCGAGCAGCGTGATTCCGCGTTCGGGCCTGTGCCGCACGCCGCCGACAAGCCCGCCGTCCCTCTCCGCCGCCGCATCGGAAACGAGCCGCATCGGTCCGCCGACGGCGGTTTTGATGGCGATGGCCTTGACCGAACCGACGGCCAGAGTTGATTGCATGCGGAGCCCCTTGTCGTTGCTTGCATCGGAAGGCGACCAGGACATCATACTCGCAACTTCAGCCTGTACGGCAGGCCGGTCCGCCGGCCGATCGCACAAGCCGCGAACCGGAGTCTCGACCCCCGGCCCGGTTTGCGCATTCTGCATTCTTCGCTCTGCATTCTGCTACTTGCCGCTCCGCCCCGGATTCCTCAACCGCAAGACGAAGAACTGCCCGCTGCGGGGTTTCGGAACGCCTATGAAAGCCGTCCCGACCTCGCGCGACACAGGGAAGCGACGTTGACTCTGAACGTTCATCGCAGGCCAGCGCACCAGGCCGCATCGAAAGATCGCGCGACGCAATCGTTGTTGGCTCGCACAAACACACTAGAATTGCGAAGATACGCATCGTCGCCGCGCGGTGCGGCTCCGTGCGCCCGTAGCTCAGCAGGACAGAGCAGCGGTTTCCTAAACCGCAGGTCGGAGGTTCGAATCCTCTCGGGCGCGTTCCTGAGTTCCGCGCGTCAACGCGTGCCGGCAGGCGTCTGATGGCGTCCAATCTCCTGTAGGCGCGCGAGTTGTGCTTTCCGCAATAGACCCCGGCGGCGCCCATGTTTGTTTTCGCCGGCGGAGGCGATGGGGCCGGTCGCGATGCATCGTGAAACATCAGGCATCAAGCGTCGTCCAAACGCGCAGCGCATCACGCAGAGCGCGTACGTCGTGCGTGCGGATGTAATCGACGCGCGACGCCGCCCAGAGTTCGCTCGCGAGCGTCGCCGGTCCGCGCTGCTCAGGCGGCCGCATTTCGCCGCCGGTCAGCGAGCCGAGGAACGACTTTCGCGATGTGCACACAAGCAGCGGGCAGCCGAACCGTCTGAGTTCGCCGAGGCCGCGCAGCATTGCGACGCTCACCGCCGGGTCACGCCCGAGGAAAAAGCCCATCCCCGGATCGAGGATCAGCCGCTGGCGGGAAATTCCCGCCGCCTCGATTTGCGCGATTCGCTGCTCGAAGAACGAGACGACATGCGGCACGATCCGCCGTGGATCGGTGTCTGAACGGCCTGCGCGGCCGTCTTGCGAGTCAGATTGCTTCGCGCGGATCGCATGCATCAGCACGATTCGGGCGGGGCTGTCGCGCAGCACGCGCACGGACTCCGGGTCCGCCAGAGCCGTCACGTCGTTGATGAGATCAACGCCCAGCTTGAGAACGTGCTGCATCACCGCCGGCTTGCAGGTGTCTACGGAGATGGACGCGGCGGATGCTCGCAGCGCCTCTATCACCGGCGTCAGGCGGGCGATTTCATCTTCTGCGGAAACGCGCTGCGAATCGGGATGGGTCGATTCGGCGCCGAGGTCGATGATGTCCGCCCCGTCGGCCATCAGCCTGCGGCCCTGCTCGACGGCCCGAGCCGGATCGAGATAGCGCCCGCCGTCGGAGAAGGAGTCGGCGGTGATGTTCACAATTCCAAGGATGCGGACCATGGCGATTCCGATCAGCCGCCGGATCGCACGGCCCGCACGAGCGTGCGAAACTCGGCCCGCACGGACTTGTCAATGCGGCCGGCGAAGGTTGAAGTCAGTCGGTGCGCGCGGATGAGCCCGATCACGTCCGCCAGGTCGATCGACCGCAGCACGGATCGCGAGCCGGAACGCAGTTTCATCGTGATCAGGTCGCCGAGGCTGACCGTCAAGACGTTGTCGATCGTCTTCCGCCGCAGCGGGGGCGATCCGAGCTGATCGAGCGTGACGATGTGTATGGGCACGTCGCCTTTCACGAATTCCCGCCGCGATCGGTCGAAGCGAAACCCCTCGCGTGTAATGGCCGCTGCGAAATCGGCCGCGCGCTCCGGAACGAAGACATCCACGTCGATCGTCGTTCGCACGTAACCGTGCAGGACGACGGCGACGCCACCGATAACCGCGCCATCGATCCGCGTCTCGCGCAGTACACGCGACGCGTCCCGCGCGACTTCCAAGATCTTCGAATCTCCGTGCAGCATTCGGAGGGCCTCATCGCGAAGGCCGAGCGAACGTCCCATTGCCATTGCAGTACGCATGGTGCGAGTCCGGGCGCATTCTAGTCGACCGCCGCCGGCTGGGTGGCGGCCTGTATCTCTTTCTGGCGTGCTTCGATCTGTTGGCGGCGCTCTTCGGTCAAGCGTTCGCGTTCCGCGTCGCTGAGGTCCGGCGAGGATATCACGTCGTCAATTCCGGAGAGGAATTGCAGCCGCCCTTTGACCTCGTCGAACGTGTAGCGCTCGTGCCGCATTTCCAAGCCGGGAGCATCCAGGTACGTGACCGTAAACGCGTCAAAATCGGGCGACAGCCGGTCGAAATCGACCTCCATCACCACGAGCGCGTCGCCGACTCGTTTCTTGGAGACGAGTTTCAGCTCGTCGACGCCGCGCTCGTGCATCCGGCCGGACAGTAGCGTGTCGAGCAGCAACGTTCGATCGAGCCGCTGTGGGGGCGAGAACATGTTCGCCCAGGACTGATCGACGTTTGCTTGTTCCTCGCTGTCCAGTCGCGTGACGATCGGGACTCCGCCGAGCGGGCCGCAGCTCGTCGCCGTCAGCAGCAACGAAATCAGCAGCAACGCACGAATCATGGCGGGCTCCTTCTGACGTCCGTGCGGACGATGTTCGATTCGCACCCGGCGTCGGCCCCGTGGCGTCGGACTCGTAGCGTCGGACCTCCGCGTCCGACGGAGAATTCGTCGTCGGACACAGAGGTCCGACGCTACGAGCCCGACGCAACGCAGCAACCTTTCGCGCTAGCGTTTCGACTCGCGGCCGAAGGCGCGCATCGCGACGATGTCCGCGAGTTGCCGGCCGGCCGTGCGGGCGTTCGCCGCCGGCAGGCTGAGCTCCTTTTCGATGAACTTCTCGCCCACCTCGTTATCCGTCGCCGGGCCGCTCATCACGTCGATCTTGCGGCCGAGCGACTCGGCGAGCTGCTTGGCGCCCCACGCGCCCACCAGGTCGCCGGCGCACATGACGTGCACCGCGATCGCCCCGCGAATCTGCTCGTTCCTGAAGAACGAGCCCACGCCGTAGCCGCCGAGGATGCCGTCGCCCATCTCGACCACGATGGCGTCGAGCGGGCTCTTGCCGGCGTCGGATTCGCGGCTCATGTGGTTGAGCAGGCCGATCGCCATTGGAGCCAGGTCGTCGAAGCCGGCGGTCGAGGGATAGCCGGCGTCGAGGAAGCTCAGCGTGCGCACGGCCCCGTGGTCCTGCATGTTGAGCGTGTCGCGCATCGCGGCGACGCCGGAGAGCTTCATCGCTCCGAAGCGGAAGCCGCGCTGGTTGAGCTGGGCGATGATCTCGCAGACCGCGCGGGTCTTGCCGGCGGACATGCACGTGCCCGAAACGACGATCAGCGGCGTCTTGCACTTGAGCGACTTGCTGGTCGGGACGGCGTTTTCGGCGATGTTGATCACCTTGCCGTCGCGCACCGCCAGGCCGAGCACCTTGACTTTCAGCGGCTGGCCGCCGAGGTCTTCGTTGCCGCTGGTGGCGATGCCGACGACGCCGCCGAGGTTGAGCACACTGAGCGTGTCGCCGGTGGAGACGCTGGTGGGGCAATGGCCGACGAATCCGCGCAGCGCCTGGCGCGAGCCGAGCACGCCGACGAGGATGTCGTCCTTGCTGATGTGGGCCTGGCGGCCGCCGACGAGTTCGAGCTGGTCGTAGACGCGTTTTTCTTCGAGCGCTTTGACGACGATCACGTCGCCGACGCGGACCGCTCCGCCCTCGTTGATCTCGACTTCGTGCGTCGGGATGTGGCCGCAGGTGGCCGAGGCGATCTTGTGAACCGTGACAACAGGCATGCGATTCTCCTGCCAGAACGGGCCGCTGACATGGCCGCGCGCCGAAGTCGGTCGCGCAGCGCCGCCGCGTTCGGATTCTGTGTGTTCCTTGCCCGGCCGTTCGCTTTCGAGCTCCGGGGTGTTCCTAATCATGGGCGTTGCGGCCATTGCGTCAAACCTCTCACGTAATTTCTATCTTGATCAACGAACCGGATTCTGTGGATCTCACGGCCGACCGGCCGGAAAGGGATAAGGTGCGCGGTTACCCGCGCGGGCGCGGGACCGGGCTGGCAACCGGGGCCGCCGCGCAGCGCCGGGCAAGCAAGCCGCCCGCGGCGCACGAGATGGTAGTCGGGATGGATCGCGATTCTCGCATCGGCCAGAGTATCGTCATCTGTGCCCGAAAAGTAAAGCCCAAACTTTCAAAGTGCCGGAGTTTCGTCGTCGTCGGCCGGACGACCGTCGGTGTCGGCGCGAATTCCCGAACCAGGCGGCGGCGTTCGCGGCTTCGCGCGAATCAGCATTCGATGCCGAAACTCCCCAGCAGGCGGACCAGGTCGGACAGGTCGACGTCGCCGTCCTCATCCAGATCGCCGTCCGAAGGATACACGCCGTCCACGCGGCCGAAGTTGTTCAGCAGTCGAAACAGATCGTCCAGGTCGACGGCGTTGTCTTCGTTCAGATCGCCGACAAGCCCCGGGCCCCAGCGCGCGATGTAGGCCGATGGCAGGCCCAAGCCCGCCCGCTCAAATGGACCGACGACGACCATGTCGCCGCGATGTTCTGCCAGAGCCTCGGCGGCAAGCCGACCCACACCGCCGAACTCGACGTACTCCCAGCTTCCGCCGTTCCAACGCGCAATGTGCGGGCTGGAGCCGAAGTTCCAGAAGTGTCCGCTGGCGAATAGTGAACCTTGGAAAGTCCCGAAGCACCGGATCTCGTTGTCCAGGTTTGTTCCGGCAGGGAGAACTGCCAGCCCATTCCACTGCGCACTATACGGGTAGTAGGCCATCCCGAACTGAAGCGCGAACGATCCCCCGATATGAAGGATCCCATTGTGCTCTCGCAGCGCGTACACCCCGCCGTGCCAGTCGTCGCAGCAGAAAGACGGCTGAAGCGGCTGCCATTGCTCTCCGTCATAGCGAGCGATGTACCGAGCCGGCGTTCCCCCGGCCCGGGTGAAATCGCCGCCGGCGAATAATTCGCCTTGATACACTGCCAGAGCACGTACACCGAGATCCATTCCGCCGCCGATCGGCGACCAGCTTGAGCCGTCCCAGGCGGCGATTCCGTTCGCGTCTACTCCGCCGATGGTTCTGAACTCGCCGCCGGCGTAGAGCCTGTCCTCGTGCGGCAGCAACGCCCAAACGGCGCCGTCCGCGCCGCTGGATAATGGCGACCAGGTGTGCTCGTCCCATCGCGCGATCCGCATTGCGGGAAAGCCCTCTGCGTTGAGGAAATCGCCCGCGGCGATCAGGTCGCCTCCGAAACGAGCCAGTGCGTTCACACGGCCATCGAGTCCGCCGCCGAGCGCCCGCCAGCCGTTTGGGGTCCATTGCGCCACCCGGTTGGCGGCGCAGTCCGCGATGTGCCCAAAGTCGCCGCCGACAAAGAGGTCGTCGCCCTCGACCAGTAACGCCCGGATCACCCCATCCTGACCATAGCCGGGTGCGACCCAAGCGCCGTCTTCCAACTTCGCGAAGTTCTTCAAGGGAGTGGTTCCGCTCGAATAGAGCGTGCCGCCTGCAAATACGGAGCCTTGGAACTCCGCCAACGCCGCCACCCTCCCGTAAATGTCCGGCGCGGCCGCCGTCCATGTCAAGCCATTCCATCGCGCGGCGCTGCGAACAGGAAGCCCATCAACATCTTGGAATGTTCCCGCGATCCACAATTCGTCGCGAATCACCTCCATGTCATAGATCGATCCGCCAATACCGCCGCCGACCGCCGACCAGGTAGAACCGTCCCATCGCGCCAGATTGCGAACCGGCACGCCGCCCGCTGTTGTGAATGATCCTCCTACATAGAGTTCGTTCTGATATGCCGCTGATGTCGAAGCAGAGTTCCAGGCGCCGGATTCGCCAAGCCCCGCGCCCAACGGCGACCACTGATTCAAAAGTGCCGCCGACGACTACTTGACCTTGGAATATCGATAGGGTGCGCGCGTACGGGCTAGTGCCCCCAACCCCCCCGCCTACGTCGCGCCATTGCGTTCCGTTCCAGCGGGCGATGCCGACTGCCGGAGTTCCGCTGGCGGTCCGGAAATTCCCCGCTGCATAGAGTTCGCCTTGAAACTCCAGGATTGCCGATACGGTGTCGTACTGCCCTACGCCGCCGCCAACCCGCTGCCATCGGGAACCGTCCCATTGGGCGATATTCCAGCCCGGCGAATTGAAGCCGCCTGCAGCGATGAGTCGGCTGCCGTACGTGCAGAGGCAGTATACATAGCCGGGAATGCCGGCGTAGAAGCCGGACCATCGTCGGCCATCCCATCGCGCGACGCCTCTCGATCCAGTGCGGCCGGCGATCTCGAAACGACCGGCTACCGCGAGCTGCGGTCCGTTTCCGTCGTCAAAGACCATCAGATCGTCAATTTCCTCGTTGCACCCCCGAAGCGGAAAGTAATTCGCCCAGGAACCAGGACACTGAGCCGCTACGGGCTGTATCGACCAGGCGGTTATCGCGATGATGACGAAAAGCGCCATCCTTCGTCGCATAAGGCACCTCGATTTGACGCTCGGCGACGCGCGAATCAATTGTGGATGGTAACGAGCCGGCGGCACAGCTTGAAGGGCAAAAATCCGGCGGGAGCTGAAATGGAAAGAAGATTAA
>JACRLV010000026.1 GCA_016235145.1 Planctomycetota bacterium
CATAAACGTCGTAGTCGTAGCCGATATTGAAAGGCGGGTCGGCGAATGCGAGATCGACGGACTCGGCGTCCATCCGCTCCATGCCGCTAATGCAATCTTGATTGTAAACCGTTCCGGCTTTGATCTTCATGATGGCACACTCCGACACATCCTATTGTAACGATCGCCGAAGAGATACACAATATATTGCGGATGCCCAATCTCCCGCGATCGATCGATGCTCCCGATGGGATTCTCGCCGATCAGTAAGTCGTTTTTCGAAAAGCTGTTACGATTCTTGCGATCACGCCCGAGGGTCAAGGGGGGGAGACGATGGCGCTTTGTTGAGGCTTCCGGCCTCGATGCTGAATATAAATCATGATGAGTTTGACAATCTCAAACCGAAAGTTATAGTTAATCAGGCTCAATCAGGCATAACTTTGATTCAATTTAGATCAACAAGCCTCACAATGAAAAGGAACAGCCATGGAACACCCGGGGTTGCGCGATTTTCTTGAGATCCCCTACTCCAAGCTGGAGGAGATGAACCTCGCCGCCAAGGAGCAGCGGGTCAAGCGCATCCCTGCCGAGCAGATCGAGCAGGAACGCCGCCGATACCTGTCCGATGAGAAGCGCCTCAAGGCCGTCACGGTCTGCTTCACGGATGTCGAAGGCCGTCTGCACATGCTCGATTACGACAAGAAATTCCTGCTGGGGTCAGCGGACAACCTCACTTTCGACGGTTCGTCGATCCGGGGCTTCACCGCGCAGGCCGAAAGCGACCTGAAGCTGGCCATTGACTGGAGCGCGTTTTACTGGCTGCCCGCCGACATCTTCGGTCCGGGCAAGGTCGTCGCGTTCGGTCTGGTCCAGGACAAGGACGGCACGCCCTATCGAAATGACTTTCGCAGCGTGCTGAAGAGCTACACCGACGGGCTCTTCAAGAAGGACGGCACGGTCTGCAACGTATCGAGCGAGATCGAGGGCTTCCTGTTCCAGGATCGCGACGCCGAGCGCCGCTATCACGACACGGGCAAATTCGAGTTCATCAGCACGGGCGGGTACTACCACTCGCTGCCGCAGGACCCGCTGCGCCAGTTCATCGACACGTCGGCGGAAGTGCAGCGGGCGATGGGCTTCTTGAACGAGAAGGACCATCCCGAGGTAGCGCCGTCGCAGTTTGAGATGAACTTTTCGTACAGCGAGGCTCTGGTCGCGTCCGACCAGATTCAGCTCTACAAGCTGATCTGCCGCCAGGTTGCGCACAAGATGGGCATGACGGCGAGCTTTCTGCCCAAGCCGGTGACCGGCATCAACGGCAGCGGCATGCACACGAACATGTCGGTCGCGCGGCAGGGCAAGAACCTGTTCTACGAAAAGGGCGGCCCGGACGGGCTCAGCCGCCTGGGCTGGGACTTCATCGACCGCATCCTGCACAGCGCCAGCGACATCTGCCTGGTGCTCAACAGCAGCGTGAACGGCTACCGCCGTCTCGATCCGCATTTCGAGGCGCCGAACCAGATCAAGGCGTCGGCGGTGAATCGCGGCGCGATGGTGCGCATTCCGCTGGCCAATGAGCGCAGCGCGCGGATCGAAGTGCGATCCGTCGGCCCGGACGCGAACCCATACCTGCTGATCTACACGCTGTTCCGGACCGGTTTCGAAGGGCCGAAGGTCGAGCTGAGCGACGAGGAACGCCGCACGCGGACGCGTTTCCTGCCGGACAACATCTACGCCGCGATCCGCGACTTCAAGAGCAGCAAGTGGATCACCGAGCTGCTGGGCGAAGAGCTTCAGACCAAGTTCGCCGAGGTGAAGCAGGCCCAGGCGGATCGCTGCCCCAAGGAGCTGGGCGCGCTCGTGAAGCGGCTTGAGATCCAGTTCCACCACGAGGTGACCAACCAGCACCTCTGGAGCCAGTTCTGAAAGCCCGCAATTAATGGGCTCGAAGGGCGACGCGGCCGGACTTGCCTCCGGCCGCGTTCGTTGTTCATCGCGGGCGTCCTGCAATTGCAGCGAGCAAATCGCCTGTGAAATCACACGCCGCTGTGCATCCGCGGCCCGGGCGGCTGTGCGGCGATCAGCTTCGCCTCGAAGTCGAGCCAATCGCTCCAGCAGGATTCAACCGCCAGACGCGCCCCGCGGCCCGCGACCTCCGGCAGCTTCATCGCCAGGTCGAGAAACACGCGAAAGTGGCCGTGCTCCGACGCCCAGAGACCGGCGTACAGCTTGCTCAGCTCGCGATCGTCCACGTGCCGCGACAGCAGCTCGAATCGTTCGCACGAGCGGGCTTCGATCAGGGCCGACACGATCAGCCGATCCAGCACTTCGCGCGGCCCTTGACCTTTGCGGACACGCTCACGCAGCGCCGAGGCGTATGCGTTGCGATGCTGCTTGGTCAGCCGGCCGCCACGCCGAGCCAAAAGGCGCGTCACGATCGCCAGATGCTCGACCTCGTCGCGCGCGATGGCGGTCATGCACTCTACCCAGTATTCCGGCGGCGTCGGGTCCGGCCATTGATTCAGCAGCTCCAACGCGTTCGCGGCGGCTTTCTTCTCCAGATGGGCGTGGTCGTTGAGCAGCGCCAGCGGATCAGCCAACGCGGACACGGCCCAGGCATCCGGCGTGCGATATCGCAAAGGCAGTTCGACGGTTTTTCGAGTCATAGACTCACGATTGTGGCGAGCCCGGCCGGCAGATCAACTCGCGAAAGCCCCAGCCCGCCTGCGAAACGCGTGCCCGACCCTCCGGAAGTAATGAAACCGCAGAGAACGCTGAGATCGCAGAGAAATAAGACAGAGAAACAGAATCTCATTGCCTTTCTCTGCGATCTCTGCGCCCTCTGCGGTGAAATCTGTTCGATTCGCGTGCAACATCGAGAGCGCCGGCCTGACGATCGGGCCGCATTCCCGAAATCGCCCATTTTCCGAATCTCGTTTCTCGCTCCTCGTTTTTCGCTATTCTACCCCCATGGCCACCTTCACCACGTTCACCCGCCTGAAGGACAAAGGGCTCGCGGCGCTGCGGGCCGGCGACTATGCCGCCGCCAAGCCCTACCTGCTTCAGGCCGCCGAGTGCATGATCGAACTTTCCGAAGAGACGACCGAAGCCCAGACGCGCACCGACCAGGAGAGCTACGCCCGCGAACTGATGGAGCTGGCGAAAGACTGCGACCGCAAGACCAAGCTCGGCGGACGCGCGGGGGTCGTCGCCGGGCGCGAACGCGGACGTCAAGCAGGAAATCCAGCTCAAGATGATCTATCCCTTTCAGCATCCGGAGCTGGCGAAGGCCTACGGCATCGACGTGGGCGGCGGGCTGCTGATGTACGGCCCGCCCGGCACGGGCAAGACCATGTTCGCCAAGGCGATCGCCTGCGAGCTCGACGCCACGATGTACGTGATCTCGCCGGCCCAGATCATGAGCAAGTGGGTAGGCGAGGCCGAGCAAAACGTGAAGAAGCTCTTCGACGCGGCCAAGTCCGAGCCGAAAGCGGTCATTTTCATGGACGAAGTCGAGGCGCTGGTCCCCAGCCGGCGGGAGAGCGAATCGAACGTCATGCAGCGCGTCGTGCCGCAGATTTTGCAGGAGCTGGAGGGGTTTGACCGCAAGGCGGGCCGGGCCCTGCTGTTCCTGGGCGCGACGAACGAGCCCTGGACGCTCGATCCGGCGATGATGCGTCCCGGCCGGCTCGATTCAAAGGTCTACATCCCCCTGCCGGACGCCGAAGCGCGCTTCAAGCTGTTCGAAATCTACCTGGCGGGCCGGCCGATCGAGGATGACGTCGATTTTTCGGTCCTGGTCGAGAACTCGTCCGGGTACAGCGGAGCGGACATCAAGGCGGTGTGCGGTCGTGCGGCAAGTCGTCCATTTTTGGAATCGGTCGCGGGCGCCCCGCAGCGTAAAATAGGAATGTGCGACCTGCTGGCCGTGCTGGCGGAGACTCCGCCGTCGGTCAACGCGAAGGACGCCGCGAAGTATCGCGCCTGGGGCGAGAATACGGGGGTGGAGGTTTCGTGATGCATGGCCCGGAAGGCGGGAGATTCAGGCGTGCGCGAGCAGACGGACACGACGACGATGGTCCTCGATCTGCTGAGTTCGCTTGTGGAGCTTTTTCTGATTTTCCCGTGGTGACGGACCCGACGATGCAACGGAAACAGCCTTCAGTCTGGAGAATTGCGTGAATCAGCACTGCACGCGATGCGGATCGGCCAATGCCCCGGGTGCCGCGTATTGCGCCCGTTGCGGCCAACCACTGGTTGGCGGGGCTGTTCTTGGCGAAACCGTACTCGTCAGCGGAGAAACGATGCGCTCGATGGGCGCGGCGTACGGTTTGTGGGCGTTGTGCTTGATCGGCGTCGCGGGAGTGCACCGGTTCTATTCGGGCAAGTACATCACGGGCGTGATCTGGTTTTTGACGTGGGGGTTGTTGGGGCTAGGCTCGCTGCTCGATTTGCTGCTGATTCCGGGAATGATCGAGCGTGCGAACCGCCGGGCGATGCGCGGGTGGTAGCGCGAGCCGAGGTAATGGCTCGTGCGAGATTGGCTGGTGCGAGATTCTTATCTCGCACGCGCTCCGGCGGGATTCCCATCCCGCTCGCGTGATCGCGGGAACGGATTCCCGAAAACGTGGTGCGAGAAGAGCTTCTCGCACCAGCATGCGACGTGGTGCGAGAAGGGATTCTCGCACCAGCAGAGTGGCGGCGCAGGACGCAAGTTATGGAAGTCAAGTACTCCCATCTGGTTTGCCCGCATACGGGTTGCGATCACGTCAATCCGATGCACGCGCGATTCTGCGCCCGCTGCGGCCGGCCGCTCGATAACCCCTATCTCCCCGCCGGCAATGCAAAGAAAGCGTCCTCGATCGAAACCGGGTCGGCGCTCGGACTGTTCGTCCTGGTGCTCGCAATCGCGTTCGCCCTGTGTCTTCTGATTTGGCGAGCGGGGCAGCTTCCCGCGCCGCTGTTCTTCGGCCTCGTTGCGGGCAGTTGGATATTCGTGGGCCGGCGTCGCCGCCGCCGTCGGCGGGTCGCCGCCGCCGTCGGCGGAATTGGTGACGCAGGAGCGACCGATGGGCTCGAACATCCTGCATCGCCTCAGCGACGCGACCTTGGCGGCCCTGTACGCGCCGGGCGCCGCTTGGCCGCGCTCGCTGCTTTCGACGCCGGCGATCCCCGATGGCTGGATGGGTCTCGTTATTCGCCCCGACGGGCGACGCCGGGTCGCGCCGAGCGGTGAGCCGCCGCGCTGCGAGGATACCGACGCGCTCCTGCTCGTCCGCACAGGCCCCATCGTCGTGCGGATCCAAGTCGCGCGCGCCCCCACCGGCGACGGCAACAGCATCGACGCCGAGTGCGCGCTGCATCTCCGCTGGGCCGCCCGCGACGCCGACCTCGCGGCCCTGCGCGAGTCGCTGCTGGCCGCCGAGTCCAGCGGCGAATTGACGCTCGATCGGCTCGCGCAGCGCATCGCCGACGCCGGCGGGCGGGCCGCGCTGCTGCGGCACGTGCAGCAACACACGGCGGCGCGGCTGGTCTACGAAGACACGCGCGGCGAATTCCTGGAGCGAATTCGCGCGCAGCTCGCCCGTTTCCTGTTCGAGTCCGGCGCGTCCGTCGAGCAGGCGGCGACGTTGCGCTGCACCAGCCCGACGCTCGCCGCGCACGAGACGCTGCAACGCGAGGCCGCACAGAAACTGGAGCAAATCAAGGCCCGCCGGCAGGTCGAGCAGGCGGCCATGAGCGCTACGCAAAAGCGGATCGGCGAGTTGACCGGCGTGCTGGAGAAACTCCGCTCCGTCGCCTCAACGCAAGAAAACCTGCGCTGGCACGACCTGCTGCCTTCGCTCGCGCCCGCCGAGCGCGGCCGGCTGCTCGAAAATCTCTGGCGAATTTCGCCCGATCAGCGCATCACGACGGCGATCGCGCTGGCCGCCGGCGACGAGTGCATTTGGCTCGATCCACTGTGGCCGGAGAAAATCCTGCGCCGCGTCGCATTGCCCGCCGACCTGGGCGCGCTGCGCTCGATCGCGTTCTGCCCGCAGCGCGGCTGGTTGCTGGTCGGCGCCGCCACGGGCGTGTGGGCGGTTTCCGCGGACGACGGCGGCGTCGAGATGAGATTCGCCGTCCCTGGCGACGTCACCGCCCGCACGGGATTCAACTCCGCGCTGCTCGTCGGCGACCGGCTCTTTGCGACGCACTCGCAACTCGGAGCCTGGACTTGGACGATGCCAGTGGCCGCGCAGTCAGCCACCGCGGCGGACGCGCGCTGCGTCTTCGCACCCGCCGACGGCGTTCCGCGAACCATCCGATCGGCGGTGGCGCTGGCCGACGGGCGCGTGCTCTTTGCCGCCGACGATTGCGTCTACGCCTGTCGTTCGGCAAACGGCGAATGCACCGTGCTGGCCGCGGTGGACGACGCCATCCACGCCCTGGCGGTCGATGAGGACGACCTGTACATCGCGACGGCGGACGGAAAGATCCTGATGCTCGCGGTGTCGCAGCCGGACGATTGCTGGATGGTGCACCGGGCCGGCGGACCGGTCGAATCACTCCTGGTCCGCCGTTGGAACGACCTGGTCGAGCTCGTTGTGCCGGCGTTGGGGCAGGGCGTGCTCAGCATCTTCGGCGAGCAGAACGTGATCTCGCGCCTGCTCGAAAGCACGTCGCCGATCCGAAAGGCCTGGGCTTCGGACGACATCGTCGTGGGTTTGAGCGATCGCCGCGACCGCGTAATCGTCATGAACAGCGAGAGCGCGGACCGGACCGGCCGCGAGGCGGCGCTGGCTCGGACGCTCGGCTGCTCGATTCAGGATATTTGCCTCGTGACGCGCCCCGCAACCGGCTGAACGCGCGGCCGCGGTTTGCGTGTACGATCCTCCGGCATGTCAACCCATACGCCTGCATCGCTGGCCGCCTGTATCGATCACACGCTATTGAAACCGGAAGCCGCCGCCGCCCAGATTGACCGTCTGTGCGACGAAGCGGTCCAGTTCGGATTCGCGTCCGTGTGCGTGAATCCGGTGTGGGTTCGGAGGTGCGCGGCGCGGCTTGGGGCTCAGCAGGGCCGCAAGTCGCCGGTTGTTTGCACGGTCGTCGGCTTTCCGCTCGGCGCGTCGGAGCCGTCCATCAAGGCAGCGGAGGCGGCGCTGGCGGTGGAGCAGGGCGCGATCGAAGTGGATATGGTGGTCAATCTCGCGGCGGTGCTGGTCGGCGATCGGGCCGCTGCCGCGCGCGAAATCGCCGGCGTGGTCGATGCAGCCCGGCGCGTCCGCGAAGACGCGCTGATCAAGGTCATCCTCGAAACGCGGGCCCTGACCGACGAGCAGATCATTCTCGGCTGCCGGTGCGCGGCGGAGGGCCAGGCGGATTTCGTGAAGACCTCGACGGGATTTCATCCCAACGGCGGTGCGACAGTCGAACACGTCGCGTTGATGCGCAAGCATGCCGCTCCGATCCGCGTCAAAGCCTCCGGCGGCATCCGCGATCTGCCGACCGCACTGGCGATGCTCGATGCGGGGGCCGATCGCCTCGGCATGTCGGCCGGCGTCGCCGTCATTCAAGCCATGCAGAACGCGGGCTGCTGAATTTCTTCCAAGTGAAAAAGAGAGAGACGCCCCGCAGCCGATTCGTGCCGCGGGGCGTCTTTCGTTGAAATCAGGTCAACCGCGGCCAAATGCCGCCGCGGACTACCGTGCCATCACGTGCCGAACACGGACAGAAGCTGCGTCAGGTCCGCCAACTCAACGCAACCGCTTCCGTCGATATCGGCGGCGGCGAGGAAGTTCGGATCGCCTGTGCAGGAACCGAACGCGGACAGCATGAGCGTCAGGTCCGCCAGATCGATGAGGCCGTCGCCGTTCAGATCGCCCGGTCGGGTCGCCGGCGTGCCGGGAACCGGGATACCGGTCAGCGTGATGCTTGTCGGCGTTCCGGGCTTGAACAGCGCGGCTTCGGGCCCGCTGCCGAAGACCGGACCGGCATTGGCGTCGAAGCGGAAGTTGTACATCGTGCCCCAGCGCAGGGCGTTCGCATTCGGCCCATCCGGACCGGAGTCGTATGTCGCTGTCGCCCAGCTCAACGTGCTCGCGGTGACGGTCGGCGTCCAATCCGTGCCGTCATAATTGCGACCGGTCGTGTTCGGTTGCGACGGATTCGTCGGGATGCCGTCGAGATCGTGATAGTCGACGTCGCGGAACCCGATGTTGGTCACTTGCAGTGCGGCGGACTTGGCGAACGAAATCGCCTGGACGCAACGATCCGAATTCAGGTTCTGGATCGCGTATTCGTAATGCCAGGTGTTGTTGCCCAAATCGACGATCCGCGCTGCGGCGACGATCCGCCCATCGCTGGGAATATCGAACTCCTTGACAATCACGCTCGGATCCACCGCCTGCCACGCCATGATGCCCGGCTTGCCGCGCTGCGTCGTTGCGGTCGCTCCGATCGACCAGGCGGAGCCGCTGCCGGTCATGGTCGATTCGCGGTAGGAGCAGTTGTTGACGCGATTCGCCGCCGCTTCGTCTGCGCAGATATACTGCACCTCGGAATAGTACTTGACGGTTGCGCTGTTGGCCTCCAGGTCAGTGATGCGCGCCTGAAGGCGGCGGGCGACCGTTCCGCTCCACGGCGGATTGGCCGGCGGGTAAGGGAAGTAGCCGGTGTACGGATTGACCTGCCACTTCGGACCCGCGCCGGACTGGCCGCCGTTGCGCGAGGCTGTATACGGGTCTGAACAATGGACGCCGAGGTGAGAACCGTCGGTCGCCGAGCAACCCGTGCAGCAGAGAGTATTGCTGAGGGCGTAGAAGCCGTGTTTGAGCCAGGCTTGCCCCAATTGCTCCATCGTCCAGTACCCGCCGGGCTGCTGCTTGGCCTTGAAGAGGTTCTGTGCGATGACCGGATGCTGATTGGTGCTGGCGATCCAGTTGAGCCAGACGTTTCCGATGTTGCACGAATAGCTGCCGAGCGCGAACGCCTCGATTCCACCGGCGGACGAATAGTTCGCCACGCCCTGGATGTCTCCCACAACAACATCCGCGCCGTTCGTTGTCGCCGGCGGCGAACACTGACTCCACGCGGAGCCGGCGAGAACACCGAGCGATGTCGCGACGGCGACGATGCTTCGAAACTGCCTGGACAATTGGAACATGAGGACTCCCTTCATAAGTAGACGCGATCAAGATCACGCCCGCGGCCGGAAAACGCGACAATTATCGAATGGGCGCGAAAGCCCCTCAGTTACGCATGGTAACCCCACATCTGCGCGGATTTCAAGAACAAAAATCCGAGTTGTGGAAAATTCCTCAGCCGGGGTCGCGCGGTGGCATTTGCGGCGTGCCGGTTTGACCTGATTCTCGGCCGGTGCGCGCACCGCGACGCGGGCGATTGGCCTGAACTTACTTCACGCGGTCTTCCCAGCCCGCACGAGGCGCCTCGAACGGAATTCGAATCTCGGTGACCTCGCCGCGGGGAGTCGTCTGCATCGCGTACCCGCACTTCTCGAAGACGCGCAGCATCCGAGCGTTCCCTGTCAGCACGACCGCCGAAAACCCGCTCAGGCCGCGAGCTTCCCCGATCTCCGTCAATCGCCGCATCAGCAGCGTTCCGATTCCCCGGCCTTGCCAGGCGTCCGGGACGAGAAACGCCGCCTCGGCGGTTTGGTTATCGGGGTTGCGCGTGTAGGACGCCCAGCCGACGGCGGTTTCGATTGCGCGGCGCCGCAGCACGGCGACCAGGGTCATCTCGCGATCGTAGTCGATGTTGCAGAATCCCTGGATGTTCTCGTGCGGCATGGTCTTGCGGGTCGCAAAGAAGCGCTGATAAATCGTCTCGTGGCTGAGATCGTAGAACATCTCGCGCAACAGCGTCTCGTCGG
>JACRLV010000339.1 GCA_016235145.1 Planctomycetota bacterium
CGCGCCACTACCCGCGCAAGAAACGCGAAAAGCCGCCGGGCGCTCCGTTTTTGCGCAGGCTCACCCTGCAAGAAAAGACCGAAATTAATCGGATGAACTTGCAAGGAACCCCCAGAGTTGGTTAACGGCGTTGGGTGGCATGGCTGCGTCCGTTGGCAGCCATGTCGTGTGCGCGCCAGCGCTCGATGCACGCGCCCGACATGCTCGCCAGCCGACGCGCGCCCGCCACGAATCGCACCTGGCATGGTGATCGTGCCAGCAGTCCGTTGAAAAATCTGTTCCGACC
Source organism: Planctomycetota bacterium (assembly GCA_016235145.1). Taxonomy (GTDB): domain Bacteria; phylum Planctomycetota; class Phycisphaerae; order UBA1845; family Fen-1342; genus JACRLV01. Next base: position 287 of record JACRLV010000339.1, read on the forward strand.
CTCCGCGATCGTCGGATTCGGCGAGAAACACAGCAGCCGAGGGCGGCTGCGGTACATTTTTCAACGGACCGCCAGGGTACTCCCGCGATGACATCGGCGGACGTGCGGCCGCAAACGGCTACGGCCAGTCCGTCGAAAATACCGGGCGGTTCGTCGTGTCGTGGATGATGATGGCCTGCAACACGTCGTCTTCAGAGGAAGGCGTCGCATCGCCGGGCGAATGCTCGAAATAGAGCCGTACCTCGCATTGGTGAAACTGCGGCGATTGTTGATCCAAACGGGCGACGTCCCACGGCCGAGGATCGCGCAATCGATCGCCCGCCAGCGTGCGGACCATCCCGCGCGACATGCCGACTTCGATGTTGCTCCACGATCCGGGCTGCGTTGTCGTTACTGGCACTGTGGCGTAGAGCGCACGGAAGCGATCGATTTGCGAATTGCTCGGCGGCGGTCGAAGCTCGTGCCAGCGGCAACTGTATTCGCGCTCGGAATGGACGGACAGGCAACCCGGCGACACAAACGCCGCGATGGTGCCGAACCACCGGGCGACGAGTGGGGCGAACTTCAAGCGGGGGGATTGACAGCGGCGCCGGTCGTACGGTTCTTCCATGGCACAATGGAGCTTATCCTCGGGTGACAAATCAGCAATCGCCGATTGTTCCCGCGCCTGATCGGGCGCCATTTTGAGTCGGGCCGCGGCGGCGCGGCAGGTTCCGATCCTCCCGACCCGAGTGCGTTCGTCCCCATCGCGTCGCTACACCCTATAATCCGCGCAAGGGGCCGGAGCGCCGGGGCGAGGGCTGCGATTGATTGAGCAGGTGTATCAGGGGCGCAAATTCGTGTTGGAGCGGCAGGTTCAGCCGCTCGCGGACGGCCGTGTGCACATATATGAGGTGATCCGCCACCCCGGGGCCGCGGTCATTCTGCCGGTCGCCGATGATGGCCGCATCATTCTGATCTCAAACTACCGCGTAGCGGCGGAGGCTGAGCTGCTCGAATTGCCGGCGGGCACCATCGACCCGCCGGAGTCGCCGCTGACCTGCGCCCGGCGCGAATTGGCGGAGGAGACCGGCTATCGGGCGGAGCGGTTTGAGCCGCTGGTTTCGTTTTTCGCGTCGCCGGGGATTTCCACGGAGCGGATGCACGTTTTTCTGGCCGCCGGGCTGACGCGGGGAGAAACGGCCCTGGAAACCGGGGAGCGTATCCGGACGCAGCCGATGAAGTATGACGCGGCCCTGGCGGCGATCCGGGACGGACGGATCATGGACGGCAAGACGATCGCGGCGCTTTTGTACTACGATCGATTCGTGCGGACGGCGCGCGGCGTGTCGGCCTGACACCCAACCGCATGGCCACCGATTAGGGACTCGGGATAATCATGGACTGGCTGCTCAACAGCGCGTTTCGCATCGGGCGGTTCGCCGGAATCACGGTGAGCGTGCACATCACCTTCCTGTTGTGGATCGCGTACCGGCTGCTGTCGGCCGAAGGCGACTACGCGATGGCCGCCTTCTTTTCCGGCATGCTCTTTGCGATCGTGCTGGTGCACGAGTACGGGCACTGCTTCGGCGCCCGGGCTGTAGGTGGCGAAGCCGAGAATATCCTGATGTGGCCGCTGGGCGGCTTGGCGTTCGCCCGCGCGCCGATGACGCCCTGGGCCCAGTTCGTGACCGTCGCCTGTGGACCGCTTGTCAACGTGATCTTCTGCATCGCCAGCGCGGCTGTGCTGATGGTTGCGACCGCTTCCGTTGACGCTGTTTCCATCAATCCGTTTGCGGGACCAGGGCGACTGTCTGCGATGTGGCAGGTCTACGTCTGGTATTTCTACTGGCTCAACCTGATGTTGCTGTGTTTCAATCTGCTGCCGATCTTTCCGATGGACGGCGGGCAGCTTTTCCGCGTGGCGCTCTGGCCGTTTGTGGGGTTGCAGCAGGCGACGCTGATCTCGTCGCAGGTCGGCATCGTCGGCGGCATCGGCCTGGGGTTGTGGGGAATCAGCTCGAGCAACTACATCATGGTTGCGATCGGCGTCAACGGGGTGTTCGTTTCCTATCAGCACCTGATGGCCGCCAAGTACGGATACATCATCGAGGACCGGTCACCGCTCGTTCGCCGCCGCGGCAGCGCGGGAGGCGGCTGGTGGGCGCGGCTCTGGCGGCGAGATCGCGCGGAGCGGCGGCGGTATGACCCGCTCGACGACAATCCCAACCCCGGCGCCTGGGAACGCAAGATGCACGAAGAAGAAGAGCTCGAACGCGAGGTCGATCGCATCCTCGCGAAGGTGAAGGAGCAGGGGATGCGGTCGCTCACGTACGTCGAGCGCCAAACACTGGAGCGGGCCACGCGCCGCCAGCAAGAACGCGAGCAGGAACTGGACCAGAACGCGCGCTACTGACCACGCCGGCCGATTCACCCGGTTCGTAGCGCCGGACCTCCGAGTCCGACGAACAGCGCTATTCGTAGCGTCGGACCTCCGAGTCCGACGAACAGCGCGATTCGTAGCGCCGGACCTCCGAGTCCGACGGTAAACAGTGGAACTGTCGGCGGTCTGCACGCCGCTACGAACCGACTTCCCGCGCAAGAGCAGTTCTTCTTGCTCCTCGGCGTTCGTTCGCGATGCCACTGCTGTGTGAGCCAGGCGCCCGGAACGAACGCCGGAAAGCGGACAAGTCTGCTCTGGGAGCTGGCGAAATTCCCGGCACGTTCGACGCGACGATCAATCGCTCACACCACCGGCGTCCCGCATTCCGGGCAGACGCCGCCGGTCGCCTTGTAAAGCGAATAGCCGCATTTTGGGCAGTGCTCTTCCTCGATCTCGACGCGGATTTTCAGCCCGCACGCACAACGCGAGAGACCGGTGGGCCGCGTCTGCGCGACGCCGCAGCGCGGGCAGGTCAGCGACACCTCCAGCTCCGTCGTTACGTATTGCTCGCGCTCATGGATGCGCGACACGCGATGGAGAATAGGGACGGCGAGCGTGCCGCAGGCGTCCAGAATGGCGAGGATGCCGATCATTCGCGGCACGAAATCGTCATTCGGCTCGACCCAGATCACGCCGACGATCATCAGGGCGAGCAGGCCGATCACGCCGGTCGTGCCCATTCGCACCCACTCAAATCCGCGGTTGAGCCGAGCCAGGGACAATAGCGCGACGTGCGGAAAAGCGACGGCGACGACACCTACGCACGCAGTCATTCGCTCGTACTCGTCGAACAGTCGGCGCGGCGTCGGGCGGATGTCCCAGATCAGCGAGAGCAGCAGCAGGAAGGCGATCGCCACGACGATCATGCCGAGCGGCCCGATCGGATGCCAGCGCTTCCCCTCCCAGGCGATCGCGCACG
>JACRLV010000027.1 GCA_016235145.1 Planctomycetota bacterium
CTTCGCTTCTCGCTTCTCGCTGTTCAACCTGCTCTCTCCGCCAGGTACTCCGCCACGAGATAATTATACGTCCCCGCGACTCCCACCGCGCCGATGGCGGCGGCCCAGGACCATCCGCCGCTCGGCCATTCGCTCATCAGGACGATTCCGGCCACGACGTCCACCACGGACAGCCCTGCGACCAGCAGTACTCCCGCCGCGTTCGATCCGAACTCGACGACGCGGCGGATATACAGCGCGGCACTCCACGGCACGGCGGCGGCGACGGCGAGCCAGACGAGGCTGCGCCAAAAGCCGCTCCAGATTGCGGATTTCGTCTCAGCCGGCATCTGATAAATCGCGATGCCGACGAGCACCACAACCGCCAGCCCGACCCAGCCGAGGATCCTCTCCGTCAGCCGGCTCAACATCCCGCCGCTCGGTGTTTCCATACTGAAAGTCTAATCGCTCCCGCGACTTGCGGAATTACAAAAACCGTTCGATTCACGAACGCGCAAGCCGTCCCCCCGTATTCGCGACGTATGCGGTTTTCTTCGGCTGGAAATCGCGCTGGGGAATTCACGCCGGGGCGGCAGCGCCGCCCAGGCCATCTTCGCTGGTCTGCGTGTCGGCGACGCTGGCTGTGCTGGACGGCTCGATTATTCGCGAGGTGGTTCGTGAATCTGGTACGCGGCTTGCCGCGAAAACGACGGATGTTCGTCGCATTTCGTGCAGAGCACGGGTAGTCCGATAAGTCAGCCCGTCGGAGGAAAACATGCGCGCTCCCCATACTGATTCGTTCCACCTGAAGCTTCTCCTTGTTGCCGCTTTGGCCGCTGCGATCGTGCACGAAGCCCTGGCCCGGAACACGTATCGTCGCGAGTTCTTCGACGCCTACCCTCAAGCGACCAATACGCGGTTGGATCGCATCGGCGGAACTCAGCACTGCGGCGTCTGCCACTATGACTTCAATGGCGGCGGAACACTGAATCCATATGGTCTGGCGGTTCAGGCGACGCCGAACCGAACCGCCGCGCGAATCTCGGCCAAGTGACCAACGTCGACATCTTTCAGATCAACGGATACGTCACGCCCGCGTGGGGCAGCGACACGACACCGCCGGAGGTGACCGTTCTCTTTCCCAACGGCGGCGAGACGCTCGGCAGCAGTTCGCAGCAGACGATTCAATGGACGGCGACTGACAATCGGGGCGAAATCGCGTACGTCAACATTTATGTCACATTCGACGGCGGCGCCAATTGGGATCCGCTGGCCCTGTTTGCCCCAAACACCGGCTCGTTCACGTGGTTCGTCCAGAACCGGCCGACCGCGCAGGCGCGGATCAAGATCGACGTTTTCGATCCATCCAACAACCAGGCTGCGGACACCAGCGACGCCTTCTTTACGATCGCCTCGACCGCGACCGGGCGCGTGCCGACCACGCTCCGCGACTTCGACATGCCCGGTTCGCAGGCGTTCGACGCGGGACCGATCAATTCGCCGGCGGAGTGCCGCGTGTGCCACGGCGACTACAACCTGGCGGTCGAGCCGCACTTCAACTGGCGCGGCACGCTGATGGCGTACGCATCGATCGATCCGATCTTCCTGGCCGCGATGGACGTTGCCAACCACGACGCTCCGGAATCCGGCGATCTGTGCCTGCGTTGCCACATGCCGCGCGGCTGGTTGCAGGGCCGCAGCACGCCCACCAACGGTTCGCAGATGCTCGCGGACGATCGCATCGGCGTCGCCTGCGCCCTGTGCCATCGGTTGGTGGATCCGATCTACCAGGCCGGCGTCAGCCCGGTCGAGGACGAGCCGATCCTGGCGGCGTTGCGCTCCGTGCCGACGCATTACACTTCGGGCCAGATGGTCGTCGATCCGAGCGAATCCCAGCATCGCGGTCCATACGAAGACCCGGTCACGCCGCACGAATTCCTCTACTCGCCTTTGCACAGAGAGGCGGAAGTTTGCGGCATGTGCCACGACGTGAGCAACCCGGTGTTCGTGCGGCAGCCCGACGGCACCTACCTGCCCGGCGCATTCGATCAACCCGCCGCCGACTTCGGATCACACCAGATCGGTCCGGCGGAGCGCACGTACAGCGAGTGGTTCTTCAGCGCGTACAACACGCCGCAGGGCGTTTACAACCCCGAGCTTGGCGGCAATCGCGACTATGTCACCGTCTGCCAGGACTGCCACATGCGGGCAGTCACCGGGCAAGGAAGCGGCCTGCCCTTCGCCCCCGAGCGCAACGACCTGCCGCTGCACGACATGACCGGCGGAAGCGTTTGGCTTACCGACGTGCTGGATCAATTCGATCCTTCGGTCGACAAGCCGGCTTTGGACGCCGCCATTATCCGCTCGCGGTACATGCTTCAGCATGCGGCGCAGCTTGAGCTTCAACAGGTCGCCGGTCAGCTCGAAGTCAGGGTGATCAACCGCACCGGCCACAAGCTGCCGACCGGCTATCCGGAAGGCCGCCGCATGTGGCTGCGCGTGCAGTTCTATGATGCCCGCAACCGACTCGTCGGCGAGTCCGGCCAGTATGACGCGAACACGGGTACGCTCGTGCATGACTCGCAGATCAAGGTATACGAGGCGATGCCGGTGATCGGCGAGAACATCGCGCCGGTCGTCGGATTGCCGGCCAACACCGAGTTCCATTTCGCGCTCAACAACAAGATCTTGAAGGACAACCGCATTCCGCCGCTGGGCTTCACGAATGCGGCGTACAACTCCGTCGGCGCGGCGCCGGTCGGAGCGGTTTATGCCGACGGCCAGAACTGGGATTCTTCGCTCTACGCGATCCCGCGCCGGGCCGTCCGGGCGGAGGTCACGCTGCTTTACCAATCCATGAGCAAGGAGTTCGTCGAGTTCCTGCGCGACAACGCGACGACCAACGGAATCGGCATGCAGCTTTACATGCTCTGGGCCGGCAACGGCATGTGCCCGCCGGAAACGATGGCCAGCGGAACGATCGGCGTAACGTCACTCGGCTCGGCCGGAACGCCGACGCGAGTGATTCCGAGCGGCGCGACGCAAATACCGCCGCCGTAAGAGGGCGCGAGCGGGGCATCCGCGGCGATTCGCTGCACGCAACGGTCCCCGGCCCCATGTCGGCCCAAGCAACCATCGGAAGTTCGCGGGCCCTGGAGGATTGCCGATCCAGGGCCCGCTGTTTTCCGGTGCGCCTGCGTTTGCGTCGAAAACCACATTGATTGGCAAAAACACCCACTCATTCGACATCGTGTCAAAGCGCCGGCTTCAGCTTGCTGCAAGCGCTTGCATGCGACCGAGGCCGGGTGGAAAATGGCGCGCGCACAATTCACCATCCTCGTTGCAGGAGAAGCGAAAATGGAAAAGAACGAGTTTCTGGTCCAGCAGTTCGCGACGTTGCGCCACGAGATCGAAGGTCACCAATCAAGGTCGTTCTGGATCGTGGTGATCGGACTGCTGGGGATTCCGACCGCCAGTTACTTTCTGCTCGAGGCGTCGATTCCGCTCTGGATGGCGCTGCCGTTCTTCCTGCTGGTGCTGATGGTGCTCTTCCTGGCGCAGCAGAATTTCATGATGCGGGCCGGGCGCTACATCCGCGAGTACATCGAGCCCAAGATGGAATGCTCGCCGGGCTGGGAAGCTTGGATCGAATCGCGGCCGGCTTTCCGGGTCATGGATCGACAGTTCGCCGGTTCGCTGCTGGTTCTGTTCTTCCTGTTCTACTTCCTGTTGATCGGCTTGGCGCTCAACCGGCTGTATGACCAGGCGCTGTCCAATCCCGGTTTGGGCAACTGGATGATCTTCGGAGCCGCGGCGGCGGTCTATACGATTGCGACGCTGTTCGGATTCGCGACGCTGATTCATCATTGGCGCTCCTCCGTGAGCACCATGCCGAATCAGAAACCGTAAAGGGCAGCCGGTTGATGTGCGGTCTTGTGCGGCGTGCGGCGCCGCAGCGGCGGGCGGCCGACTCGCACCGCAACCAAGGCGGCCGGCACGAAGAAGGCTGGTGCGGATGGCTCCGGCACGGTCCACAGCCAGTAGTCGTATCCGACCGGCGCCGGGTTCCAGTACGTGGCGTTCGCGATTCCCGGGGCCGCCGTGCCGGTGCTCCAATGCGCCAGGAGAAATGCGTCGGCGGGGTGGTCCTCGGTGACGAAGTACGGGTACAGGTCGCCGCTGGGCAAGTAGCTCAAATAGTCGACCGCAATGCGGGCCACGTATCCGTCCAAGCTGGGCGGCAAGGGCGGTTCAGGAATCGGCGCGAACCAGATCACGTTGCACTCGGTCGGCGTCAGGACCGGATCGGCCGCGTGCGGTTCGTAGCTGCCGGCGAGTTCCGCGCCGCAGTTGTCGAATCGGGCGGGGGAGTCCCGGCGGCGCGGCTTGCTGACCATGTTGACGAACCGATCATTGGCGGAGCCGGTGTTGATCAGGTTCGGCTGCAAACCGGGCGTGTTCGCATCGCCGTCGGCGTAGCGGAAAAAGCAGCCGTTCAGCGCCGTCACGCGCATCCCCGCCGCGGTCCACACGTCCGTCGTCGCCACGTCGACGTACACATCAACGACCACGACATGCGGCGGCGCGGGCGGACCGTCAACGCCGTGCTGATACACGCTCATGATTTCGGTGACCTGTGCGCCGGCGGGCGGACCGAATGCGAGCCACGCCCCGAGCTCGAGCATCAGGTGAGGGAGGCGCGTCATGCAGTGCTCCTGTCGGCGGAGATGATGATCCCTGATACGGTCTCAAGTGATTTTAGGTGTCCGGCCTGGTGACGTGGTAAAGTCCATCGTGTGGCATGCTGACCGTGGCGCACCCCCATCGGCTAATTCTAGTCGACGGCGGGATGATCAAGGGAAATCCGGTTCGCATTGTCTTGCGTGAGATCGAGAATCTGGTCGAATGGGCGCGAGGGAGGCCAACATGACGCCGTTACTTGTCGTCCTTGCAATTGTACAGGCTGCGTTGGTCGGCGCCGGGCAGGCGGCCGAGGACGGGTTCAGCTTGGATCGGCCGTCTGCCCTGCAAGCGATGGAGCAGGCCCGGCGCTCGATCACTCGCGCCGACATTCGCTGGTCGCGCACCGACTATTTCGACCAGTTTGCTCCCGGAATGAGGAAGCAGTATCGCAGTCGTTTCGCCGGAAGCGATAGTGCGTTCGACAACGACGGCGTCGATGGCGGCATTTACGGCGTCGAGGGCGGAATCGCCGCGTGGCGGGAGGGCGGCAAGCCCATTCCGGAATCGCGGAACGCGTGTCTGTTTCGCGAGACGGACGCTTGGATGCTGGAGACGGACTATCTGATTGGCGAGACGTCCTCGCGCGAGAAGTCGCCGTATGTGTCCTTGGATGTGCGAAACATCGGACTGCTTCCCGTTCCGCATCTGGCCGCTTCCGTGGCCGAAGCCATTTGGAACTATCCCGCGGAAGACAGCAGCGAGCGTCTGTATCGGCAGCGCATCCGCGACGGGATCTACGAAGTGGAATTGAAGCTTCCGCACAATGATACGCTGATTCGCTGGGAAATCGATCCGTCGAAAGGCTGGAACCCCGTTCGATCGCAGTATGTGTATCGCGGGCGCATATTCACCGAATGCCGCAGCGATTATGTCCTGGAGGGCGGAACGTGGTTTCCCACCGGCGTCACGTATTTCGACATCGCCGGGAACATCGTCACGCAACTGGACGTCGAGTCGCGGGAGATTGGGGGCGACCGGCTTCCCGATTCGCTCACGCCGGAATCCATCGGCTTCGGAACGGGAATGCAAGTCAAGGTGGATGGGGCAAGCGAGGTAAAGGTGTTCGTTGCAGGCAAGCCGCCCGTGGCTTCTGACGAATACCTGCGGTTGCGCAAAGAGGGCGCGGTTCAAACCGATCCACGCCTGATTGAGCGTGGGAAGGAGTTGATGCGGCGATCTCAACTCGCCGCGGCGGGTGCCGAGAATTCCGGCGGTGGGCCGCCTGCTGCCGGGCCGGCCTCGCAGCCCGCGATCGTTCCCAACAAGGTTGATGACGAATGGGAGCGCTACACGCGCGAGTTCATTCATCGTTATGCTCTCGATTCCGAGCAACGGCAGAAGGCGCAACTCATCCTGCATGAGTGCCAGGAGCGACGAACGACCTACCTGCGCACCAAAAAGGACGCTTTGAACAAGATCGAGATGAAACTGCTGTCCAAGCCCGCTGACAGCGAAAAATCGCGTGTGACGGAACAAGTCGCCGAAATGCTGAAGCCCGTCGAACGCATCTTCGAGGAGCAACTGAAGCCTCGTTTGGATCGTCTCCCCACGCGCGCCCAACGGGAAGCCGCGAAGAAAGATGCCCCGGCGAACAACCCGAAATAGGGCGGGCGCCGGCCGCTGCGGGCGGCGTCATCAAATCGGCGAACGATGCACAGACCAACTACCTGCGGCGCGGTGCTGGTGCCGTCTGGCCATGTGCTTGCCGCAGGGCGACTGGCTGCGCGAAGTCACGGCCAAGCGGCCGCCTTGTGTCTGCTCGTTATTCGCGCGTCTTCCGGCGCGGCCGCTTGACCGTGCCACACTTCGACGTGTTGGGATCAAAAAAGAGGCTGGAACCCGCAGGAATCGCATTCGCAATCGTGGATGAATCGACCCCGCCCGCGGCTCTAAGCTGTTTATTTACAGCCGATTGCGGCGAACCGCGCGCAGGCGAAACCCGTTTCGGGTCGCCTCGCCGACGCGAGTCAGCGAGCTTTTTTGTTGAATACACCTGCCCGCGGCCGCGTCGTGTCTTACACTCTGCATCGCGCGATGGATCGCGCATCGATAAGGAGAAGATCATGAAACTGCGGCTCTTCCAAAGCAGCATCGCATCCGCCGCTGTTGCCGTCGGCGTCACGCTGTTCCCGATTTCCCGAGCGTTTGCCCAAGGCGGCGTCGACGTTCGCGTCGGCGTCGGCTCGCAGGACAGGCGCGTCGACGTCGAAGTGCTCACGCGCGGGCCGGTGCACGAGGCGTTCGCTCAAACCGCGATCGTCGAACTTGAGCCGCCGCCCAGCGTCAGACACGTCCCGCCGCCGCCGGTTCCGGAAGTGCCGCCGGAAGAGATCGTCGATTTCGGGAATGACGCGGATGTGGTCTGGATTCCCGGCTATTGGGCGTGGGATGACGATCTGACGAACTACATCTGGGTCAGCGGCGTTTGGCGCGTGCCGCCGCCGGCATGCGAGTGGGTTCCCGGGTATTGGACGGAGACGGCGGGGGCCTGGATTTACACTCCCGGCACGTGGCTGCCCGCGGACGATGACGACGGCGATGAAATCGAATACCTGCCGACGCCTCCGCCGCCGCCGGCCGACGCCGGCCCGCCGATCGAGCCGCCGTCAGCGGGACACGTCTGGGTTCCCGGCACTTGGTACTGGGAAGCGAACTGGGGCTACGACGTGGACACGTACCGCGATCCGCGAACCGGGCGCGAGGTGCGCGTCTACCAGAAGCGCGAGGCGGGCTATGTCTGGCGGCCGGGATATTGGATGGTGGCGCGGCCCGACTGGGTCTGGTCGCCGGCGACGTACGTCTGGACGCCGCGCGGCTACATCTTCATCGACGGGCATTGGGATTATCCGATCGATCGCCGCGGCGTGCTGTTCGCGCCGGTGACGTTCTCGACACCGGTCGCGGCGGTTCGCGAGTACCACTACAGCCCGAGCTTCGCGATCGACGTGAGCGTGGTCGTCGATCACATGTTCTTGCAGGTTCACACCGGGAGCTACTACTTCGGCGATTACTACGCGGTGGAATACAGCCAGGCGGGATTCTGCCCCTGGTTTGAGAGCGCCAAACGCGTACACGTGTATGACCCGTTCTACACGCAGACCCGCACGCACTTTGTGAAGATCAACGCGAGCTGGGAAAGCGATCTGCGGCGCGACTTCGAATTCCGCGTCGCGCACGTCGACGCCCGCCCGGCCCGCACGCTGCGGCTTCAGGAGACGCGGATCAAGTCGATCTCCGTGAAGCGCGACGCCGACGGCGATCGCTCGATCGACGTGCGAAAGCTGACGATCGCCAAGCCGATGGCGGCGGCGGTTCGAGCATCGAGCACGCACGTGCAGCTCAAGCCGCTCAGCGCGTCGCGCCGGGCCGAGATGAGCGCGACCGGCGGCAAGCTCGCCTCGTTCCTGGACAAGCGCCGCGAGGTCGAAGGGAAAACGACCCTGCTTCGCCGCGGCGGCGACAAGCCCGACGCCGGCGGGCCTTCCGTGGAAGTGAAATCGCAGCGGGTGAAGATCGAACGTTCGCCGCTCGGCGGCCGGTCGCCGGAGGCGATCCGCAAGGCGCCGGAAAAGCCGCGTTCCGACGACGCGCCCGCGCCGAAGAAGCTGCGCAACCTCCGCAAGAAGGCCGGCGACGATGACAAGCCCGGCGAGAAGCGGATCAAGCGGCAGCCCAAGGACAAGGACGACGACAAGCCGTAGCGGAGCGGCGACCGGCGCGGCCGGGGGCCGAGCGGCCTGAATAGCGCGTTTCGAGTAGCGAATAGCGAGTTCAAATTCTGTGGCGCCGGCGTCCTCGCCGGTGAACAGAGAACGGAGCGCTGGGTCCGAGCTGCCTGCCGTGCCGCGTCACACAGGGCGACGGAGTGAGGAAACGCACCGGCGCCAGATTGGCGCGGACGGCTCGGCTACTTCGGCGCCGTGGGCAGCCTCCAACTGAGCACGACCACCGACGACATGGGCGGGTATGCCATCGACATTCGCCAGCCGCGAAAGTCCTTCGGACTCCAGTTCATTTGCTCATAGACCCGCGCCGCGATCTGGCCGTAGCGCGGAATCATCGGCGTGGCGATGGTTGGCGGAAGTCCCGCCAGTTCCTCCACCTCGGCGCTGATGGGCAACAGGTTTTGCTGATTCTGCGCCGCGGGCGAATCCAAGCCGCCGTGGGGGAAGCCGTACACATTCGTCGTGAACGGCCCGTCGCCGAGGTCGCGGTGGAGGATTACGTCCATCAGCAGTCTCTCGGTGGGCGCGTTGATCGGCGCGGCGCCGGAGTGTGTCGGATTCTCCTCGTCAGCGAAACGCGGCAGCCCGCGCACCAGCATTCCCAGCACGCAGTCGAACGCCGCGGTGTTCCCCACCGGCCCGCCTGGAAGAACCAGCTCCGTCCCGTCCGGACCGTCAACGGCTTCGATCGCCGGCATGTTGTTCGAGCAGAATTCCGGAATGACGAATGGTGCGTGCGGAATCCCGTTGTCCGGCGCCAAAGGGCGCGGGCGGATATCGGGGTGGCTTTCGCCGGTGTTGTCATGAACGCGAGCGCGTCCGAGGCGCCAACGCGCTTGCGGCCGCAGGCGACGAAAATCGAACAGGCCGCTGACCTGCACGAAATCGATCGCATCGCACCGCCCGGCCGAGGGCCCCGCGAAGGTGCAAAGCAGCCGCGTCCGGATCTGCACGCCCCAGATCATGCTGTTGCCGCGAAACGCAAGTTCCCGGCCGCTTTCGAGGCTGCGCTCGCGTTCGAAGACGCCCGTGCTCTCGAGCGTGAGTTCGAACTGGTCGCGGCCGCCGGCGTGCGTCGTCACTACTTCGTTGAAGCGTCCCATCGCCTCGGCGAGTGCCGCAAGGACGTCGGGCGGCGCGCCGGCCCGCTGAAACGCTCGAATCACAAGGTCGATACCCTGCTGCCCGGGAAGGAAATTGAGCGCGGCGAACGGATCGGGCGAGCTCATCACCCGGGAGAGCTTCCAGGTCAGGTTCCGATTGATCCCGAAACGCCGTGCGGTGTCCTGCGGCGAGGCCGGGTCGGCGCCGACGGAAGCGTAAAGCTCTATCAGCGCTTTTCTGATCGACTGCAACGCTCCCCGGCTGTCGTCGATGATGTCGATGTCGGGCTGCATGACCAGATCGATCCTACCGGGATTGGCACAGGGGGGCAAATCTGGTTTATTCTCCAAAGACAATCGCTGAGATGGTTTGCAAAGACAATCGACTTTCTCGACCTAGGTTCGCTGATCTGGCGAACAACCGGGGGGCACTCTTCTCATGCGACCAGGCGGCTTCACGGGTTTGTGAATTGCCGGAATTGGCGCGGGCGCGTGGTTGCCGCGGGGAAGCAGGAGCCGCAAAGCCCCCGCCCACCCGCTCATGGGCAGGGCCTCTGCGCGGCCGTATCGGATTTGCCGGTGATCGCGGCGACTCGGCTGCGCCGCGGCCCTCACGGGCACAGACTCTTCAACAAGGCGACGTAGCGGTCCATGCTGTGATCATCAAAGGCGTTCTTCGGGAGTTCTTTGTATGCTTCGACCGTTATGGTCACCTCCTCCAGGAACCGCATCCAGCGGGCGGGCGATTGCGAAAACACGCCATCCCCATCGAAATAGCATTCGACGCCGACGTGCCGGTATCCGAGCAGTCGAGGCGGGATGCGCGTGACGACGTCGCGATTGTTCACAAATCGGAACGTCCTTGCTCGAAAATCGACGTCGAATCGGCCGGAAAACTCGCTGTCGCCGACGCGCGGCGAGCCGAACGTGTAGAGCCCGGCGACGGGCTTGTCTTCTTCGATCCGCAGTTTCGCCGTCGCGAGCGTCGCGAGCGCCGCCCCGAGGCTGTGCCCGGTGAACCAGAGCGTCCGCGGATGTGCCGGATCCTGCTGCGCGTCGATCGCCGCGCGAAGCTCCCACCACACGTCGAAGAGGGCTCCCAGGAATCCCTGATGCACCTTTCCGCCGGGGCCGGCAACGAGGCGGGCGTCGATATCGGTGAGCCAATCCGCCAGTTCGCGCGGTTCGGTGCCGCGAAACGCGATCAGGATGATCGAGTCATTCCGTGCGACGAACCCCTGCGTATCACGATGGTCGAGCAGCGTCGGCGGTTCAAATCCCCAGTCCGCGAGCGTCGCGCTGACGGAGTTCGGTTCTCTCGTGTATGCGAGCCTTGCGGCTTCGCCGAGGGAATAGGCGTTGCAGCGGGAAAACGCATCAGCCATCGAATCGAAGTTCTCAAATGGCTCCATGACATGCTCCCTTCTCGGCGCAATGCCGAAAATCGACCGCCTCGATGGTGAGGCATGGCCAGGCGGCGCACAAGGGGGATTCGCCCGGTGTCCATGCCGGCGGCTGTGGAATTGACGGCGGCGTTGCATGAGTTTCCTGGCTTCTAGTTCGCCAACCATTGATTTTCTGGTTGCTGCCTGGGAACGGGTGCTCGTCCGTGATGAGTTCTGTGGGGCAGGCCTCCGAGCTTGTGAATTTTTTCGGGAGTGCGGGCGTCTCGCCCGCGTTTTCAAGCAAGAAACGGCGATCGCCTTTGGAGTTTGCCAAAAAACTCACAAGCTCTCCGGCCTGCCTCTTCGGCGCAAACGGTTCCTGCGCCAGGCGGGCCTGTTTCCGAAGAGACAGGCCGGAGGCCTGCCCCACATGTCTCCGCACCAGCCTCCGGCCCCACATTTCTCCGAACCAGCGGCCGGTCCCCAATTCGGATCTTGCCCGCACCAGAAAACAAAAGGCTGATGGACCACCATGTGTCGGCGGTGATCGTGCATTGGACCGACGGTCGCGGCCAGGAGATTGGCGAACGGCATCATCGTGCGTTGATTTCCCTCGGATCCGCTGAATCGAATGATTTCGCGTAATATCGGCTCGTGGTGAACGAGAGCCCCGAGACGCAGTTTGCTTGGGCGAGCGAGCGGCACTTGCGCCTCGCGCTCGGTGAGGCAGGCTCCCCTCAGACGCAGGATCGCGTGCGACGGGCGACCGCGGCGCTGGAAGCCGCCGGTCTGCCCGGACTCGTGGGCGTCACGCCGGCCTATGCGACAATCCTGCTCGAATTCGATTTGAACGGCTTGAACGCCGAGCGGTCCGTGGTCGCCGTGCGGCGAGCCCTGTCGGCGTCGGTCGAGCAGCGAGCGGAGACGCAGACACGCATCGTGGAAATCCCGGTTTGTTACGAGGGGCCGTGTGCCCCGGACGCCCCGGAAGTCGCTCGCATGCACGGTATTGGCCTGCCCACACTCGCCCGCCTGCACGCGGCGCCGACATACCGTGTTGCTTTCATCGGATTTGCGCCCGGATTCGGGTACTTGAGCGGTCTGCCGCCGCAGATCGCGACTCCCCGGCTGCCTTCGCCGCGGGTGCGCGTGCCCGTGGGCAGCGTCGCCATCGCGGGAGAGCAGACCGGCATCTACGCGACGCCCGGCGCCGGCGGCTGGCGACTGATCGGCCGGACGCCGCTGGTCATGTTCGACGCGCGGCGAACGCCCCCGGCACGGCTCGCCGCGGGCGATCTGGTGCGTTTCATGCCGATCAGTCTGGCGGAATTCGAGGCCCAGATGCGAGGCCGTGCGGTCGATGGCTAGCCGAACCGCTTTGCGAGTGATCGAGCCCGGAATGTGCACGACCGTGCAAGACCTCGGCCGTCCCGGCTGGGCGTCCGTCGGCGTGGCCCGCGGCGGCGCGGCGGACGCGCTGTCTTTGCGAATCGGAAATCGGCTGCTCCAGAACGAGGACCGCGCCGCCGCGATCGAGATGACGCTGCTTGGCGGCGCATTCGCGTGCGAGCGCGACATCATCGCCGTGTTGGCGGGTGGAGAGATCGAAGCCCGGATCGAGGGCCGCGGATCGACGCACCTGGCGTCAACCTGGGCGCCCTTCGAGCTGAGCGCCGGCGAGCGGCTTGTTACACGATCGATCCGCGGCGGCGTGCGCACGATTCTGTGCGTCGCGGGCGGCATTCTCGTTCCGCCGCTTCTCGGCAGCCGCTCCACGCACCTGGGCGGGCAGTTCGGCGGTTTGGACGGGCGGATGCTGCGCCCGGGAGATGCGATTGAAGTCGGCGAACCGCGCGGGCGATGCGCGGACGGATCTGCGGGCGCACGTGCCCGGGCGTTGGCGAAACCGATGCTGGCGCGGCGCAGTCTCCGAGCGGTCGATGGCCCTCATCGACATTGTTTTGATTCCGCCGCCGTCAAACGCTTCTGGTCCACCCGCTTCGAAGTGTCCTTGCAATCGGATCGGGTCGGCCTGCGGTTGAACGAGTGCATCGGCTCAGCGAACTTCGGCGGACGCATGCCCAGCGAGGGCATGCTGCACGGCGCGGTGCAGGTGCCGGAATCCGGCAGGCCCATCGTGCTGATGGCGGACCATCCCACCACCGGCGGGTATCCTGTCGTTGCGTGCGTCGCCGCGGTCGATCTGCCGGCGCTCGGGCAAGTTCGGCCGGGCGAGTCCATTTCCTTCGAAACAGTGACCGTCGAGCGGGCGCGTGAACTGTACGCAGAGCGGGAGCGAATTCTGGAGGTCGAGCTGCCCACGCGGTGAGCTTGGGCGCCGCGGGCGGTTGGTGGGCGCTGCGGAGATCGCGACATGACGGAATGCATCGACCTTAATTGCGACCTCGGCGAGCGATGTGACGCACCCGGCGTCTCTGCGGACCTTGAATTGCTGAGTGCGGTGAGCTCAGCGAACATCGCCTGCGGCGGTCACGCCGGCGACTATGAGAGCATGATCCGCACGGTGGCGGCGGCGATCGAACTTGGTGTGGCGGTGGGGGCACATCCCAGTTTTCCGGATCGACCGAACTTCGGGCGCGTGACGATCGCAATGCCGCTGCCGCAGCTTGAGGACGCGATCGCGTCACAAGTGGACGCACTGTTGCGGATTGTCATTCGTCAACACGGCTGTCTGACTCACGTCAAACCGCACGGCGCCCTTTACCATGCCGCGATGCGCCAGGCGGAGATTGCCGAGGCGATAGCGAATGCCGTGGTGCGCCTGGGTTTACGTCTGATCCTCGTCGGGCAGTCCGGCGCCATTGCGCTTGGCGTCTGGGGAAAGATGGGTTTCCAAGTCGCCGCGGAGGCGTTCGCAGATCGGCGTTATGAGGCCGATGGTTCGCTACGGGATCGGCGGCATGCCGACGCGGTGCTCGCAACGTCCGCCGATGCGGCCCAACAGGCGGTTCGCATCGCGACCGGCGCCGGCGTCCTGACGCCGACCGGATCCATAGTGCCCGTGCGAGCGGACACGATTTGCTTGCATAGCGATACACCCGATGCACCCGCGAAAGCGCGCGCCGTCCGCGACGCGCTCCTGCACGCCGGAATTCGGATGCGAGCCCTGGCGCTCTCGTGTTCGAAACCAGCGGGATGAAGCGAGCGCAAACGCGAGTCGTTCGATTCGCGTACGTGAGTAGGAAATCTCCGGGGTGTGCAGGTCGGCGGCTATGGCCGACCCCGGGGTGTGCCGAGATCCACCCCCGCCTGACGCGACCCGCGCTGGCCTGGGCGGGTCGTTCGATCCTCGCGCTGGCTTGCGGCGCCAGTTTTCAACCGGCGTTCTTGCACGTTGCGGGAGAGGCTCCTGGTACTTCGTTAATGCATAATTCCCGGGGAGCATCGGCGTCTCGCCGGTATTCACCGGCTGGCGCCAATGCCTGCCGGCGAGACGCCGATGCTTACCGGCGAGACGCCGATGCTCCCCGGAAATCATGCATTGACAGACCACTAGTGTAGCTAGTCAGAAATAGTGCATCACGGGTGGTACGGGCGTCTCGCCCGTTGTCCGACCCGGGCGGGACGCCCGGACCACCCTGCTAAGATGCAAACAGCGCGACTAAATACACTAGCACGCCGCGCCGAACGCCGCCAGCAGCAACGCCAGGTCGCTCAGGTCCACGTCACTGTCGCCGTCGAGGTCGCCGTCGGCGGGGGTCGCACCGGACGCCGTTCCGAAGTGGGACAGCATCACGGTGAGGTCGGAAAGCGACACGGTCCAGTCTCCGTCGAGGTCGCCGGGGCAGTTCTTGTGGACGCGGAAGGAGTAGACCGCGTCGCTGGTGATTTCACCGTCGAGCCGAATCGAGGCGGCGGCGGAGACGACGGTGTCGTGCACAGCCAACGTGTACAAGCCGTCCGCCAAAGGCGATCCGAAATCGAGGGTGGCGCTCAGCGATCCCGCGGTATACGAAAGCGTGAACGGCACGGCGCCTGACGGACCCGTGACGGTGTAGTTCGCGGCCGTGGTCGTAACCGGTTCGCTGAACACGACGCTGGCCTGCGACGGGCCGCTGCCGGGCAGGAACTCCGCATTGATCGCCGGGACCGTGCGGATCACTTTAGGCGGTCCGTTGACCCACGCAACTTCCGTTCTTCCGGTTTCGAGAATCCACATGAATTCATCCAGCGACACGCCGGTGGCCGCGGCTGGAATCGGGATCACGTAGTGCTCCGTCCGGGCGTCGTTCTCGATGACGCGCGTGACGTTGCCGCCGCCGGACAGATTTACGCGCACGTCGACGGGCATGCGGAACGTCGGCCAGGATGCGTTCTGATTCTGGTTGACGTAGAGCCGGAGGTAACGGTTCGCGCCGTCGTTGAAGGTCTGCCACGCATAAAGATAGTTCGGCGCGCCGACCTGATAGACCCACTGGTCGAAGAAATACGTCAGGTCGCGGCCGGCGGTCGAAGACGCGACGGCGGCGAAGTCGTCTGTGGTGGCCGCGCCGAACTCAAACGCCGTGCGATAGTCGGCCAGGATCTGGAAAAACGTCGCGTCGCCGACGACGTGCCGCAGCATGTGCAGCACCCAGCCGGCCTTTCGGTAGCTGAAGTCGCTGCTGTAGATGCGCGACACGCTGCTGGTGTCATAAACATATACGCTGCCGTTGACCGCTCCCGGCCGGCGGTTGTACATATGGGCCAGGTAGTCGGGCAGGCCGGCGGAGCCCGGCCGGTTTTCGTACCAGATCGCTTCGCCGAATGTCGCGAAACCCTCGTTCAGCCAGATGTCGTGCCACGTGCGGCAGGTGATCATGTCTCCCCACCATTGATGCGCCAGCTCGTGCGCGGTGACGCTCTCGTTGAATGTGCCCTGTCCCGTGTTGGTCTGGTGCTCCATGCCGCCGCCGAAGCCGAAGTAATAGATGCCGTATTTCTCATTGACGAACGGATATTCGCCGAAGGCCGGGCGAAACGCGCTGAGCATCGTCACGGAGCGATCCCAGGCCTGGCGGTTCCCGGCGGAGTCGCTGGTCGGAACGACGTTGAATTCCACCGGCATCGTGCCGCCCGGGTAGGTGTACGTCTGCGTCCACGTGTTGTACGTCGCGGAGCTGAAGCAGACCAGGTAAGTCGAGATCGGATAATTCGACGCCCAGCGATAGCGGCTGCGATCCCCGCTCAGTGCGTCGATTCCCTGCAACAGGCCGTTGGAGACAGTCCGCATGGTCGACGGAGCGGTTACCGCCAGCTCCAGCGTGAACTTGTCGCCGTTGTCGCCGGGATCCAATGCGTCGCCGTCTTTCACCGGGAACCAGGTCGCCGCGTAGTATGGCTCACTCAACGTGAAAATGAGCACGTTTCCGTCACTCAGCACCAGTCGGTTGTACGAGCCGAACCCCATCGAGGCCGGCGTTCCGGTGTAGTCGATGCGAAGCGTGAAGACTTCGTCGGTGTTGTACGCCCGGTCGAGCGGCACGATGCGCCCGTAGACGCCCGTCGAGATGAGCGATCCGACCGGCACGTTCGTCGTTCCGTTCAGCGTGACCGCGGTGACGGTCATGTTGCTACGCAGCCGGAAGGTGAACTGCGTCAAGCCGTCGACGAGGCTGCGCACGGTCATCGTGTTGCTGCCGGTCAGCGCACCGCTGCCGGCGTTGAGTTCCACATCGAGATTGCAGTGCTGGAGGTCGGTGTCGCTGAGCGCCTCGCGCGGGCTCGATCCGCCGCCCTCGCCGCCACCTTCGCCGGGCGGAAGAAAGCGGGCCGCATGTGCCTTGCCGCAAAGGTCGTGCTCGCACGGATCCTCAAGCAAGGCGTTCAGGGCTTCGAGCGACGGGCCGGTCGCCTGTCGCTGTGCGAGACCATCCGAAGCGGCGGCCGGCGAGGCGGCTGCCAGACAGGACGCCAGGAGCGCGATAAATGGAGACACGATGGTCCCTCCGACTGGATGGAAAACTGCATGAGAAGACTGCACACCATGTTAGTTGCTGGAGGGGTGGAAAAACAACTGCGCCGGGCATAACCCCAACGCAGCTTGCGGCGATATCGGCGTTTTCATTTCGCCGGCGAATTCAGCGGCTTTGGGCCTGCAACAGCTCCGCCTGCTTCACCAGCGTCAAAAACTCGGTCCGGTAACGATCGGGATCGTCGCCGAGCGAGGTCAGGGCCGTCTCCGCGATCGCATCGAGCGTCCAGCCGTCGGCGAACGGCGTGCCGCGGAGTTTCATCGCAAAACCCGCTACCGCCGCCGCGAAACGAAACTCCGGCGAAGCTTCATCAAACGACCCTGATGCGTCATCCAGCGCGAATTCGATTCGCCGGCTCTGCTCGCCTTCGGGCGCTTTGTAGCGAAGTTTGAGCGTCAGAAGCTCAAGCTGCTCGCCCGACGCCGCCGCGACGAGCTGCGCCGGCGTCTGGTACTTCAGCGGATCGATCTCGGGATCGGGAGCGAGCATTTCGGGGGTTTCGGCGGCGAGGTCGATCGGCGTGGGCGGCGGCGGGACGACGTCGTTCAGCGTCTCCGCCCTCACCCCAGCCCTCTCCCGGAGTACCGGGAGAGGGAGCCAACCCTCCCCCTCTCCCGGTACTCCGGGAGAGGGCTGGGGTGAGGGTGCATTTCTCCGCCCCCAAGCACCAGCGCGCGGGGCCGAACCGGCAGCCGAGGGCGGCTGCGGTACATCAGCCGAGGGCGGCTGCGGTACACCAGCCGAGGGCGGCTGCGGTACATCAGGCAGCGTGCCTCCCGCCGGCACGATTTCGTACAGCGCCGTCACCGTGTGCCCCGCCCCGATTTCGCCGGCGTCTTTCGTGTCGTCGTTGAAATCGCGGGCCGCGAGCATGCGGTTCTCGTATCCCAGCAGCCGGTAGCCCGCGACCGCCGCGGGGTTGAATTCGACCTGGATTTTCACGTCCTTGGCGATGGTCTGGAGCGTGCCGCCCATCTGCTCGACGAGGACCTTGCGGGCTTCTTCGATCGAGTCGATGTAGGCGTAGTTGCCGTTGCCGCGGTCGGCGAGCGTTTCGAGCGTCGCGTCTTTGAGATTGCCCATGCCGAAGCCGAACACGCTCAGGAAGACGCCGGTCCTGGCCTTCTCCTCGATCAGCTTCTGCAAATCGTCGCGATTGGCGACGCCGACGTTGAAGTCGCCGTCGGTGCAGAGGATCACGCGGTTGATGCCGCCCTGGATGAAGTTCTCCGCCGCGATCGCGTAAGCGAGGTTGATGCCCTGGCCGCCATTGGTCGAGCCGCCGGCGGAGAGGTTGTCGAGCGCGGCTTCGATCGCGGCCTGCTCGCGGGCCGGCGTCGATGGCAGCACGAGGCCCGACGCGCCCGCGTAGACCGCCAGCGCGACGCGGTCGTCGTCGCGCAGCCGGCCGAGCAGCAGCTTGAGCGACTCGACCACCAGCGGCAGCTTGTTCGGCGGTTGCATCGAGCCGGATACATCCAGCAAAAAGACCAGGTTCGCGGTCGGGCGCTGCTCTTCGGACGGCTCCCAGCCGCGCAGCCCGATCCGCACCAGGCGGTGTTGCGGCGCCCACGGGCAGGCGGCGAGTTCCAGGTTCGCCGAAAACGGCGCTTCGCCGTCAGCGCCGGCGTCGGCGTCGGGCGGCGGATACCGCACGGCGGACGGCGGCGGAAGCTGGCCGCTCAGCAGATAGCGGCGGATGTTGGCGTAAGAGGCGGTGTCTACGTCAATCGAGAAGGTCGAAAGCGGATTCGCTGACGCGGGCAGGAAGGGGTTGTGGTAGATGGGGCTGTACGCTTCGGCGGAGTCGATCAGGGCATCAAGATCCGGCAGACTGCGGACTTTGAATAGCGCTTCGCCCGCTGATTCGGAGCCGCCGCCGTAGCCGAGTTCGGCGATCTTGTCGCGCACAAAAAGCGAACCCAACGCGGGAATATCGCCAAGCACCGGGAGGCCGAAGCTATCCCCCGACTCAATTTGCTTCGTCTGATCCGCCCCGTTACGACCATAAATCAGGTAGCCGCCCGCTTGGAACTCCACTCCCGAAGGCTGATTCGCACCCCTGCGAGATAGAGCGGCCAGAATCTTCTGACTATCGCCTGCCGACAAATTATCAAGTTTGAGCACTACTGAGTTCTCAGCCTCAAAGTCACCTCCGTAGCCGAGCGTGCCAAGTTGTCTTGGCCCGTAGAATCCCTCAACCTCGGTGCGAAAGGCCTCGCGCGCAACCAGGCGCTCGTTCGAGTTTGTTTTGCCGTAGGGCAACTGATAGCCGTAACTGAGGTGTCCTTGCGCGGGAAAGTCGAAGCGGTTCTCTGGGTACGGGGTGGCTTGCGATTCAGCCGCAGCGCTTGTGCCCATCGAGAGCAGCCACAAGCTGGGCTGAGAGGCGGGTTGTTCCACGGCAGGCGGAGGAATGTCCGATCCGAGAAAGGCCGACACGCTTGTCCGGTTGGCGGTTGTGTCTGAACGAGTTGACGGCAACAGAAAACCGGTCCCAATCAGCCCAATCGCTGCGGCCGCTGCGGCGAGGCTGGTCGCCCAGAATTTGATCGCGCCCGGCGCTGAGCGCGCTATGGCGGACTCAGGCATCGGCAGCGATGATTCGGCGCCTCGCACGTCCAAGCTGCTTGCGCCCTCGGTCAGCCGCGCCCGCCGAAGGTCGTCCAGCATCAGCGCCGGCTCGGCCGCCAGGCTCGCGCTGAGCCGATCCGCGGCGGCGCGGATTTGCTCGGCGGCGTGGCGGGCGGCCGGGTCGGCGGCGAGCAGGGCTTCCACGTCCGCCTGCTCGGACGGGTCCAGTTCATTCAGCACGTATGCGGTCAGGCGCGGGTCGTTTTCCAGGCGAGTCATAAGAACCTCGGTTTCTCTGTCTTCACAAAAAACACTACGCACGGCGCCGGCGGAACGGAAGTCTCCTCGCTTGCGCTTCGGGCTCGGAAATGCCGGCCCCGCGCGCTGGCGCTTGGGGTTCTGTTTTTCGTTCGTGCATCGAATTACGGGCTGGAGGCCCATGCTCCCCAATTACCGGCTGGAAGCCGGTGCTACCCATTTACGGGCTCGGAGGCCCATGCTCCCCAATTACCGGCTGGAAGCCGGTGCTACCCATTTACCGGCCCGGAGGCCCATGCTCCCCTTCGTGCCTTCGTGCCTTCGTGCCTCCGTGCCTTCCTTCTGTCTGCGTGCCTTCGTGCCTACTCCGACGCCCCGCCGCACAGGTCGCGGAGCTTTCGCAGGGCCGTGTGCAGCAAGAATCCGACGTTCGTCACGGAGAGTCCGGTCACTTCCGCGATTTCCTTGTAGCGCAGCCCGGCCTGGAACTTCAGCCGCACCACTTCCTGCTGAATCGCCGGCAGACGCTCCAGGGCCGCCAGAAGGCGCTGCGAATCATCCGCGGCTTCGACCGCGGCCCCGGGTTGCTCGCTGTGAGCCGGTCCGGCGTCGAGCGGAATTGCGATCGTTCGCGTCACGAAGCGCTCCTTGCGGCGGATGTCCAGGGCGCGATTGCGGCAAACGGCGAACAGCCACGGGCCGATCTGGCCGTCTCGCGACGCCAGGTCCTGTTGTAGGGCGCGGACAAACGTGTCCTGCACCGCGTCGCGAGCCGCCTCCAGGTCGCCCGTCAGGCCGAGCGCGTAGCGCAGGAGCGGCCCCTCAAATCGGGCGAGCAGCGAGGCCAACGGTTCGGTGGACGGCCGGTCGTTCGGCTCAGCCATACGACCCTTCCAACGTGCGATCTTCAATTCATAGAACGCTCGGGCCGGCGTTTTCTTAGGCCACGGTCAAGAAAATGGTACGCCGAATTGAGCGTGCGGCGGGCATCGCCGGTCGATGTCAGATTTCACCGCCGAGAACGCGGAGCGCGCAGAGACAATGCAGAGGGTATTCCGTAGCGTCGGACCTCCGAGTCCGGCGACGCGACTGCGGCGAAAAACACTTCGGATACGCAGGTCCGACGCTTCGAATGCCGCATTCCGGTATCTTTCGACTGACCGACGGATCGGATCGGCGCGGCGATGCAGATGGTACAATCAGGCGGGAATTCGAATATGCAAACACAGGTCATCCGTCCGACGCTTGGAATCCATACGCGCAGCGGCGTTCCGCTCGACATCGAAGACGAGGTCGGCATCGGCCATCGCGCGGTCGTACACTGCCGCCGCGTCGGCCGCCGATCGCTGATCGGGATCGGTTCGACCGTGCTCGACGATGCGGAGATCGGCGAAGGCAGCCTGGTGGGGGCGGCGGCGCTGGTGCCGCCCGGCATGATTGTCCCGCCCGGGAAGGTGGTAGTAGGCATCCCGGCGCGCGTAATTCGAGACGTGACGGACGAGGATCGCGCTTACATCTCGTTTGTGATCGAGAACTACGTCCGGCTCGGCCGGGTGCACGCGAGCGGAACCTACCCGAATGCCGCCGAGCGATAGACGAACCGCCGTTGCAGAGGAACGCTGAAACCCATCGCGACGTAACCAAGCGGCCGCGACTCAGCCACGTGAACCGCGTTCACGGCCTGAAGACGCGACATTTCTCTTGACTGCTGACTCCGTTTGTGGGAATCTACCGTCTTCGCATGTGTGTTCTGGCGCCGACCCGCTCTGGGTCCGGTTTCGTTTGCGCCGGCGTTTGGTGTTCCGCGTGCTTCGGCGGCGGAGCCCGCTGACGGGGACGCGTTCGGCTGCGCGAGTGGTTCTCGCCTTCGCTGTATGTATGCAGCGGAGGTGTACAAGCTCGGGGTTCGTCATGGTCGACCATAGGCGTGTGCGCGCGTTTACTCTGATCGAACTGCTGGTCGTCGTGGCGATCATCTCGCTGCTGCTGGCGATTCTGCTGCCCTCGCTGAAGGGCGCCCGAGAGCAGGCCAAGCGGGCCAAGTGCCTGTCCAACATGGGGCAGTTCGGCCGCGCCGCGCACGCCAACGCCGCGGAAGACAAGAAAGCGCGCTTGCACACGCCGCACCCGAACACATACGAATTGGATGACATGCGCACCGCGCCGGGCGCCCCGCCTCCCGGGAGCCCTCCGGGCGCGTATGCGTACTACATGGGATCTGGCGACCATTGCTGGGGCGGCAACAACGGCCAAGCAAACCTCAGTAACCAATGGGGTTTTGAATACAACCGGACCGGCACCGGTGCGCACCCAGGAAAAGACGCGGAAGGCCGCTTCATGAATCGCCTGATGTTCTCCGGCAATTTCGCGGGTGGAACCGCCGACAACGCGAAGGACTGGGCGGTATACCAGGAGCCCGGCGACGACACAGTGTACGGCGAAGCGGCATACCCGGCCGGCGCGGGCCTCATGACTTATCCGCCTCGCCAGACGGCGGGGTATCCGACCGGACAGTCGATGTACATGGAGTCCGTTTTCAAGGCGACGGGAAATAGCTACATGGGCGATTCCTTCGTGCTCAAGGACCATAATCTCGACGGGTCAGGCGGCGCTTACATGCGGCCCGGCGGGTACAATCGGCGGGCCGAATCGTTCAGCGATGCGGGCCGCAATCTTCTGTTTTGGGAATCGCGGTTTATCCAGGCGATGCTGAACACGAGCGAGATTGCCACAGCGGGTCTGGCTCCCAGCGGCGGGCAGTATTGGGCCACTCGGCCGGGCATGCGACCGCAGGATATCGTGGGTCACCACGGTCAAATCGGCAAATTCAACGCAACCTTCGCCGATGGCCATGCCGGGATTATCGCCTGCCGCAGTCAAGGCGATATGCAAAAGCCGTCGGACTTCCGCGACGGGCGCACGAGATTCTGGCGCGTTTACTGGCGCGGTCTGGGCTGGAAATACGACAATCTGCCGGGCACCAAGCACTATCAGCGCGAGTGGTTCAATCCCTGGGATGATCCGCGCGTGATGTGGATGAACAACGCCGGCAATCCCTGATCCGAATCACAGAGACTCGGACGGATCCGGCGGACTTTTCGGCGCGAAGTACGCTGCGATCGGCGTGATCGCCGGTCGCGATGGCGGTTTCTCGTCGCGCAGCCGGGAGGATCTTCCGATGGTCCGCGTGTCTTTCAGCCGGGCATTTACGCTGATCGAGCTTCTGGTTGTCGTCGCCATCATTTCGCTGCTGATGGCAATTCTCCTGCCGTCGCTGAGAGGCGCTCGCGATCAGGCCAAGCGGGCCAAGTGCCTGTCGAACTTGCGCGAGTTTGGCCGTTTCGCTCATTACAACTCGCGCGAGAACTCGAAGCAGCAACTTCACATGAGCCATCCGGCGACGCGCGAGGAGAACCGCCAACCCGGCGATCCGGCGCCCTTCTTCATGGGTTCCGGCGACCATTGCTGGGGCGGCGCAGACGGCCAGGTGAACATCGCCGGCGTCGGGTACGAATACGACATTCGCGGTACGGGCGGCAATCCGGGCAAGAATGCCGCCCGCCGCTTCATGAATCGCTTCGTGTTCGGCGCGGATTCGTCCATGTCGCAGAGCGGGCCGCAGGATCAGTGGGGCCTCTTCCGCGAGCCCGGCGACGACACGATGTTCGGCAGCGTCGCCGACGGCGCCCGAATGTGCATGCAGCCGCGCAACGCGATGTTCGAAGAGTCCATCTTCAAGGCCACCGGGAACAGCTACATGGGCGACACCTTCTCGGTGAAGGACCACAATGCGCCCGTCGGCGCCGAATACGTTCGCTGGGGCGGCTATCGCCGGCCGCTCGACAAGTTCGCCGAAGTCGCCCGGAATCTTCTCTTCTGGGAGTCGCGGTTGTTCCAGGCGATTGTGAATACCGACGAGATTCGTTACGCGGGGATCGCCTCTGGAAACCAGCAGACGGATCCGGGCGTTCGGCCGCAGGACATCGCGGACCATCACGGCACGGTCGGCAAGTTCAACGCGGTGTTCGCCGACGCGCACGCCAAGACGATCGCCGTCATGGCCCGCGGCTCAATGAGCAAACCCAGCGATTTTCGCGATGGCCGAAACGTGTTTTGGCGGCTGCACTGGCGCGGAAACGGCTGGCGCTACGACAATTTCCCGCAAAAGGTAGTCGATCACCCCTGGTTCCAGAACTATACGGACCCGCGCGTGTTCTACCAGAACGGGCTGCTCGCCCCCTGATCGTATCGAGAGGATTCGTCACCCGCCGCGACGCTACGGCTGCGCCACCGGCGGCCGCGAAGCCGCCGGAATCGCACAATCGGCCTCGGTCCGGGCCGTGCGCTTAATTTCGTACATCGCCTGGTCCGCCGCGTCGATCAGTTTCCCCGTGTCCCAACCGGGTTGCCATTGCGCCACACCCACGCTGACCCGAACCGGAACCAGCTTGTCGTTGTGGCAGGCCGGGTCGCCGCTGACGGCGGCCGCGATGCGCTCGGCGACGTGACGTGCGCCGGGTAGATCGGTAGCGGGGAGAATCACGACGAATTCGTCGCCGCCGATGCGAGCCGCCGCGTCGATCTGCCGCAGGATCGACCGCACGCGACCTGCGACGTGGCGCAGCACGGCGTCGCCGGCGGAGTGCCCGAGCCGATCATTGACCGGCTTCAAGCCGTCAAGGTCCAGCAGCGCGATGGACAGCGGAGTTCCGTAGCGCGCGGATCGTCCAATTTCTCGTTCGAGCGACTCTGCCGCCCAGCGGTAGTTGAACAGGCCGGTCAGCCCGTCGATGCGGGCTTCGATCTTGGCAAGTTCGTGCCGCTGTGCGAAATCAACGCTTCGGCCGAGGAACCCGGCGATACTCGCGAGTCGAGCGTCGTCGACACCCGCCGCCGATTCGGCATTCCCGGTGAGCGCCGGCGCAGCGGCAGGACGCCGGTGCCACAGAAGCCGGTGCCACAGGAGGGCAGCACCGCCTTCCAGGCGGTTACCGGCCGCGCTCGCGGTTTTCCCGGTCAGCACGAGCAATCCGCAAAGCTGGCCGCCGCCGATCAGCGGCATCAGCAGCGCGTTCGCATGAGCTGGCCCATTCAGACCCATCGGCGGAGTCAATCCAATGTCGCCGCACGAGGCGGAAAGATCGTCTGTCCGGAGCGTCTCGCCGGCGGTCGCTACGCGCCCGAGAAACGTGGACGCGTCCGCGCCGATCCGGATGGCGAGATCGACCGAATCCGTCAGCGTCGTCTCTGCCAAACCAAGCGTCTCGGACAAGCCGCTGCGCAGGTAGAGTGAAGCGTGTTCGAATCCAAGCTTGGCGGGGGTGAGGCGCACAATCCGCCGAGACAACTCCGCCAACTCGATTTCGTGAAGGTCGCCGATCCAGTCTGGCAGAGAACCTGCGGGCTGGGTGACGGATGCTTCCAGCGAGCCGGATTCCAAGCGTTTCTCGCCGGTTTCAGCTTCGTGTTCCACGGCGGCCCACAGTGCCGCCAGCGAGGAGTTGCAGAGCGGCTTTTTCACCACCAATCCGGGTGGAAGATCGCCTGAAGAATCAGGCAGCCGACTGCATAGGTAGACTCGGTCGGGGATGGCGCGGAGATTCGCCGGGATCGCGGCGACGAAATCGAGGTCGATCCAAAGCTGATCGGCCTCCAGGGCCGTTATTCCCATAACCTGTGATGGCGTCAGAGGATAGCAATCAAGCTGAGCCGGCGCCGCAGCCTTGACTTGCCGCGCGAGCGCGTCGTCAAGTGTTACAAGCACCACGCTGGCCCGCTTATCAGACATAACTCTCCACACCCATCCACTCAATACAGTATCGGAAACGACGAGTCCGTTTGCCAAATCGCGTGTCCGGAAATTCCTGCTTTCCGCGCAATTTCCGGGAGCAGTTTTGATGGACCCGCTCGGGTCTGCGTTCCGATAGAGCATACGCCGACCGAATCGATCGGTGCGATCGATTCCCGGATTGCGGCTTGTCTTCGGACGCACGGATGCAACTGATTCGAGCCATTCGCGGCCTGTTTCGCGATCGCTGGCAGATCCCAGCGGCGGTGGTCGCATTGGTCATAGCCGGCCTGGCGATCTCGCGGATTCGCCCGCCGGAAAGGACCATCCAGTTCGAGCCGCTGCTTGCAGATGTAATGAAGTTGATGGAGGCGGAGGCGTATTACGACGCCGCGAATGCCGCCGCGAATCTGCTGGACCTGAAGCCGCCGCTGCCGGCCCGCCAACAAGCGATCCTGCACGACCGCATCGCGGAGATTTCATGCCGCGTGGAACGGCGGCGCGAAAAGCCCGACCTCGACAACGTCCGGCTGGTGCTGGAGCACCAGAAGCAGGCGGAGGAGTTGGGCCTGCGCCCCGACGCCCGCACCGCGTTGCGCGCGGGGCAGGCGCAGGAATGGCTCGGCGAATTCAAAGACGCGGCCGAGGAGTATCGCAAGGCGCTCGAGCGCGAGCCTTCGACGGCGATTCGGCGCGAGTCGCTCCAGGCGCTGGTTCGACTGCTCGAAGGCCGCCCCGGCGCCGAGGAAGAGCGCCGCGAGGCGATCGACGCGCTGCTGGCGGAAGAAGGCGTCGCGCCGGCGTACGTCTGGTGGGCGCTGCAACACGCGATGCAGGAAGCGATCGACCGCGAAGAGCCGCTGCGCGCCCGCGGCATGCTGGAACGGCACGCCGAGCGATTCAAGCGCTCCGATCTGCGCGGCTATCACGACTTCCTGTGGGCCTGGCTCGATATCAGTACAGGTCGAATCGAGGAAGCTGCCCCGCTGATCGAGTCCGTTGACGATTGGCTGCGGGAGCACACGCGCGTCGACAGCGAGATGGATCGCGCCGGATTCCTGCCCGCAATGAACCTGTGGCTGCACGGCCGCATACACCTGGCGGAGGACCGGCCTCAGCAGGCTTTGGACACGCTCGATCGGGTGTTGACGCTCCAATCGCACGGGCAGTTGATGGTCGACGTGGCGATCGCCCGCGCCCACGCGCTGGCGATGCTCGAACGGCATGCGGCGGCCCGCCGCGCGGTCCGAGACGTTTTGATGCGGCTGGCGGGTAATCCGGCCGCACTGCACGGCGCCATGATGCGGATGCGCCGCACCATGCTCGAGCTCTCGACGGCGCGGCGCCGGTTGGAGGACAGCGGCAACGCCGTCGCCTATCTGGCGCTGGGCCTCGATCTGACGCCCGCCGCCGAAGCGGAGTCGCGGCTCGAACTGCTCGAATTGCTCGGAAACGAGTGCGAACAGGGGGCGCAGAGGTCGGCCGACCCCGTCCTGGTGCGACAATTTACGTTTGAAGCCGGAGATTACTTCGGAAAGGCGGCCGACCTGGCGATCGTCGATCCCGGCCGGCATGCCACGCTGTTGTGGGCCAGCGCGCAGAGCTACGACCGCGCCGGCGATCCGGCCAAGGCGCGCGATCAACTGCGGGCGTTCATCGAGAGCACTTCTTCGGATCCGCGGCTGGCGCCGGCGATGCTGCAATTGGGGCAGGCGTACGCCGCCGATGGGATGTTCGAAGAGGCGATGACGTGGTATCGGCGTTTGGCGGCGAACTTCCCGAACGTGGAAGAGTCGTTGCGCGCCCGGCTGCTCCGAGCGGACGCGCTCGTGATGTCCGGCGAGTCGCGCTACGACGAAGCGGAGCAGGTGCTCAGCGAACTGCTGACGGACGACCGGCTCAGCCCGAGCAACCAGAACTACAAGGACGCGCTGTTCATGCTCAGCGACCTGCTCTATGAGCGCGGTCGCTACGCACAGGCCATCAGCAGGCTGGAAGAATTCCTGACGCTGGCCCAAGGACACGCGGAATACGACACGTCGCGGTTCACTCTGGCGGATGCGTATCGGCGCAGCGCGCAC
Organism: Planctomycetota bacterium; assembly: GCA_016235145.1. Lineage (GTDB taxonomy): Bacteria > Planctomycetota > Phycisphaerae > UBA1845 > Fen-1342 > JACRLV01. Next base: position 27,612 of record JACRLV010000027.1, read on the forward strand.
ACGCTGCGCGAGTCGCCGCCCGCGGGCGCGCCGGCGGACGCGGTCCGCGCGGAAAGCGACCAGCGCTTTCGCCGGGCGGCGGAGCTGTTTCAGGAATTCGCGCCGGATGAGCCGGAGTCGGCCGGCGAGGACGCGGAACAGGAGACGGAACAGCAGACGCTCCGGCGGCTGGCCCTGCTGAACCGCGCCGAGTGCCTCTACGAGCTGAATCAACCGGACACGCTGGACGCGGCGCTTGCCGTGTATCGCCAGGCCGCCGCGGTCTACCAGGGGCGGCGCACCGCGCTGGTGGCGCAAGTTCAGATCGTGAACATCCTCCTGCGGCAGGGCAAGCTGACGGAGGCGGCTCGAGCCATCGAGCAGGCTCGCTGGCTGCTCAAGAGCGTGCCGGACGAGGAGTTCGCCGAAACGGTCGGAGAACAGCGATCGTCATGGGAACAGTATTTCAACGCCGTCGCGTCTTCGCCGCTGCTTCGCGGCGTGTTCGCGGATGCACGTTGAACGGCCGCCCACGGCGGGAACGCAGGGAGAGCTTTGCATGGATGCGAACGGGGCGACGACGCAGCGACGGCCGCTGGTTCAGCTTCTGCGCGAGCAGAGCGAGCTGTATTCGCGGCTGCGCGAGTTGAGCGAACGGCAGCGAAATCTGATCTCCGGCGACCACCCCGAGCTTCTGCTGGACATCCTCCGCGATCGCCAGACGCTGGTCATGTCGCTGGCCCGAATCAACGAGGCCCTTTCGCCGTATCGGCGCGATTGGGAGGCCGTTTATTCGGGCCTGGACACGGAAACCCGCGCCGAGGTCGCGGATCTGCTCCGCGACATCAACGGGACTTTGCAGATCATCCTGCGGACGGATCAGGAGGACGGGGCGCTGCTGGCGGCGCGCAAGCAGGCCGTCGGACGCGCCATCGAGAGCGTCAACGACGCCCGCAGCGCCAATGCGGCGTACGCGCGCGGCGCATACCACCGGCCGACCGGCGGAGCAGACATGCGGGGTTGAAGTGCGGGCGGAACGAGCAGGGAGGCTCGGATGACAGTCGTTGCGGAAAGCCAGGCAGTCGCAGGCGCGGGAGACGCGCTCGGCGGCGTGCTGCGCGAATACATGGCGGTGACCGAGCGGCTGGCGGCCACGCACGAGTCGCTGCAACGAGAGGTCGTGCGGCTCCGCGACGAGCTGGAAAGCAAGGACCGCGAGCTGGAGCGGCGGCGCCGCCTGGCGGCCCTGGGCGAGCTGGCAGCCGGCGTGGCCCACGAGGTGCGGAACCCGCTCGGCGCAATCCAGCTCTACAGCGGGCTGCTCAAATCGAAATGCAATCCGGGCGACGAGGCATGCGCCCTGATCGAGAAGATCGAACGCGGCATTCAGGCGATCGAATCCGTCGTGCAGGACACATTGGCGCTCACGCCGCGCGGACATCGCCTTGCCCCGCGGCCCGTCGGTGCGTTGCTGGCCCAGGCCGCGGACGCATGTGCGCGAGCATTCGAGGCGCGCGCGATGAAGCTGACCCGCGGCCACAACGCGGCCGAGACGTCCGTATTCGTGGACGAGCACGCGATTGTGCGCGTGCTGATCAATCTGCTGACCAACGCGGCGGAAGCCTCGCCGATCGGCGGCGCAGTGAACCTGGCCGTCGACAGCTCGGACGAAACCGTCGTGGTTCGAATTCAGGACAGCGGTCCGGGCATACCCGCCGATCTGCTCGACAAGATCTTCGACCCGTTCTTCACGACCAAGGCGACGGGTACGGGGCTCGGTCTGGCGATCGCGCACCGGCTGATCGATGCACACGGCGGACGTTTGACGGTGCGGAACGCGGTCGGCGGTGGAGCGGAGTTTTCGGTCGCGCTGCCGGTGCATGGGCCCGAAGCCGCCGCAGCAGGCTCGACCGGCGAGGCGGAAGCGGCGTGAGATTGCACTTGGAACTTCGAATCAGGGATTGAATCCGGCCTGGCGCGGAAACGGACAGGCGGGCGAGTGTGGGGATTGAGCCGATCGGCCGCAGGCCGGCGGAAGAGGAACTTTGGAACGGATTCGCGAGGAGAACCCATGGCATTGGTGTGTGTTGTCGACGACCAGGCGATGATGCGGGATTCGCTGACCGCAACACTTAGCGCCCAGGACCATAAAGTCGTGGCGTTTGATAACGCGCAGGAAGCGCTGACGGCGATCCGGCAACGCGCCTTCGACGTCGTGCTGACGGACCTGCGCATCCCCGGGATGGACGGCGTGAGCCTGTTGCGCGAGATGCGGCGGCTGGGACTCGACACGCCGGTGGTCCTGATGACCGCCTTCGCGTCGGTTCAGACCGCGGTCGAGGCGATGAAGCTCGGCGCGTTCGATTACGTGCAGAAGCCGTTCAACGGCGAGGAAGTCGCGATCGTCATCGAACGCGCGGTGCGCGAGAAGCAGATGCTGCGCGACAACGAGGTGCTGCGCCGCACGATCGAGGACATGACCGCGGAGCGCCGCCTGATCGGCCAGGCGACGGCGATGAAGCCGATCATCGACAAGATCGAGCGCGTGGCGCAATCCACCGCGACGGTGCTGATTTGCGGCGAAAGCGGCACGGGCAAGGAGCTGATCGCCCGCGCGATCCACGCCGCCAGTCCGCGCGCCGCGCAGCCGATGCTCGCCGTAAATTGCGCCGCACTCTCGCCGACGCTGCTGGAAAGCGAGCTGTTCGGGCATGAGAAAGGCGCGTTCACCGGCGCGGATCGCATGCGCAAGGGCCGCTTTGAGCTGGCCGACGGCGGCACGCTGCTGCTGGACGAAGTCTCGGAAATCAGTCCGTCGCTTCAGGCGAAGCTGCTGCGCGTCCTTCAGGAGCGCGAATTCGAGCGGGTCGGCAGCTCGGTCACCCGCCGGGTGGACGTGCGCGTGATCGCGACGACCAACCGCGATCTGCGCGAGTGGTCGGCCAAGGCGCGTTTTCGCGAGGATTTGTACTACCGCCTGAGCGTGCTGCCGGTGGATGTCCCGCCGCTGCGGGAACGACGCGACGACATCAACGCCCTGATGGAACATTTCATCACGCGCGTGACGGAGCGTGAGGGCAAGGATCGTCCGCGCTTCTCGCCCGACGCGACCAACCTGCTGATGGAATATTCCTGGCCGGGCAACGTGCGCGAGCTCCAGAATCTCTGCGAGCGCGTCTGCGTGCTGGAGGCCGGCCGCGACGTCACGGCCGCGACCATTCGCCCGCTGCTCAGCGGGCCGGTGAAGGCCCCCGCGTCCGCCGCGGAGCGCGCCTCGTACCGCGACGGCTCGATCCTGGACGACGCCGAGCGCGACCTGATCTGCCGCACGCTCCAGCGTTTCGCCGGCCATCGCGAGAAATCCGCGCGTGCCCTGGGAATCGGCCTGCGGACGCTCGGTCTGAAGCTCAAGAAATGGCGCGACGAAGGCCTGTTCGACGAGGGCATGGTCCGTCGCTCCGGCTCGATTCCCGTCGCGCTATCAGCCGTCAGTCAGGCCGTCGAAAACGCGGAACACGACTTGCAGAGCGTGTAGCGGATTCGGGCAAAGCGGAGAGCCAGGCCGTATGTGGATCGACCGGATACTCAACTCGCCGACGCGCAACGCGATCGAGCTGACGGCCCGCTTCGCGGAGGAACGGCACGCCGTTCTCGCGGAAAACGCCGCCAATCTCGACACGCCGGACTACCACGCGAAACGCCTCGACGTCGAGTCGTTTCAGTCGGCGTTGAGCGCCTCGCTCGAGCAGGCTCGTCGGAGCGGCCGGGCGCTGACTTTGCGCGGCGACCGGCAATTTCAGGCCGATCGCGACGGGCGGATCCGCGTCAAGCCGACGGTCGAACCGGCGCAAAATGTGCTCTTTCATGACGGAACCAACGCGCGGCTTGAGACGTTGATGACCGACGTGCAGGACAACGCCGCCAGCTACGACCTGGCGATCAACCTGCTGCGCAGCCGGTTCGAAACGCTGATGACCGCGATCAGGGGTAGGACCACATGATTCGCGCATTGGACGCCACACGCTCGGCGCTCGTCGCCGAGCGGGTGCGCATGGACGTAATCGCCGGCAACATCGCGAACGCCTTCGCGACTTCGCAGGCAGACGGCAAGATCGAGCCGTACAAGCGGCGGGTGGTGACATTCGCGAGCGGCGACGGCCGCGGCGGGCCGGGCGTGCGCGTGCAGAAAGTCAGCGAGGACCAGTCGCCGGCCCGGCTCGTGTTCGACCCGGGGCACCCGCACGCGGCCAGGGAAGGCCCGACGCGCGGGTATGTGCGCTATCCGAACGTGAGCGTGACGATGGAGTACATCGACGCGATCGAAGCCGGGCGGGCGTACGAGGCGAACATCGCGATGATGAACGTGACGCGGGGCATGGTTCAGCGGGCGATTCAGTTGCTCGCGTAGAGTCGGCCGGCAGCCGTCGGAAAACAAGGCAGGTAGCGACGCATGTCCAACCCGGTTTCATTCGATCCGCTTCGTCCGCTGGGCCCCGCACAGCCGCCGCGCAAGGCGCCGGAGAAGGCTTCGTCTTTCGGCGACGACTTCGCATCGGCCTTTCGGGATCAACTGGCGCGCGTCAGCCGCATGCAGAACGAGGCGGACGAGCAGGTTCAGGCGCTTCTGACCGGACAATCGTCGAACGTGACGGACGTTTTCACCGCGGCGCGGAAGGCCGAAGTTGCGTTCAGCATGCTGATGGAAATCCGCAACAAGCTGGTGGACGCTTATCAGGAATTGCAGAACCTGCGCATCTAGCGCAAAAGGCGGGCGGGTTTCGTCGGGGCTAAGGCCGCGACGTTGAAGCCGTCGAAGACACAGCACGGCGGGCGTTCAAGGATTGAATGCCGGCCGTGTTCCTTTTGGAGCGGCCACGGATGGCCTCGATGCAGCAGCAAGTCGAGAACGCGCTCAAGCAGCTCAAGGGGCTCACACTCTCGCAGCGGTTGGCGGTGTTGTTCGGGGCGCTGCTGGTCGGCTGCTCGCTGGTGTGGATGGCCCAATGGGCGGCGTCGTCGGAGATGGTCGCTCTGGTGGAGCAGACCCTCAGCACGGAAGAAACCGCCCAGATCAGCAGCGGCCTGACGGCGATGGGCGAGCAGCACAAATTGGAAAACGGCCGCGTGATGGTGCGGGCCGCCGCGAACCGGCCGGCCCTCTGGGCCCAGCTCGGGCTGATGAACAAGATGCCGGCGGACACGAGCATCGGGTTCGCCGAGATGGTCAAAGAAGCCAACCCGTGGCTGCCGCAGGAAGAGAACGCCCGCCGCTGGACGCTCGCGGTCCAGACGGCCCTGGAGCGGATGCTCAAGCAGGTCAGTGGAGTGAAGGATGCGCGCGTGCTGCTCAATCTGAACGCGCGCGATCGCGGCTTTTCCCGCAATCAGCCGGAGTCAAAAGCCAGCGTGCTGCTGACCACCGCCGGCGAGCCGGTCTCGCGGCAACTGGCGCTCGCGGCGGCGCGGCTTGTGTCCGGCGCGGTGCGCGGCTTGCCGCTCAAGAATGTCGAGGTCGTGGACGGCAGCGGCCGCAGCGCCCTGGAATGGGATAACGAATCGGAAGAGAGCGGTTCGGGCCTGGCCCAGTTGCAAAGGCAGGTCGAGCGCGAGACGCAGCAGAAGATCGAGGAACAGCTTCGCTACGACCCGCACGTGCGCGTCAGCGTGCAGGTCGTGCTCGAACGGGCTGCAAAGGTCGAAAACGCCAGCACGCCGGTCGAAGGCGTGGTGACGGAAGAGATCAAGAATGACCAGGCAACATCGCGCGGCAAGTCAGGTGGGCAGCCCGGAGTCGAGGCGAACACCGGGGCAGTCGCCGCCGGCGCCGAACCCGAAGGCGAGTCCACCACCAACAACGTCACGGAGACGCGCTACCAGCCGGGAATGACCACAACCACGACGACGAACCCGGCCGGCAGCGTCAAGCAGGTCTTCGCGGCAATCGCCGTCTCGCACACCTATCTCGAATCGATCTTCCGCAAGAAGAACCCGGACGGCAAGGAGCCTTCGGAGCAGGATCTGGCCAAGGTCTTTGAAGAGCAAAAGACCCGGATCGAGAACCAGGTCGCCAAGCTGGTCATGCCGCCGGACGCCAAACAGGTTGCAATCGACTGGTATTACGACACGCCCGTGGCGGTGGCCGGATCGGCGTCGAGCGCGGCGGGAATGGAAGTCGGAATGGATCTGGTCGCCCGATACGGTCCGGCGTCGGGCCTGGGGTTGCTCGCCCTAATTTCGCTGGCGCTGGTGATGCGCATGGCCAAGTCGCACTCGGCGGGCGAGAGCTTCGGCGTGGAGCTCGGGCTGCCGAAGGAGGCGATCGACGCGGCGCGGCGGGCGGCCAGCGATTTGGCGGACGTGACAGTCGCCTCACGGGCGCGGGCCGCAGCCTCGCAGGGCGGTGCGATGGTCGAGCCGGTCGCATCCGAGGGGGCCCCGGCTCCCGCCATTCCCGTGCCGATGGGCACGGCCGCGGAGGGAGTGCTCGACGCGCAGGAAGTCGACGAGGGAACGGTGCAGATTCACAAGATGATCGAGCAGGTCAGCCGGATGACCTCGGACGACGACGACATGATGGCGCACCTGGTCGAGAAGTGGGTCGATCAGCTTCCCAACTAGCGGGAGTGAATTGTGGCTGCTCGCCAGGAAATCGAAGCCCTCGCCGAACTGAGCGGCGGACGCAAGGCCGCCATTCTGCTGCTGGCGCTCCACCAGGACGCCGCGGCGCGGATCATGAAGAAACTGCCGCGCGACAAGGTCGAGGAGATCTCACGCGAAATCGCCAGCATCGACCGGGTCGATCCGGAGATTCGCACCGAAGTCATTCGCGAGTTTTACAACCTCGTTTTGGCGCGGCGGTACATGGACATGGGCGGCCTGCCGCTGGCCCGGACTCTGCTGCAAAAGACACTGGCTCCCGAAGACGCCAGACGCGTGCTTGAATCCATCGAGCACCAGGTGCACAAGCAACCGTTCAGCTTTCTGCAAAAGACCGAAACCGAAAACCTGCTCACGTTCCTGCATGGCGAACACCCGCAGACGATCGCGCTCGTGCTCTCGCACCTGCCGTCGTCGATGGCCAGCGAGATTCTGGTGGGGCTGCCGACCGACCGGCAGATCGAGGTCATCACGCGCATCGCGAACATGGACCAGACCAGCCCGGAAATCATCAAGGAGGTCGAACGCGGCCTCGAAAAACGCCTGAGCGGTCTGGTCGCCGAGCGGTTCGAGCGCACCGGCGGCATCTCCGCGGTGGCGGAAATTCTGAACCTGGCGGGCCGCGCCGCGGAAAAGGCGATCATGGAAGGGTTGACGGAGCACAACCCGGAGCTGGTCGACGAAATCCGCCGTCTGATGTTCGTCTTCGAGGACATCATCAAGGTCGACGACAAGGGCATTCAGTCGGTTCTCAAGGAAGTCGAGAACGACGTGCTCACGTTGGCGCTCAAGACGGCGAGCGATGATCTCAAGGCCAAGATCTTCAAGAACATGTCGGAGCGCGCCGCCCAGCTCGTCCGCGAAGAGATGGAGTTCATGGGGCCGGTCCGCGTCAGCGACGTCGAAGCCGCGCAACAGAAGCTGGTCGACATCGTGCGCAGGCTCGAAGACGCCGGCGAGCTGGTCATCATGGGCAAGGGCGGCGGCAACGACATGATCGTCTGATTTCGTGCCGGCGTGCGGCGAGTCAGGCCCGCGAGGGCGACGCCGCTGCGCCTGTCCGGCGGGGAGGCCGATGTGCCCGGTGTGATTCGACGCGAAATCCCGCTTCAGACGCGCAGCCTCTCGCTGAGCGCCGTGGAAGAGAAAGCCGAGGCGATTCTCGAACGCGCCCGCAAGCAGGCCGTCGAGGAGGCCGCGGTGACGCGCCGCCAGGCTGAGGCCGTGATCGCCGAACACCGCGCGGCCGAAAGGAAACTCGGCTTCGAAGAGGGCCGGCGGGCGGGCCTCGACCAGGCGCGAACAGAAGCGGCGAAAATCGTCGAGCAGGAGCGGCAGCAGGCCAGAGCCGATCTCGACGCCCTGACGCAGAGCCTGCGTGCGTCGATCGAGCGGATCGAAGCGGATCGGCATCGATTGCAGGCCGACGCGGAAACCGGATTGGTCCGGCTCGCTCTGGCGATCGCGCAGCGCGTCTGCGGGCTGATTGCCGCGAAATCTTCGGCCGCGGAGGCCGAAGTCCGGCGGCTGCTCGACCTGGTCCGCCATCAGCAGGACGTCGAGCTGCACGTTCACCCGTCCGAACAAGGCACGCTCGAAGCTGTCGTCCGGGAATTCCTCGAAAGCGTCCAGCGCGGCCAGCACGTTTCGATTGTCCCCGATCCCGAGGTCTCGCGCGGCGGCGTCGTGTTGGTCGCCGGCGAAGCGGTCATCGACGCAACCATCGAAACGTAACTCGATCGCATCACGACTCTGCTGCTCGGCGAGGCGCCCTCCGCGTGCGCGCTGCCATCGCCTGAAGACGAACCTGCCGGACAGCCTCCTCCGGGCGAGGCGCTGCAATGATGACGGTCTTCGACAACCTCGCGGAAGAAGTGGCGGGTTCGCTCAGCGAGCGCGTCCGCGGGCGCGTTTCGGCGATCCGCGGGCTGTCGGTGACGGCGGTCGGTCTGCCGGCCCCGATCGGAGCGCGCTGCGCGATCAGGACCGCGCACGACGGCGCGATCGAATGCGAGGTCGTCGGACTTCAGCGCGGCGGCTCGCTGTTGTCCGTTTTCGGCGACTCGACCGGCATCGCGCCCGGCGACCGGGTTGAGTGCCTGAGCGGCGCCCCGCGTGTCGCGGTCGGCATGGATCTTCTGGGACGTGTGATCGACGCCCGCGGCGAACCGCTGGACGGCGGGCCGCGCCCGCGCCTGAATCAGCGCGTGCCGCTTTACGGCGATCCGCCGCCGCCGATGCAGCGCCGCACGATCGACGCCCCGCTGGGCCTGGGCGTTCGCTCGATCGACGCGTTGCTGACGGCGGGCAAGGGCCAGCGGCTGGGAATCTTCGCCGGCACGGGCGTCGGCAAGAGCGTCCTGATGGGGATGATCTGCCGCCGGACGCAGGCCGAGGTGAACGTCGTGGTGCTGGTCGGCGAACGCGGCCGCGAGGTGCGCGACTTCGTGGAATTCCAGCTTGGCGCCGAAGGACTGAAACGCAGCGTGGTCGTCGTCTGCACGTCGGACGAAGCCCCGGCGCTTCGCGTCCGCGCTTGTTTTCAGGGAACGGCGATCGCCGAGTACTTCCGCGATCGCGGCTGCGACGTGCTGTTGATGATGGACTCGCTGACGCGCATGGCGATGGCGCAGCGGCAGATCGGCCTGGCCGCCGGCGAGCCGCCGACGTCCAAGGGCTATCCGCCGAGCGTGTTCGCGCTGATGCCGCGCCTGCTGGAGCGGGCGGGCCGCACGCCGGGCGGCAGCATCACGGGCATCTACACGGTGCTGGTCGAAGGCGGCGACGTGGACGAGCCGCTGGCGGATGCGGCCCGCGGAATTCTCGACGGGCATATCTGGCTTTCGCGCAGCCTGGCGAACCGCGGACATTTTCCGGCCGTCGACGTGCTCAACAGCATCAGCCGCGTGGCGGAAGACGTAGTCGACGAGGGCCATCGCCGGGCCGCCCGCGAGGTACGCAAGGTTCTGGCGGTCTGGAACGACATCGAGGACTTGGTGAGCATCGGCGCGTATTCCCCGGGCTCCAGCCTTGAATATGACGTCGCCGTGCGCACGCGCGAGGCAGTCACCGCGTTTCTTCAGCAGGATCGCGGCGAGCAGTGCGATTTTCTGGCGAGCGATCAGGAGCTTCGGCGGCTGGGCGAGGCGATCGCCCGGGTGCGCAGCGAGTTGAGCGGCGGCCGCGCGAATTAGCCGGGAGAGCGGATGGCACTGCGGTTCCGGTTTCGGCTTCAGACGGTCCTGCGGGTGCGCGAGCTGCGCGAACGCGAGGCCAAGCGCAAGGTCGGCGCGAAGCTGGCGGAAATTGCCGCGCTCGATCATGCGAATCAACAGGCTGCCGCCGAAATCGCGCGCTGCCAGCGTGTGCTGCTGAGCAAGCAGGGCGACCAGCCGCTGAACATCCGCGATCTGGCCGCCTCGCGCGGCTGGATCGCGCATCTGAGGAGGACGATCGTCGAGCGGCAAATCGCTCGCCAGGCGCTGGTTGCGGAGCTGGACGCGCTTCGGCGTGCGCTGGCCCAGGCGCGGACGCAGACGCGCGTGCTTGAGAAGCTTCGCGAGCGCCGGCTGACGGAATGGAAGCGCGCCGCCGGCGTGCGCGAGCAGAACGAGACCGACGAAGTGGCACAACGATTGCTGATCCATCAGGCCGGCGGGTGGCCGGCATCCGACGATGAGGCGCAGGCGTGATCCGCAAGCTCTACGGCATCCTGGCATTCGTGTCGCTGGCGGCGGTGCTCGCCGGCGGCGGGCTCGCCGGCTACCTCTTCGGGGCCGGAAAGCTCAACGCCGCGCGGGTTGAGCGCATCGCGTCGGTTTTGCGCGGCGAGCTGGACGAGATGCCGTCGGCGGCGTCCCAGCCGGCCTCGCAGCCCGCGACGCAGCCGACTGTGGCGCGGCATCAGTCAGCCGAGGAAATCCGCCAGCGCCGGCACGACGATCGCATTCAGCGGGCGGTCCTCGGGCGAGCGAGTCGCGACGTGGCGGCGCAGCGCGATCTGCTGAATCAGGTGATGCAGGACGTAATCGCGCGAACCGACGAGCTGGACCGCGGCCGCAAAGCGTGGGCCGACGAAAAGGAGAAATTCTCGGCCACTGCCCGCGACGAGGGGTTTGAGCGCGAACTGAAATACGTGAGCAAGCTGGATCCACCGCTGGCGAAAGACCATCTGCTCACGACGTGGAAGAAGCAGAAAGCCGACGCGGTGCGCCTCTTCAGCGCACTGCCCGAATCAGCAGGCAAGCGCATCCTCCAGCAGATGAAGACGCCGGAGGAGCGCCAGATCATGAGCGAGCTGCTGGAGCAGCTTCGCAATCAGGGAGCCGATTCGCTCGCGCCGCGGTCAGGGACGACCTCAGCCGACGCCTCGAAGTAGGTGTTGCTCATGCAGGTCGAAGACCGGGCGCGCTCCGCGCTGCGCCATTTCAGCCAAGCCAGATCGCCTGGCATTCCGCCGGCGCTTCTCGCCGTACTGACCCCGCCGCCGACTTTTGCACTCGGAGCGTCAGACCCTGCCGCCCGGCGGCAAGTTGACTTTCTCAATCGACAGCGCAAAGACAGCGAGCGGGTCGACGATGTAAACGCGGCCCTGGCGCCGGGGAATTTGCAGCACGCCGAGCAGGCCCGCGCGGAGCGGCGCGATCTGCGCGACGCGACCGCCGAACGCGGAACGCGGCGGGAGGCGCTTCACGAGAAGCTGGTGACGGCCCGAGAATCATTCCAATCGACGCTGCGATCCGCCAGGGGCCAGACGAATGCCGGCCCTGAGTCCACCGCCTGCGCAGACGAACTCGAATCGGCGGCGAGCAAGCCGACCGAGGCCAAGTCCGCGTCTCTCGACGGTCGCGCGCCGGCGAGCCCGACACCCGCAGACGCCGGCGGCAAGCCGGCGGTCGCGAATTCAGCAACAGTTGCCCAGCCTGCGCCCGCCGCCACGTCCGGGTCATCAATCACGGCGACGACCGCCGCACCGATCGCGGCTTTTACAAGCGCGCAGGCCACGCCGACGATTTCGACTCTGCCGGCGGCGGCGACCACAGCGGCAGCGCAGACATCCGGGAGCGAAGTCGGCTCAACGGGAGGCGCAAAACCGGCCGCCCCGACCGCCGGCCCATTGGACGTTGCCAGGTTGCCGCGCACCGCTCCCGCGGACGAGAGAACCGGCAAGACCGAGCCCGCGCCGGAAACGACCGATCGCGCAGAAAACATCGAACGCATGTTGCGCGTGCTGCGCGGCGAACTGTCGCGCGGAAGATCAAAAACGGTCATTCGCCTGGACCCGCCGGAGCTCGGTTCGCTTCGGCTGGAGCTGGACTTACGGAAAGACGTGTTGCGTCTGAAAGCGCTGGTCGAGACCGATGCGGCACATCGATTGCTTCGCGATGAACTCGAAACGCTGCGAAGCGGGCTGGAGGCGGTTGGAATTCGCCTCGCCAGCGCCGAGTTCCGGCTGATGCAGCCGGATGGCGCGTCCGCATTCGCGGACTTCTCGCAGCCGCGACAAGGAAGTCGCGGCGAATCGGCCGGGCAGAACGATGATCGTCCGCGGCCGCGGGGAACGGAGTCCCATTCGACGGCGTCCGCGTCGGCCGGTCCAGCGGACGTTCCCATGATCATGCCGGCGGCGGAGCCCCGGCTGAACATCATCGCGTAGCCGCCTTTTGCGGCCGCGCGTCGTCGCTCGGTCGGCGTTTGCGTCGGCCGTCAGCGGTTCAGCGCCGCGAGAACGCGGTCGCGGCAAAGATCCAATGGAGTCCTTCAATGGTGACAGCCACGCAGGGAGTCGGAGCAACGCCCGCAACGAGCATCAAAACCGACCGCGGGTTGGGAGCGCTCAAGAGCGAGGACTTCTTCAAGATTCTGATCACCGAACTGCGACAGCAGGATCCGCTCCAGCCCGCGAAGACCTCTGACATGATCAGCAACGTCTCGCAGATCCGCAGCATCGAGCTGTCCGGCCAGCTCACCGAGACGCTCGACACGCTCGCCCGCCAGCAGCGCACCGCCGGAACCAGCGAGCTGATCGGCAAGTATGTCGTCGCCGTCACCGGCGGCGCCGACGGCGCGCCGACTGTCGCCGAAGGCATGGTGAGCGGCGTGCGCTTCGACGCCAGCGGCACGGCCCTGCTCGAACTAGATTCCGGCGTGACCGTCGCGGCCTCGAACGTCGCGCACGTCACGACGCTGGAAGAGGCGGAGCGCAGGATGTCCGCCGCCGGACAGGATCAGTTGGCGACGGTTCTTTCCGCCGGCGACCTGAACGGCGGCGCCGCGAGCGCGTCCGCGAAGAGCCGCGCGAATGCGCGCAAGACCGATTTCTTCAGCCGCGTATTCCATCTCTGATCGTCCGCGGATTCTGGATCGACCGGATGGCGGCGCGAGCCGCTTGACTTCGAATCGTCGCAAGGAAACAGCTCATGGGTCTCACCACCGCGATGTACACCGGCCTGTCGGGTATGAACGTCAACCAGACGCGAATCGACACGATCGGCCACAACATCGCCAACGTCAACACCACGGCGTTCAAGAGTTCCCGCACGCTGTTTCAGTTTCAGCTCTCGCGCATCCTTTCGGGCGGCAGCGCGCCGTCCGAAACGACCGGCGGCACGAACCCGACCCAGGTTGGGCTCGGGGCCGTTGTGGGCTCGACGCAACGCGACATGACGCCCGGCTCGGTCGAGACCACGGGCATCAACTCCGACGTCGCCATTCAGGGCGCCGGAATGTTCGTCTTGCAGCGCGCCGACGGCCGGCAGGTCTACACGCGCGACGGCGCCTTCTCGCTCGACGCCAATAACCGGCTCGTCTCGATGGACGGCCACGCCGTTCGCGGTTTCGCGGTGGACTCGAACTTCAACGTCGTGCCCGGCGTGCTTTCCGATCTCACGATCCCGGTCGGCACGCTCTCCATCGCACACGCCACGCAGAACGTCACGCTCGACGGCGATCTCAGCGCCGGCGGAACGATCGCCACGCAGGGCTCCACGCATGCGACGCAAACGCTGGTCGACGGCGGCGGAGGGCTTGCGGCCGCCGGCACGGCGCTGAGCGACTTGCGCGACGGCGCCATTCCCGGAACCACGCTTTTCGCCGCCGGTAATACCATCACCGTGTCGAATCTCACGCGCGGCGGGCGCGTCCTGCCGCCCCGCTCGTTCGTGATCGGAACCGACGGCAGCACGCTCGGCGATTTTGCGACCTGGCTCCAATCCGCGGCGGGGATCGACATGACGGCGGGCGTGCCGGGTACGCCGGGCGTGACGATCGAGAACGGCCAACTCGTCATTCGCGGAAACGCCGGCGAGGCGAACGCGCTGGGAATCGACGCGAACGTGGTCCGCAGCGACAACGGCGGCGGCTCGCTGCCGTTCACATTCACGCAAACCGCCGAAGCCAATGGATCGGGCGTTTACACGTCGTTCACCGCTTACGATTCGCTTGGCAACGCCGTGGTGGCGAATGCGTCGTACGCGCTGGAGGCCCTGACCGCGACCGGACCGGTTTGGCGCTACTACCTGACCGCGCCCGACGGCGCCGGCGTGCTTCAGGCGATCGGCACGGGAACGGTCAGCTTCGACAACAACGGGAACTACGTCAGCGCCACCGGCAATCAGTTCAATCTCGATCGATCCGGAACCGGCGCGACTTCGCCGCTTCAGATCACACTCGATTTTTCGCAGATCAACGGCCTTTCGACGGAGCTTTCCAACGTGATCGCCGCCTCGCAGGACGGCTATCCGCCGGGAACGCTGGCGAATTTCGGCATTGGCGTGGATGGCACGGTTTCGGGCACGTTCACGAACGGGCAGTCCCGCACGCTGGGACAACTCGCCGTCGCCGTCTTTTCGAACGACGAAGGCCTGATCGCCGACACCGACAACAACTACCTGAACGGCCCCAACAGCGGCGAGCCGGTGATCACCACGCCGGGGCTGACCGGAGCGGGCCAGATGATGGGCGGCGCGCTGGAGCTTTCGAACGTCGATCTGTCGCGTGAGTTCATCGGCCTGATCACTTCGAGCACGGCGTTTCAGGCGGCCAGCCGCGTCATCAGCACTTCATCGGACATGCTTGATCAACTGCTGCTGATCACGCGGTAGTGCGGTCAGCCCTCACCCCGGCCCTCTCCCGGAGTACCGGGAGAGGGGGCAGCGGCCCGCGCTTTCGCACGGCCGCGTTTTCGCGCGGCGGCGTTTTCGCGCAGCGGCGCTTTCAGCGTTTCAAAAAATCGACAGCGCTCGGAATGCGGAGTACGGGAAATTCGCCGCCCGGCTTGGCGCCTTCGTCAAAGTAGTTCCACGCCGCCAGCCCGTCGTCGCACTGCGGCTCCAACATGTAAACAACGAGGTTTCCAAGCCGCTGCCCGGTCCGCACGAGAATCGTTCCCGCTGGAAGCGTGCGTTTTTCGCTGTGGCGGACGCCGTCAAGATACGCCAGCTTGTGGCCTTGAAACGGCATCAGGCTGTGCTTTGCGGTTTCGATGGAGAACACTTCCACCGGGCACTCGACGGAGCCCGAAAGCTCGGCGATTTCCACGCCATGCTGGCGGAGTTTCTCGATCACCCTCGTCTCGCCTGTCGGTATCGCGTACGCGAACGGCCGCGGCACGCTCACGGTCGGCTTGTAATGCGTCCAAAGCTCGACGTTGTAGTCATAGGGCTGTGAAGTCGGCTTGCTGTGCCCGTTCTGAAGCTCCTCGATGAATCCGGCGGCCGGCGTTTTCTGCGGCGCTGCAATGACCTCGCTGCGCAAGGCGATATCGTTGCGTGGCGTGGCTGCGGCCGCTGCGATCGTCTCGCGGTCGACGTCCGCAAGCCTGGTGCGAATCGCCTCGCGATTGGCGGCGGCGAATTCGAGGATCGACTTCACGAAATCGCGCGTCCCCAGCACGCGCGTCTTGTATGTCGCGTAGGAATAACCCTCGGAAAGCACGCTGATCCGCCCGCGCAGCCCGACGTAGCTCGTGCTGTACCGCGCCTGAGCCGGATAGGTTTCCCATTTCGTGTGCGCGAGATTGAAATCGCCGTAGACGAACGACGGCACCTGGTATTTGGCGAGCATGTCGCGCGCAATCGCCGGCATCATCTCGTCGCGGCACCAGCGAATCAGCCCGGCGTTCCCGGCGAGGCACTTCGGGCCTTCGTAGGTGATCACATAGCGATGCCAGCAGCCGTTGGTGGTGTGCGTGTCGATGAAGATGTGCGGATCCCAGCGGTTCAGAAAATCAACCAGCGCCCGAGTCTCCGGCGCTTCGAGCTTGATGAAATCGCGGTTCAGGTCGAGGCCGGCGGCGTTCTCGCGCCGGCCCATGCCCTCTTCGGGGCCGAGCTGGCCGGGCCGGTTGTCGGGCGAGACGCGCTCGTTGCCGTCCGCGTTGTAAATCGGCGCAATCGCGAGGATTACGCTACGAAGCAGCGGATGATGCGGCGTGAGCAGCAGCTCGCGCGCGACCATCGGCAGCGCTTCCTTCCCGTCGACCTCGCCGGCGTGAATGTTGCCGATTGCGAAGACGAGCAGCTTGCCGTCGTTTTCGATCTGGCGGCGGGCCTGCTCGGGCGTCGCCACGGGCGGGTCGGCGATGATCAGCAGCGGCAGCGTGCGCCCTTCGCCGCTCACGCCCAACTCGCCGCGTTTCGCCAGCGGCGAGGATTCGGCCAGTCGATCCAGCAGTGCAACCACCTCGGCGTGCCGGGCCGTCGCGCGGTATTCGGATCGCTCGGCCGTCGTGAGAAGCGCGGCGGGAATCGGCGGATCGCCACCAGCCGCTTCAGCTGACGGAGCGAGGATCACTGCTGCCAGTGCGGTTGCCAGCTGCCGGAAGAGCCGCCGACGGATGGGGTGCTTTTGCGTCATGGGGCGGGTTTTACAGCAGAACTCGCGGGATTTCACGCAATTTCCCCGGTACCGCCTCGATTTCGGACCTTCCAGCACTTTTTTGAATAGCGGGGACGTTCGCCGCGTCGATGGACTGGCGACGATCGACCGGCGGGTTGCCGGCGGCCGCAGCCCGAAGCTGAAAAAAGGAGCCGAAAATGAAACGCTTTCTGATTACCGTTCTGGCCGCCAGCCTGACTCTCGCGAGCACTGCTTCCGCCGGCGAGGCAACCGCCGTCTCGATCAGCAGCCGCGGCGGCAGCGCTTCTTCGACTGCGGTCGCGACCGGCAACTCGACTTCGACCGCGATCAGCGGAGCGACCAACGGCGGGCGGGCCGTCGCCAACAGCACCGCGAGCGCCAACCGCAACAGCGCCGCGGACAGCCGCGCGGTCGCGACCGCCGACCGAGGGCTGGCGATCAGCAACTCCAACGCCGACGCCCGCGGGCGGCTCGGCGGCCGTGCCGAGGCGGACAGCGAGGCCGTGAGCGCGACGATCGGCGGCCTGGCGGTCAGCAACAGCGACGCGCGTGCGGACGGCGTGCTCGCCGGCCGGGCCACCAGCCGCTCCGCCGCGACTTCGCTGAGCGAATTCGGCAGCGCCGTGAGCGACAGCCGCGCGACCAGCCGCGGCAGCCTCGGCGGCCATGCGATCAGCGTGAGCGACTCGACCGCGGTCGGCTTCTTCAATCACGCCGACAGCCGCACCCGGGCCGAGAGCGATGCGACGCTCGGCGCCCGTGCCGAAGCGAACGGCGTCGACGTGACGATCAAGGAACGCTCGCCGCTGGTGCGGCCGATCGTCCGGGCCGAAAGCCGCGTCGTGGGCCACAATCTGGGCATCAAGCGCAAGCTGATCGCCAGGATTGAACGATAAGAGGCGCCCCGCGCCGTCGGTCTGGAACACGGGGATCGGTCTTCAACCGGCTTCTGATCGAAGGATCCTTCGAGAAGAAGCGTGGCGGGAGACCGATCCCCACTCGCAGGCCGATCGTGAACGTGGATTCGTGCTGCGACCCGACCTTGCCTCTCTCGCTCGCTATCATATTTTGCGTCGCTGGTCGCCAGGTGAAGTTCGCCAGGCGACAAGGAAGCTCGGTACGGCCGACCGTGCCGATTGCGGAGCGCGGGGTCACAGGAGGTTGCCGCTCGTGCGGTTTGTGAACAACGCGAAAACGGCGCTGCTGCTCGGATCGTTGATGGCGCTGTGCATGCTCATCGGCTATTTTTCGATGGGCGCCGGCGGACTGCTGCTTGGATTCATGTTCGGCGGCGTGGCGAATGTGCTAGCGTACTTTTATTCGGACAAGATCGCGATCGCGGCGCATGGCGGCCAGCCGATTTCACGGGCCGACGCGCCGGAGCTATACGACACGGTCGAGCGGCTCGCCGAGCGGGCCGGTCTGCCGATGCCGCGCCTGTATGTCTGCCCGCAGGCGGCGCCCAACGCGTTCGCGACCGGGCGCAATCCGCGGAACGCGGCGGTCGCGGTCAGCGCGGGCATGCTCCGCAGTTTCCCGATGCGCGAGGTCGCCGGCGTCGTGGCCCATGAACTGGCGCACATCAAGCATCGCGACGTGCTGATTTCGACGATCGCCGCCGTCATGGCGGGCGTCATCAGCTACGCGGCCCACATGTTCTGGTGGTTCGGCGCCGGTTCGCGAGGAAGCCGCGACGGCGGCAATCCGCTCGGGGCGATCGGGGCGATCCTGATGATCGTGCTGGCGCCGTTGGCCGCGCTGCTGATTCAGACCGCGATTTCGCGGCAGCGCGAATACGCCGCCGATTCGTACGGCGCCGAGCTGGTCGGCAATCCGGACAACCTCGCGGACGCGCTGGAGCGGCTCTCCTACGCTCATGAGAATATTCGGACCGACACGCCGCCGGCGTTTCACAGCCTCTACATCGCCCAACCGCTCTCCGGACAGGGCTTTGCTTCGCTCTTCAGCACGCACCCGCCGATCGAAAAGCGGATCGCCGCCCTGCGCCGCATGGCGGGCCGCGGATGAACCCGCAATCACCGCGGCGAACGCGGAGAAGACAACGAACGGCGCAATTCGCTCGTCAGACGAAGCGGCCTTCGCTCCAGCGTGTACGCACGCGTTGATCGGTCCGCTGCGCAGGGTTCAGGCGGATTTGTGCGCCATGGCCGCGGCCAGCCGCTCCACCACCGCGTCGATCTGCGCGCGCGTGGTCGAGCGGCCGAGGCTCCAGCGGATCGCGCCGCGGCCGGTCGCGGGATCCACTTGCATCGCCGACAGGACCGCCGACATTTTCACGTCGCCATAGTGGCAGGCCGACCCGGGACTGGCGGCGATGTCGCTCAGCTTGTCCAAAAGCTCGGCGCTGACCACGTCGCGAAAACCGACGTTGAGCGTGTTCGGCAGGCGCTCGTTCTCATGCCCGTGCATCGCGACGCGCTGGCCGAACCGCGCGCGAAGCTGCTGCCAGAAATAATCGCGCAGCTCGCGCAGGCGGGCCATGTCCTCGCGTCGCGCGATCTCGCACGCCGCCCCCAGGCCGACGATGAACTCGGCGTTTTCCGTTCCGCCGCGCAGGCCGCGCTCCTGCCCGGCGCCGTGGATGAGCGGATCGATCTTGACGGCGTCGCGGCGGACGTAGAGCGCGCCGACGCCCTTGGGCGCGTAGAGTTTGTGGCCGGCGATGCTGAGCAGGTCTACGCCGAGCTCGCCCACGCTCACGGGGATCTTGCCGAGCGACTGGGCGGCGTCGCACAGGATGGGCACATTGCGGGCGCGTGCGGCGGCGGCGATTTCGCGCACCGGCTGAATCGTGCCGACCTCGTTGTTGGCGTGCATGACGCAGGCCAGGATCGTCTGCGGCGTCAAAGCGGCGGCGAATTCGCGGGCGTCGACGCGGCCGGTTCGATCCACCGCGACGCGCGTCACCGTGGCGCCGAACGTCTTTTCGAGCCACGCCAGCGGTTGCAGGATCGACGGGTGCTCGATCTGCGTTGTGACGAAATGGCCGCCGCGCCGGCGGTTGGCGAAGTACACGCCCTTGATCGCCCAGTTATTCGCCTCGCTCGCTCCGCTGGTGAAGAACAGCTCGTCCGCGTCGCAGCCGATCGTCTCGGCGACCTGCCGACGAGCCCGCTCGACGGCCTCGCCGGCGGGTTTACCGGCCCAGTGCCGCGTATGCGGATTGCCGTAGTAGCGATTCGCGTAGGGCGCCATCGCGTCGAGAACTTCCGGCGCCACGGGCGTGCTGGCGTTGTAATCAAGGTAGATTTGTTGTTGTGCGGGCATGGCTCACCTTGTATCGGCTCGTCGCGGCAAAGACGCCGGACAACGGCGTTTGTAGCGTCGGACCTCCGAGTCCGACGATTGTATTCCCCACCGGTTTTGCCGTCGGACTCTGAGGTCCGACGCTACGGGGCGCTCGGCCGCGCCGCCGTGGGAATGGTAGCGCCATTTTGGCTGAAATTGAAATTGACATTCATCGCCGACGAAGCCTAGCATCATAGTGCGACACATTACGTCGTTCGGAGCGCCCAATGTCGCCCAAGTGCTTTCCGGTATTGTTGTCCGGAATCCTGCTCTTCGGATGTAGTCAGAATTCCGGGCGCACAACAGCACAATCCCCCCCCCCCCCCCCCCCCCCCCCC
>JACRLV010000028.1 GCA_016235145.1 Planctomycetota bacterium
CTGGCCCTGTTGCTGCTCGCCTGCATGGCGGGCTCAATCTTCGCCCAAGCCCCAAACGACGACTGCACGAATCCGCTGCAAATCTCTGGAAATGGGACATTTACGTTTGATCTCAGCCAGGCCGTATACGACATTCCCATTCTGGACAACTGCGCCGGCCGGACCATCGACCTGAGCAGAGACCTTTGGTACTGCTGGACGGCGAGTTGCAACGGAATGGTGACGATCACCACCTGCGGCCAGACCACGGCGGACACGGTGATCGCCTTTTACGACGGCTGTGCCTGCCCCGTCGCCGGGATTGCGCCGGTCTGTTGCAATGACGATACAAACGACCCGGTGTGCGGCGTCCAGAGCACGATCACGTGCGAGGTGCTGTGCGGCCACCAGTACATGATCCGCCTGGGCGAGAAGGACTTCAGCGGCGGGCCTGGCGGGAGCGGCGCATTCACGATCTCCTGCAACGGCGCCCCCTGCGACCCACAGGGTTGCCCGCCGGGCGAGTGCTGCGGCGGGACGCCCCATTTCGTCGGGTCGAGCGGCCCCGTATCCGTGACGACCACGTTCACACCTGGACTCAACCAGCCGGTGGTTCAGGTTGTCGATCTGGCGAACGACGGCTCAGCGCCGCTCGGGTCCTGGTGGAGCACTGCTCCGTTCTTCGCGGGACCGGCCGCATGGAACCGTGCGACACTTGGAACGGTTTTCGGCGTCGCGGTTGATGGAACCGGCAACATTTACGTCGCACACACGTCCGTATACGCGTCTGGTTTCGTCGGCCCGTTTTTTGCCGACTCGCCCGGCATCGGCGGCCCCGGCGCCATCTACAAGATCAACACCAACACCGGCGCCGTATCGGTGCTGACGTCGTTGGCCAATAGCGCCGATCCGGCGATCGTCGCGTTTGGCGGAAGCTACGTCGACGAGGCGTACCCCGGCATCGGCAACATCACGGCGAACTGCCAGACGGACAACCTGTACGCGAGCAATTTCGAGGATGGCCGCATCTACCGCATCCCGCTGGCCGGCTCGCCCGCCAACGGCAGCACCTACGACCATGCGACGGACACGATCGCGACCGGCATCGCTCCTGAAACCGGCGACGCGCCGGGATTCGTGCGGCTTGGCGAGCGCGTCTGGGCCGTGGAGACTCACCAGGGACGCCTTTATTACAGCGTGTACGGCAGCGACACGTTCCGCTCGGTCGCCCCGAACACCGTCTGGTCGATTCAGTTGGACGCGACCGGGAATTTCGTGCCGAACACGCGGCGACAGGAGAACCTCGGCGGCGTTCCGGCTTCCTGCCCCAACCCGTTCTCCGACATGTCGTTCACCGCGTCCGGTTCGATGCTGCTTGCACAGCGCAGCATGGGCGATCCCGATCCGGTTCTGGCGGACACGCGTTCCTGGGCGCACCAGAGTTGCCTGCTCGAATACGTATGCGACCCGGTGGCGGAAGGAAACTGGCAGCCGTCGCCGAACTCGTTCGACATCGGCTACGTCACCAGCGGTTCGGTCGGGCCGTCGGCGGCCGGCGGCGTCGACGCGGACTACCGCACGGGCGGCCGCGTCTGGGCGACCGGCGACGCCCTAATCGCCAATCCCAGCGGGCAGCCGTGGATCTACGGATTGCAGGGCATTCCACCGACCGGCAACACCGATCCGTTCACCAGCATCCTGATCGATCTGGACAACGACGTGACGTTCCACGACAAGAGCCAGATCGGGAGCGTCGAGATTTCCTGCCCGTCGGCCTGCGCGGAAGTCGAGCCGGTGAGCGTCCTCTGTGCACCCCCGTCGGGTGATGGCGGACAGCCCTGCTACGATTACACCTTCACCATCCGCAACCTGACCGGCCAGACCGTGCAGTACATTCTGATCCCGTCGTCGGCGGTGACGCCGAACGTCATCGGGCCGCTCGCGCCGGGGACGTTTGATCCAGGCGACACACTGACGATCACCGTTCGCATCTGCGCGCCGGCGAATACGACCTTCATCCTGCCGCTCACGCTGATGGACACGGACAACCAGGAGTGCTGCCATATCGAGCCGACCGTCGATCTGCCGGAATGCACCTGCTTCCAGTTCCTCGACGGGCCGACCGTGGTTGGCCTGGGCGGCGGGCAGTACACCATCAGCTTCACGTTCCAGCCGATGGAATTCAACGTCGGGCACATCTTCTTCGACTGGGAGCCGATCGGGAATCCGACGTACACCGTCACCGTCAACCCGACTTATATGCCGGTCAACGTTCCGCAGTGGGGTTCGCAGACCTTCACGGCGACGTTCACCGTCAATCCCAACGGCGGAGCGATGCCGACGAGCATCTGCTTCCGCATGTTCATCCATCGTCCGGACCTGTGGATTTGCTGCTCAGAACTGATCTGCGTGAATCTGGTCGGCGGAAACACCACGTGCGAAGGCGACGTCAACAACGACGGCGTCGTCGACCTGACCGACCTCACCACTCTGTTGAGCAACTACGGGATGGGAAGCGGAGCGACATCGGCGAACGGCGACATGGACGCCGACGGCGACGTCGACCTGACGGACCTGACGCTTCTGCTATCGGCCTTCGGGACGCAATGCTGGTAATCGGCTCGCGTTGCGCCTGAATCGATTGCGGATTTGATCGGCGGCGGGGTGGGCTTCGGCTCACCCCGTCGTGTTTTTCTCTGCACAGAAACAAACTCGTAACTTGAATTGCGGCCCTTGGTCGGACGTCACGCGGAGCACGGGTGAGGTGCGGAACTCCGGCAAAATCCGAGCCCCAAGCGCCAGCGCGTGGGTGTTTTTCAAGCAGTGGCCCAATCCC
>JACRLV010000029.1:0-10156 GCA_016235145.1 Planctomycetota bacterium
TCGTCGGACTCAGAGGTCCGACGCTACGAAGTCATTTGCGACGGGTTGCGGGAGCCGCTCAGGGGCAGACAGAGCCAAATCGCGCCAGCAGCGCCGTCAGATCGCTCAAATCGATATCTCCATCGCCATCCATGTCGCCGTGTCCGTACGATGCGCCCGATGCCTGCCCGAAGTGAGAGAGAAGAATCGTCAGGTCGCCCAAATCCACGGCGCCGCTGCGGTCGAAATCGCCGACACAAACCGCCGCGGGGGTCTCGAAGGCGAAGTTGTCGATGCCCTGCAAGACAGGCGTCATGACCAGGTATGCGATGACCGGCGTCGCAAATTGGAATGCCACGAAATTGCCGCCGCCCGAATTGAACTGGTGGTCAAGCAGGTTGCCGGCGCGATCGTATGCCTCCATGTCGATGCCCTCTCCCGGCACCCAGCACGAATCCTGGGCCGTGCCCGCATAGTTTGTTTCTGACGGAAGTCCGCTGAGCGGGTCAATGAACTGAGCGATGATGGCGCCGGCATAGGCGTGGTTTGGCGGCGAGAGGGAACAGTTGTTGCCGGATACGCCGACCGGAGCGCCATTCTGGTCGTGAAACAGGATGCCCCATTGTGCCCACTGATAGCTGATGCCGGCGACCGGATCGATCGGCGCCCCGTTTGGATCGAAGTCGAAATTCACGATGTGCTGAGCAGATGCAGATGCCGCCACCGAAAACCCGAATAGCAGAAGATTTCTGGGGCAGATCATGACGAATCTCCAGATGAGACGCCCGGCCGAGAGGTCTGGAAACCGAACACCGTTTCCCAAGCTTAGTGATTGGCGTTCAGGGAGGCAATGGAATTTCGCCCCATTTGAACGCCGCCGGCCCATACGGTCCCGACAACAACTCCTTATTAGATAATAAGTAATGACTAGCACGGCTGCGATCGCTGAACGGGAGCGCGATGCTCCGGCAGTGGACCGGCCCGCGCTTTTGAGCTGGTTCGCAATAATCTCGCCCTTAGTCCGTTTTCCATTACAGCGCCTTACATCCGGTTCGCGCACTCGCGGCGTCTCGGGTTTCGTGCCGCAGGTCAGCTGGGGATCGGTATGATTCGGCGGTAAACTTCAGCCTCAGGTGCCACGGAGAGGCGGGCACGAAAGAGGCATCGCAATTTGCGTAACTCGGTTCTTCGGTTGCTGGGGAGAGCAGATCCTGTCGGCTCCAAGGAGAGAAACATGCGCAGAGGAATTGGCTGTAGATGGATAGGAATGGCGCTGGCGGCAGTCGTGGCCGTGCTGGCGACCTTCCGGCCCGCAATGGCCCAAGGCCACCCCGACCCGGTCTTTTCTGACCAAGGTTCGTCGGTCGACGTACTTTCGATCGACGGATTCAGTGATGACTCCGTCGCTATTGACGGCGACGACTCCGCAGATGTTCGCGTGATGCGCGGCGCCTGCTGCGTGCCGATCGGCGATCACCGCGTGTGCGTGATGACAACCGCCGAGCGCTGCGACCAGCTCGGCGGACGTTACGCCGGCGCCGGCGTTCGTTGCGAGGACATCGACTGCGGGCGGCGCCCGGGACGCGGCGCCTGCTGCCTGAACGTGAACGACCAGCGCGTGTGCATTGTCCTGGGCGCTTGCGAATGCGACCGGCTGGGCGGCGTGTACCTCGGCGACGGCACCCAATGCTACGGCGATCGCTGCGAACCCCCGATTGGCGCTTGCTGCTTCCCCACGCCGGAAGGCTTCCGTTGCGCTGAAATCACCCGCCGGGAATGCGACAACCGCAACGGCTACTATCGCGGCGACGGGACGCATTGCGCCAGCGTGATTTGCGAACCGCCGCGCGGCGCGTGCTGCGTTCCGATCGCCGGCGGCGGCTTCGAATGCGTCGTGCTGACGCCCCGGCAGTGCCGGGAACGCCAGGGCATCTACCGCGGCAACGGCACGACCTGCGGCGCGGATGCGTGCGTTCCTCCGACGGGCGCCTGCTGCGTCCCGACGCCGAACGGCATCGTGTGCCAGATTCTGACGCCGCGGCAGTGCATGGAACATCGCGGCATCTATCGCGGCGACGGAACCGAGTGCGGTCCTGACACGTGCACCCCGCCGGCCCGCGGCGCGTGCTGCATCACCGATCCGGCCGGCGGGCGCCACTGCTTCATCCTGACGCCTGCCCAGTGCGCGGCCGAAGGCGGCGACTATCGCGGCGACGGCACGCAGTGCGGGCCTGACACCTGCGGCCCGCCCCCGACCGGGGCCTGCTGCATTCGCGGCGCCGACGGTGCGATTCATTGCGTCGTGCTCACCCCGCCGCAATGCATGGCCGAGCACGGTATCTATCGTGGAGACGGCACGAACTGCGACAGCACGACGATCTGCCAGCCGCCCCCGACCGGCGCTTGCTGCATTCAGACCAACATGGGCATCCAGTGCATGGTGATGACGCCGGCGCAGTGCGCTGAACACCAGGGCGTGTATCACGGCGACGGCACGACCTGCGGACCGGACACCTGCGGTCCGCCGCCCCCGACGGGGGCGTGCTGCATTCGCGGCCCCAACGGCGGGATCGAATGCGTGGTTCTCACGCCGGCCCAATGCGCCGAACACCAGGGCGTCTATCGCGGCGACGGCACGGTTTGCGGCGGCGGCATCTGTGAACCGCCGCCCACGGGCGCTTGCTGCGTCACCGATCCGGCGGGCGGGCGACGCTGCGTGATCGTCACTCAGGCCATGTGCGCAAACGCGAACGGCGAATATCACGGCGACGGTTCTGTCTGCGGCCCGGACACCTGCGGTCCGCCGCCAACCGGCGCGTGCTGCATTCGCACCGCCGGCGGCATTGAATGCGTCGTTCTTACGCCGGCTCAGTGCGCTGAGCGTCAAGGCATCTATCGCGGCGACGGCACGCAATGCGGCGGCGGAATCTGCGAGCCGCCGCCTACCGGCGCGTGCTGCGTGATGATGCAGGGAACCATGCAGTGCTTCGTGGTCACCCAGGTTCAGTGCCAGAATATGCAAGGCGCCTATCGCGGCGACGGAACCACGTGCGACCCGTCAACCTGCGCTCCGCGCGGCGACATGAACGGCGACGGATCGACCAGCCTGGAAGACCTGGCCATCCTGCTCGCCAACTTCGGCCGGACGTCCGGCGCGACGTTCGCCGAGGGCGATCTGGACGGTGACGGCGACGTGGACGTCATCGACCTGTCCGCGTTGCTCTCGTCGTACGGGGGCTGATGTCGCCTGAGGGCGAGATTCGTGAATCGAGATTCGAGAAGCGAAGAGCGAGATCAGAACCGCCTATTGGGCTCTGATCTCGCTCTCCTTCCTAACTCGATTCTCGCTTCTCGATGATCGCTTTTCGATCAAAACGCCGCGGCGCCCGTGATCTCGCGCCCGATGACGAGCTGGTGCACCGTCTCGGTGCCTTCGTAGGTGATCACGCTCTCCAGGTTCATCGCGTGGCGGATGGGGCAGCATTCGACGCTGATGCCGCCGGCGCCCAGCAGGTCGCGGGCGTCCCGGGCAACGTCGAGGCCGAGCCGCACGTTGTTCCATTTGGCCATGGAGACCTGTGCATGGTGCATCGTGCCGGCGTCCTTCATGCGGCCGAGTTGCAGCACGAGAAGCTGGCCGGTGGTGATGCGACGGAGCATGTCGGCCAGCCGCGCCTGGACGATTTGCTTATTGGCCAATGGCTCACCGAACAGGATTCGCTGCTTCGCGAAGGTCAGCGCCTCGCGGTAACAGGCGATCGCCGCTCCCACCCCGCCCCAGGCGATGCCGTATCGTGCCTGCGTCAGGCAGCTCAGCGGGGCGGCCAGCCCTTCGGCCAGCGGCAGACGATTTCGCTCGGGCACGCGAACGTTGTCGAAGTAAAGCGTCGAGGTGATCGAAGCCCGAAGCGAGAACTTGTGCGGAATGTTTTCCGACGTGTATCCCTTCGTGCCCTTCTCGACGAGAAACCCGCGAATGCCGGCGTCCGTCCTGGCCCACACGATCGCGACGTCGGCGATCGTACCGTTGGTGATCCACATGGGCGGTGGTCTTCATCGCGCCGGGGTCGGAGCCGCCATCGGGCTCCGTGAGGCCGAAGCACCCGATCTTGGTCGCCTTGGCCATCTCCGGCAGCCAGCGGTTCTTCTGCTCGTCGCTGCCGTAGCGATGGATCGGGAACATGATCAGGCTGCTCTGCACGCTGGCGAAGCTCCGTATGCCGCTGTCGCCGCGCTCGAGCTCCTGCATGATCAGCCCGTAGCAGACGTTGTTCAGGCCCGCGCAGCCATAATCCTGCAAGGTCGGGCCGAATACGCCCAGCTCCGCCATCGCCGGCACCAGCTCCGACGGGAAGCGCTCGTGCTCGAAGCAGTCGGCGATGATGGGCAGCACGCGCTCGTCGACGAACCGGCCGACCGTGTCGCGCACCTGCCGTTCCTCTTCGCTCAGAAGGCGGTCAAACTGGTAGAAATCCGGGGCGTTGACGTCGATGAGAGCCGCTTTCGACTGATGCACGGGCCGTCTCCTTGAAGCCCCGCCTCGTCGCTCCGAAGATCCTGCGCGATCGACGCGGGGCGAAAAGTGTTATCCTAATCAGGAGTCGCCGGTCCGGCCACGGCGGGCGCGCCCCCAGAACGCCGACGCAGACACGAGAGGCTTGCATGCCGTTTCGCGTACGCTGCCCACATTGCCACGCGACGCTTCTGGCGGATGACGAACAGGCCGGCGTTCAAGCGCAGTGTTCCGAGTGCGGAAAGGGATTTCGAATGCCCTTTCCCGATCGTCCGGCGCATGCCGCGATCGAGGTGGCGACGCACTGCCCGCGATGTTCCGGCGAGATCGCGCCCGGGACGACTGTCTGCCCGAGGTGCCTGACCGACCTGTCGACCGGGCGGAAGCTGCCGCTTGGCGAGCGCATCGCCCGCTGGAAATTTCAGACCTGGGCCGTGCTGATCGGCGGCGCCGCGATCGTGTTCGTCGGCGTTTGGGTAGCTCTTGAACTCAGACGTAATCGAAGCCCATCCGCCGAGCTGGCCGCCGCGATCGAAACCGCCACACAGCCCGCCTCCATTGAAAAATTCGAAGCGGCTGCGAATTTGTTTCGTGCAACGAACGCGGCGGCGCGTCAACGCGCGCAGGACGCCCTCTACGCCGCCGGCAGCGGCGCCATCGCTCCTCTGCTCGAGGCGTTTCCGAAGCCGGAATCGTTCAGCGGCGGACGGGAAGAAACGGCGAACATCGCCGCGGCGATCGAGCTGCTGTCGCTGCGCGGCGACGCGGCGGCCTTTCCCGTGCTCGCCGCATGGCAGAAGGTCGAAGTGTTCGCGGACGCGGCGATCCGCACGCGAGGCATGCTCGGCGACGCCGGCGTCGCAAACGAACTGGTCGATCGTTGGATCGACCGCGTGCGGAGCCGCATGTTTCTGGAACGGGCGGCGGCCCTGGCAAGCCCGGCGGTTGCTGGTGCGAACCGGGCCGCGGTAGACCGCGCGCGACTGGCGGCCGATCGGCTGATCGAGCCGCTCCGCGTCGTGGCGCAGCAACCGAACTCGCCCATCATGGAACGCCTGTTGTCGCGTTTGTTTCCGAGCTGGAGCTGGCTGGGCCAGCAGCGCGAGGAACGCCTCGCCGTCGATCTGTGGGAGGCTTCGAAACCGCCCCGCGAGTCGGATCAGGATTTCAAGTTCCGCGTGCGTGCTGCACGCCGCGTGCTCGATCAATCGGCGCAATCCGGCTCGCCGACGGCCCGCGCCGCGGCGGGCGTGGTGCTGGCCCAGAGCGGCCCGCAATACGAGTCGCTGCGGCGCGAGATCACGGCGACGCTCGGCGGCATTCTGAGCGATTGCGGTCCGGCGGACCAGCAATGCCTGACCTGGGCGATCGCGCGGCTCGGCAAACAGAGCTTCGGCGAGTTTTCGGAGCGAAGCTCGCCCGCCGACGTTCAGCGAACGACCGTCGTTGCGGCGCTCGACTGGATCCGTTCGAGCGGGCTGGCCGACCCAAAGCCGCTGCGCACGGATCGCCAGAGCTACTCGCCGCCGCCGGTGCCCACTCTGCGTGTCATTACCCCGCAACGCCAGCTTGAGGCCGTTCTTTTGCCGGAGCTTTCGGCGGGTTGGGAGAAGGGCGAGGCCGCGGTCGACCGGTGGCTGGCGGGTTCGGTTGGGTTTACGCCGCGAATCAGCGGCCTACTCGATGATCACCGGGCGCCGAATCCGACCGCTCTCGCATGCGCGATGCTGATCGTCGCCGAGTGCGACGCCAGGGCGGCGCGGCCGCGGCTGGAGCTGTGGTCGAAAGCGTCGGATCAACCGGCGTGGCTGCGCGGCGTGGCGATTCTGGCGGGCGCGTCGCTCGACGCGCGCGAGGGACGCGGCGAGGCAGGCTGGCCGCGCGATCTGACCGCGGAGATGTTTCGCGCCGGCGGCGCGGACCAGCCGCCGATGCGCTTCTGGGGCCGGTTGATTCATGCCGGCGGACCGAAGCTGCATGCGCGGCTTCGCAAGAAAGGCTCGACCCTGCCATCGGCCCTTTGCGATACACTGCTCCGGGCGGCCGAGCAGGCCGCGCGTCGCGAAGGCAAGGGTTCCTGACCTCATGCTGCTGCCGATCGGAACTGACGTCCGTCTCCACTCGCCGCCGATCGGAAACTGGATCCTGATCGGGCTCAATGTTCTCGTCTATCTGATCGCGGACGGAATGGACAACCCCGCCGTCCAGGCGGCCATACCGCCCCTGCATGCCGGGCTGCCGTCGTTGCACGAGTACCTGACATACCAATTCCGGCACGGCGACGTCACGCACCTGCTGGGCAACATGCTGTTCCTGTGGATTTTCGGAAACGCCGTGTGCGATCGCATGGGCTCGCTCAATTACGTCATCTTCTATCTGTCGTCCGGGGTGGTGGCCGGGGTGGCGTTCTCGTCCGCCAACAGCAGCGACCTGGTGGGCGCGTCAGGCTCGATCGCCGCGGTGACGACGGCGTTCCTGGTGTTCTATCCGCGCGTTCACATCACGCTGCTGCTGTGGTTCTTCATCGTCACGACGCTGCAATTGCCGGCGATGCTGCTGATCGGGTTGAAGATCATCCTCTGGGACAACATCATTTCGCCGCGGCTGGATCAGGGCGTGGCGACGAATGTGGCCTACTCGGCGCACCTGGGCGGCTACGCGTTCGGATTCCTGGTTTCGATGGGATTGCTGTGGATTCGGGCCCTGCCGCGCAACCAGTTCGACATGGTCGCGATCGTTAAACGCTGGCAGCGGCGCAGCGGGATGGTTGCGCAGGTGGACTTCACGCCGGCCCGGCCGGTGCGCTCCGTGACGGCGACGGAAGTCGCCTCTCGGCCGATTGACGCGGCGGCGGTCGCACCGGCGCTCCAGTTGCGCGAGGACATCGTCGACCGGCTGGCCGAGCGCGACATGAACGAGGCCGTGCGGCTCTACGAACAGATGCTTCAACTCGACCCGCGCATGGTCCTGCCGCGAAATCAGCAACTGGAGGTCGGCAACTACTACGCTCAAAACCAGCGCTACGCCGAGGCCGCGCGAGCCTATGAAGCATTCCTCGCCGCGTATCCGGCTGCGGCCGACGCCGCGCGCGTGCAGCTCTTCGCCGGGCTGCTTTACAACCGCTATCTGGCGGACTATCCGCGCGCCGTCACGCACCTCAAACGGGCGGTTGGTGGGCTCAACGTGGATTCCGAGCGGCAGATGGCGGCGCAGGAACTGGCGGCGGCGGAAATACGCCTGCCGCCGCAGTAGTTAACACGGCGCTCCGCTTCGTTACATCACGAAAACGAACGGAAACACCAGCAGCCAGAACAGCGTGAGCCCCACGCTGCCGATCATCGCCACCCGGCCCGTCGAACCGGCGGCGCCCGCCACGCGCCCGCGAAGCGCCTTGACCAAAACCACCGCAAAGAGGATCCCGATGCCCGCGGCCTGAAACGCACCGAATTGTGTCGTGAGGTAGTAGGCGTTCGCATAGGCGACGGCGTCCGGCGGCGGCGCCCATTTCTTGCGCGACGCGCCAACGTAGTACTCGTCGGACAGGCCCAGCGCGGTATTCGGCGGCGGAGTGACCACCCAGCGCGGAACCAGCAATTCCAGCTCCGCCGGGTCGAGCGGAGCGGTGGCCGCGGGGCTGCTGGCGGCCGCGGCGGGCGACCCGTCAGTGGACTTCGACGCCGCGGCGGCGCCCCCGACATTGATCGTGCGCAAGAAAGCGATGATGTCGCGCAGATCATCCTCGGTGAAAATCGGATTTCCGCCCTTGGGCGGCATATCCACCTTGGTAGAGTTGAGCGGGTCCGAGGGACGCCGGCCGACCTTGAGAAAAGCCAGCGCTTTCTCGTTGTCGAGCCCGGCCAGAAACTCGCTGGTGATCAGCGGCTTGCCCTGGCCGGTCATGCCCTCGCCGTTCATGCCGTGGCAACTCGAGCAGGTTCCGCGGAATAGCTTCTTGCCCTTGACGGCGTCCGTCGTCCGGCCGGCCGGTGCGGCGACGACCGGGGCAGCAGCCATCAGATCCTCCGGCCGTACTTTCTTCAGCTTCACCCCGAAGCAACTCGCGACGTAACGCGGACTGGGCTTGAAATCGTCTCCCGGCCGAAACCCGTAGAACGACTTGGTGTCCAGATCGCTGATGATGATCGCTACGAAACCGAAACTCGCGCCCGCGGCCAGCGCCAGCAGGATCGTCGTAAGGCCGCGCCTCTGCACAGCCTTCGTCGCCACGACGCCCGCCGCACTCGCGAGCACCAGCAGCCCGGCGCCCGCGAACATCAGCGGCCGATTTACGAGATATGTGCCCCAATCCCACGCCGCGGCGTGGCCGATTCGTCCGCTCAGGCACAGCCCCGCCGCAAAGAGCAGCACCAGGGCGTACATGAGCACGAAAAAAGCGGCGTCCGGCGAGAAGGCTCGGCGGGCGCAGGAGTCTCGTCCCGTCGCTAGCGTCAGCGACAGCCCTTGCGGAAAGCCGCCGCGCCCTGCGGCCGATCGCTGCGGCGCATCAATCACGGTAGATCCCCTGGTCATCGTCATCACGGCGTTTTCCTTTCGCTGGCGGCTGCATCGACGGCGGGCTTTTCGCCCGTCTGCTTCAGAAGCTCGGAGAACTTTTTCGTCGCACCGGGGAAACGGCGCAAGAGGACTTCAGCGTCAGACTGTGCGCGACATGCGGCCAGGTGCGACGCCATCGGCGTTTGAAGCGACTCGCTGTGGATGAACACGGCTTTGGCCGTATCCAGCCAGCCGAGCGCCTCATGATCGTGAACGTAGCAAGCGATCGGCGGCGCATCGGGCGATGCGGCGACAAAATCAAGCAAGCAGCCGATGTCGTCGAAAGCGAGCTTGCGGATGTGCCCGTTGTCGTCCACCACGGCCGCAGCCGCGAATCGCTCTTCGCTGATGATCATCTTGCACAAGTGGCACTCGGCCTCGCCGTACGCGATCTTCGGCGGCGAAGCATCACGGCCGCGATTGCAGCCGGCGAATGCGCAGAGAGCGATCAATGCGAACGCGATCCGCGCGGAAACCGTAGTCCACCGGCCGATCGCGGGTTGTGCGGGTGTTTGCGATTTCATCGGATGCCTCGCCTTGCAAAGAACAGGCCCGCGGCCGCCAGCGGCAGGAGCACCCATGCCGCCAGCGCTCCACCGAGCAGCCAGGGCAGGCCGCTGCCGAACGTCTGCGACGCGTACAAACCGGCCGGACCGAGCAGGTCCAGCGAACTGTGCATTCCGCTGATCGAGAAGACTTTGAAGACCTGAAGCGGATTGATCAGGGCGCAGCCCAACAACTCTCCCGGCGTCATGTGCAGCGTCATCGCGCCGCCCATCAGCCCCAGATCGCCGAGAAACACCAGCGTCAACCACGCGAAAATCGAAATTCCCAAGGCCGGCGTCGTTCGGCGGGCGAATGACGAGATCAGCAGGCCCACGCTGAGCATCGCCCAACCGAGCGCAACGCTCAGCGCGAAGATGAAGACGAACTGGCCGACGTTCGCCGCGGCTCCATTCAGCGCGAGGACCGCGCCGGTGGTGCCGAAGCCGCCCGCCAGCGCGCCGAGCAGCGCCAGCGCCAGGCCGATCGCCTTCCCGATCAGAATCTCGCCGCGATTGATCGGCTGCGAAAGCAGGGTCTCCAGCGTCCCGCGTTCGCGCTCGCCGG
>JACRLV010000029.1:10200-16143 GCA_016235145.1 Planctomycetota bacterium
CATCGCGTTCGCGCTCGCCGGCGAGGGCTGCGGCGCCGAGCGTCAGTCCCATCAGCGGAACGATCAGCAGCGTCAGGTTGACCAGGCTCGCCGCGGTGCGGCCGAAGCCGGCCAGGCCGAATCGGCCGGTACCGGTCAGGGCGACCGAAGCCAGCCCCAGCGACAGCGCCGCGAAACAAATCGCGTACAGGATGAACCAGCGGTTGCGCAGCGCGTCGCGGATCTCCTTCCTGGCCAAAACGAATATCAGGTATGGACTGACGCCGCGGCCGGTGCGGAAACTCGCGACGGGCGTCGTGGGAGTTGGACTGATCATGACGGCTCTCCCGATTCAACTTCGAAATTCGTAACCACGATCCCAGCTCTGGCCAGCAACGCGATCGGCTCCGCCTTTCGGGCCGGGGGAACCTGCACATAAACCGCGACGCCGTTGCCCGTCGCCGTGAAGCCGGCGTTCGTGAGCAGATGGTGCGCGGCCTGTCGTTGCTCGGCCGGCAACGGAATCCGCAACCGGCAGCCGGCGTCGAGCGTGTCCGCGGCGCCCTCGCAGCGGATGCGGCCGTGCTCAAGCCAGATCACGCGATCCGCAAGGCCCGCGACTTCCTCGGCCCTGTGCGTAGTGAATAGCAGGGTTTTTCCCGCTTTCTTGAGCCCCACCAGCAACTCGAAAAACTGCCGCCGCGCCGCCGCGTCGAGATTGGAAGTCGGCTCGTCCAGCAGCAGAATCGGCGGATCGGCGAGCAGCGCCACGGCCAGCGCAAGCCGCTGTTTCATGCCGCCGGAAAGCTCGCCGACGCGTTTCTTGCGGTGCTCCGTCAGGCCGACCTGCGCCAGCACCTCGTCGGCCCGCGAAGTCGCGACGCGCTTGAGC
The DNA here is from genome assembly GCA_016235145.1 of Planctomycetota bacterium. Taxonomy (GTDB): domain Bacteria; phylum Planctomycetota; class Phycisphaerae; order UBA1845; family Fen-1342; genus JACRLV01. The sequence goes on from JACRLV010000029.1 coordinate 11,072, forward strand.
TGCGCGAAAAGACGGACCGAGTCACACGCGGTCAGGTCGTCATAGAAGCACAGCTCCTGCGAGACGTACCCGATCCGCCGGCGGGCGGCCTTCCCATCCCGGCGGCAATCGACGCCATCGACGGAGATGCTTCCGTCAAAGCGGTGCAAACCGAGAATGCACTTGATTATGGTCGTCTTGCCGGCGCCGTTCGTGCCCCACAGCGCCAAAGCGCTGCCCGCCGCGACGTCCAGATCCAGACGGTCCACCACTACGTTTCGACCGAATCGCTTGTGCAATCCGCGGATCGAAATGATCGAACGCGCGCCGGTCGCCGCGCTCGCCGGCGCCGCCGGAGCGCCCGCAGCGGACGGGCGCGCCGTCGATCCCAGTCGATCTGTTGATGCAGCGCTGATCCGGCCGCCGTCGATCGGACCGGCGGCGCGGTGCGACTCCCGCGGCGACTCCCGCCGCCGCCATGCTCCGGCCAGCAGGCCGGACACGCCAAGCAGCGCGGCACTGACCACGCCGAGCGGCGTAGTGGCCGCCTGCCGCGGGCTGCCCGGCGGGATCGGCGAGCGCATCAGCGGCGACTGGTCGGTGATCTTGGGCTGCGGCCGGACGATGGGAAACGCGCGGCTGGCCAGTTCGATGGCTGGCTGCGCCGGGCTGTAGAGGAACATCCGCAGCAACGGCTCGCGATCGATCATGTTCTCAAACAGGCTCATCGCTCGGTAGTGCACGTCGCCGACGCCGTCGCCGTCCGCGTCGAATCCTGCGTAGTCGCTCCAGTAATTGCCGCGCCCGTTGAGTGAAAAGGCGTTGTTCTTCAACTCGCCGGTCCCGAGCACCGCGACCTGCTCGACGTTCTCCAGAAATGCGTTGTCGACAAATCGGTTGCGCTGCACGGCCGGCAGCAGGCCCAGCCCGACGTCGTTGTACGCGAACACGTTCCGGCGAAACGTCTGCTCGCCGTCCATCCGCGACGGGCTGTTGTCAACGTAAAGCCCCATGCGGTTGCCCGAAACCACGTTGTCCTCGATGACCACACCGTCCATGTCCTTCAGGCCGATGCCGTAGCCGCTGGGACCGCGATTTCGGTCGAGCAGATTCCGCCGCAGCACGACGTCATGGCTGTACATGAGGAATACGCCGACCGAGTTGTCGACGAATTCGTTGTCCTCGACCAAACCGTCACTGGCGTACATGAAGTGCGTGCCGTAACGGCTGTCGGTCACGCGGTTTCGCCGGAGCTGCACGCGCTGCGAGTACCAGACGACCATGTCGCGGGCGGCGACGACGACATTGTCTTCGACGCGCGCGCGGTCGCTGCTCCAGAGGCGGATGGCGTCGCCGCGGCGCGGCAAGATCAGCGGCTTGCCGTGGATGTAGTTCCGCCGCACGATCGAGTCGCGGGCGCCGCTCAGCGAGATGCCGATCAGCACGTCATCGAGCTTGTTGTCCTCGATCGTCGCGCGCTCGGCTTTCACGCTGATTCCCGCGTTCTGCCGATCCAGGCTCGTGCCCGTGCCGCGCAGCGCGAATCCGCGCACGGTCACGTCCGGCGCGCTGATCCGCAGCACGTCTCCCTCGCCGCCGCCATCCAGCACAACCGCGCCCTCCGCGATCAGCGTCAACGGCTTCGCGACCTCAAAAGGGCCGCGATACACCCCCTGTGGAACATGAAGCGTCGCCCCAGGAGCGGCGACGGCGAGCTGCGCCGCCAGGTCAAAGCTCGAGCCGACGTCCGCCGCCGCATTCCGGGGCGCCAACAGCAGTCCGAAGCCGATCGCCAGAATCGACGCCACGGTTGCCGCGCCTTGCCGCGGCGCGTGCTTCTTCGCGTCAACCAGCGGCTTGTATGCCCGCCTGTGCGACCAGAGCGCGATCAGCACGATCAGCGCGCCGACGCACGCCACCCAGAAGCCCGGCCCCGGATCGGCGACGGTCTTGAATTGGCCGATCGTGCCGACGCCCAGCACGGGCGGCACGAAGGGCTTGATCGATTTGGAAAGCGCCGCATGCGGATCGAGGTTCGTCCCGAAGCTGGCCAGCCAGTATTGCAGATCAGCCAGAAAGCCGACCGGAAACACCAGGGCCGGCAGTGCCGCCAGCGCCGCCCACTTGTTGTGGATGAAAATAGCCGCCACCAGAAGCAGCGCGAGCACGCCGATCATCATGGCGGATGTCTGCCGCTCGAACTGGGCGGCGTCGTTCAGCGGGCGCATTCCGATGTAGTGGTTCAGGCCGTCGATTTCCTTCACATCGCCCGTCAAGCGGTTCAGATAGGCCTGTACGTGCAGCCCCTTGGGATACTGCGGGGCGTGCAGGGTCATGCTCCAATACGACAGCGTGTACGAGGCGCCGAACACCAGGCCGGCCGCCAAGAGCAGAACTGTCGGCAGGATGTATCGGCCGCGGTGCGTTTTCAGCTCGGTCGCGGGGACGCGCGGCCCCAGGATGTTTTCTAGTTTCGGGTCCATGAATTCACCCCCGCCAGTTTGAGTCGTTTCCAAAACAACACGGCCCCGCGGAGCGGCGCGGCGCTCATCGCGCCGCGCCGCCCGCGAAGCGAAACATCATTCCTCGCCGCCGGCCGCCACCTTGGGCGGGTTGTCCGACGCGTCGGCCGCCTTGGCGGGCTCGACCAGGAAGTAACCCATCATCTCCAGGTGAAGCGCCGAGCAGAACGCGGTGCAATACCACGGATACACGCCGGAGGCCGCCGCATCGAATTCGAATGTGGCGGTTTCCCCGGCTTCCAGACTGAGATTGATGCCGAAAGCCGGCAGACAGAATCCGTGCGTCGCGTCCTCGGCGCGCTCGATGTTCGTGATGCGCCAAGTGACATGGTCGCCCTGCTTGACCTTGATGTGCTCAGGCGTGAAATGGCTGCGGTTGGCGGTCATCATGATCGTGACCTTGTTGCCGTCGCGCGAGACCTTTTCCGTTCCCGCCTTCGGGGCGGTCGGATCGACAGCCTGCTTGTGCGGATCCCAACCGATCTCGGGATAGACTGTCCAGGGCTTGAGCTTGTCCGCCTTGATCAACTGGGCATAGTGCGGTTCGCCGACGCCGAGCGGCATGTCGTAGATGATCTGCATCTTGTCGCCGGGCTGGCTGATGTCGATGAGCTGGAGGTTCTGCGGGTAGAGCGGCCCCGGATGGAAGAAGCGGTCGATGGACCACTTGTTGAGCGCTATCAGGTACTTGCCGTCCGGATTGGTAACATCACCCTCGGCCGCGGCCAGGTGGCCGATGTTGTACTGCACGTTCACCTTTTTCACGAGCGTCCAGGCCGGCTCGCTGTGCTTCGACTGATACTGGCCGCCCAGCGTCCAGCGGGCCACCGCGCTGTCCAGGAACAGCGACGTGTACGCATAGCCCTTGTCGTCAAACTGCGTGTGCAGAGGCCCAAGACCCAGCTCAACCTGCGCTTCCTTGACCGCATCGTAGTCAAGGACCGGCACGCCGAACTTGTCCGGCTTCCACTTCTTGTCGGCGATCGCCTGCTTGATCTTGGCGAAACTGTAGACGGAAACGTGGGGGTCCAGCTTTCCGGCGACGACCAGGAAATCCCCTTTCGGCGCGACGTCCACGCCGTGCGGACTCTTCGGTTCCGGCGCGAAGTACAGCACGCCTTCGTCGATCAGCGTCTTCAACGTGATCATGGGGAAGTCGTTGACCTTCTCGAACTTGCCAGCCTTGAAGAGCTCTTCCGCCTTCTTCCAGTTAATGATGTGCAGGTAATCGTTATCGTTCTGGCTCACGCCGGCTTCGAACGGCGGAGTCTTACCGTCGACGTTGCCCGTCGCCAACTCGGTGTTGATCGAGTTGCCGAAGCACCAGCCGTCGCTTTCGAACTTGCCGCAGTCGAACAGGTCTTGCCAGTATGGCGGCAGTTCGAGGCAGAACGACTGGGCCGCGTCGATGCGGCCCTTGGCCCGGTCGAACTTCCAGAACGTCACGAAGCCGCGGTATTCCTTCTGGTAGTCGGAAATGTCCGCGTACTTCCAGCCCTTGGGCGTGCCATACTGCGCGCCTTCCACGACGTATTCGGTGTTCGGCGTCACAAAGCACCCGCCGTGATCGCTGATCGCTACCGGATTCTTGATGATCTGCTTGGTCTCGAAGTCGCGCAGGTCGATCACCGCGACGCGCGAGTTCGACTTGTCGCCGATAAAGAGGAACTGGCCGTCATAGTCGGCGTTGGTTTCGCTGATCGCCGGGTGGTGCGTGTCGGCCCAGCGGTTCTCCATGCCCGCCACGTCGCCGCCTTTCAGCACCTCTTCGCCCGTCCCGAACCCGTAGCCCTGCCACGGCTCAGGCGTGAACACGGCGATCGTCTTCAGCAGGCGCATCGACGGCACGCCGATCGCGAACACCTGCCCGCTGTGCCCGCCTGACGCGAACAGGACGTAGTCGTCGAGCCGCCCGCTGGGCATGAAGGTCTTGAGCGCCGCCGCGACGTCGTCCGGCGTGAGGTTGCGCTCCTTGGCGATCTGGTCGGCGACGCTGCCGCCGCCCCCGCCCGCCGCCGGAGTCGCGGATGCCGCGGGCTTTGCCGTCGTGCCGCTGCCTTCATCTTCGTCGGCGACTTTCTTCTCGCAGCCGCTGAGCGCAAGCGCCGAAAGGGCGCACAGCGGTAACCACATCCATCGCTTCATTGAGGGTCTCCTTTTTTCTGAACAGAACCCTTGGAATCGACAAGCAGCTCGGCCAGCGTGCACGCGCGGAGCGATTTCTCGACGGCTTCGAAGACCTGGTCGAGTCGCGTGTGCAGCGGACAGAGCCCGCCAACGTGCTCGGGAATTCCCGCCGGACACTCTCGAAATCGCGGCAGAGGCTCGACCGCCTGGATCACATCCAGCACGCAAATCTGGTCCGCGGCGCGGGCCAACAGGAACCCGCCTCCCGGCCCCGGTTGCGCGCGCACCAACCCTTCGCGTCCAAGCAGTTGCAGCACCTTTGACAGATATCCAGCTGGAATACCCGTCGCGGCAGCGATTTGCTGCGTCGTGCAAGCCTGACCAGAGTGGCCCGCGATGCAGATGCTGGCTCGGATGGCGTATTCGGCGGTCTTTGAGATCATC
>JACRLV010000030.1 GCA_016235145.1 Planctomycetota bacterium
CAGGGGATCGGCATGAGCGTTGTCGTGGATACGGGGCTTTCATCGCGGGCGATCGTGGGGCGTTTCTATCGGCGGCTGGAGGAATTCGCCCAGTCGGCCTGGTGGACGAAGCTGGCGATGCGTTTTGCCAGCACCCAGGAAAGCGAAACGTACAAGTGGCTCGGCATGGTGCCGCAGGTGCGGGAGTGGAAAGGCGGGCGCGTCGTCAGGCCGCTGCGGGCGCAGGGCGTGACGATCGTCAACAAGGTATGGGAATCGACGATTCGGGTCGACGCCGACGAGGCGCGGCGCGACAAGACGGGGCAGATCCTGATCCGCGTGAACGAGATGGCGCGGCGGGTGGCGACGCATCCGAACAAGCTGCTGACCGACCTGATTTCGGCCGGCGCCAGCAGCAACGGCTATGACGGCGCGGCGTATTTCGGAGCGACGCACAGCGAAGGCGACTCGGGCACGCAGAGCAACAGCGTCACGTACGACGCGGCGACGCCGACCGCGCCGACCGACGACGAGATGTACCAGGCGATCGTCAAGGGCATCTCGCAGATCGTGAGCTTCAAGGACGACCAGGCCGAGCCGATGAACGAGTCGGCGCGGGAGTTTCTGGCGGTCGTGCCGATGCCGTTCCTGTCGCCGACGCTGGTGGCGCTGTCCGCCAAGCAGATCAACTCCTCGAGCAATCCGCTGGCGAGCGAGGGGCCGTTCCGCGTGACGTGGGTCGCGAACCCGCGGCTGGGCTGGACGGACAAGTTCGCGATCTTCCGCACGGACGGGCAGTCGCGGCCGTTCATCTTCCAGGAGGAGCTGCCGGTGCAGGTGCAAGTCCTGGCCGAGGGCAGCGAACTGGAAGCGAACGAGAACCAGCACCAGTACGGCGTGAAAGCCGTACACGAGGCGGGGTACGGGTTCTGGCAGGACTCCTGTCTGGTGACGTTTGTCTGATGGCGAACGGGTGGGAAGGTGGGAAGGTGGAACGTGGGAAGGTGAGAGCGAGCAATCACTACTGGCGGCGCTGGGTTGGCACAGGAGCGGTCGTGGTTTCCGCTTTCCCCTTTGCCGCGTTTTCACTTCCCGGCAGGGAATGAGCGAAGAGGAGATCGGCTGTGGCGTATGTCACGCTTCAACAACTGAAAGACCGGCTCGGGGCGAGCGCGTATGCACGGCTGACGGATCGGGCCGCGGGCACGACGGCCAGCGACGTCGTCGGGCAGCAGATCGTCGATGAGGCTGAGGCGGATGCGAACAGCCGGCTGGCGGTGCGGTATGCGACGCCGGTGGATCTGGCGGCGCGGCCGGAAGTCGCCACGGTGTTGGCGGCGCGGGTGCTGGATCTGGCCGAAGCGCTGGCGTGGCACACGTCGCCGCTGATGGGCGACGTGCCGGATCGGGTGCGGCTGCTGCGCGCGGATGCGGTGCGGTGGTTCGAGCAGGTGGCGGCGGGGCGAATCCACCTGCCGGCTGCCGCACCGCCGGGCTCGACGGCGGCGGTGGACGACGCGGCGCGGAGTTCGGGCGGCGGGCGGGCGTTCACCGCCGGCGAGTTGGATGGGCTGTGAGTCTCTCGGAGGCGAGCGGCGATGGATGAGATTCTCCGGCAGGCGTTTTCGCTGGGTATTTCCGGGTTGCTGTTCGTGATGTGGTGGCACGAGCGGCGCGAGCGGCTGGGGAGTACGGCGGGTCTGGACACGTGCGGCCGGGACAAGGCGACGTTGACGGACATGACGACGAACCTGGTGAGCGTGATCCGCAACAACACGGACGTGCTGGCGGCGCTGCGCGAGGAGTTGCGGGCGCATCGACAGGCCGAGGGGCAGTGGATGGGGATGTTGATGGAGCGGGTGGAGCGGTTGGGGGAGTAAGCCCTCATCCCGACCCTCTCCCGGAGTACCGGGAGAGGGGGGAAGAACTCCCTCACCCGGTTCCTCTCCCGGGGTACCGGAAGAGGGGGACATAGAAAGGAGTTACTGTGGATTTGAAACAGGCGGCACAGGCGGTAGATGGGCGGACGGCGCGGGCTTTTGTGAGCGCGGCGCGGCATTTCATTGACGCGCTGCTGATCGAGGGGCAGCGCGTGGCGAGCACGGCGACGCCGCCGGCGGGCGGCTGGCTGAGCTCGGAGGAGCTGCGCGGGGCGACGCAACGGATGTCGGAAGCGATCGCGGCGGAGCGGTGGGTGGACGGCGCGCTGGCGGTGGTGCGGGTGCTGGTGTTGTTGGGAATTTGAGGCGCAGGCACGAAGGCACGGAGGCACGCAGGTTCGGAAATGCCTCGTGTCTGACGGGCTGGGGGCGACGGCGAGAAATCGGAGGTGCGGCGTGGATCGGGTGAAGGTGACTGTGGAGCGGACGGATTCGGACGGGCGGACGCGGGCGCTGGACACGTTCGTGTACGAACTGCCGATGAGCGCGGAGCAGACGGCGAGCGTCGGGCAGGCCGTGACGGACAAGCTCGAGAAGCTGAGCGCGGCGGCGGCGATCCAGGGCGGGCGATGAAAGCGGGGGTGGGTATGAAGGGAATTTGGATCACGGTCGGTCTGGCGTGCTGCGGATGCACGGCGGAGTCGACGCGGCTGGCGATCGAGACGCAGCAGCGGGCCGACCAGGTGCAGGAGGCGCTGTTCGAACGGCAGCACGAGGGGCTGAACGTGCTGCTGTTTCGCGACGTCGTGCGGCGGCTGGAGACGGGTGGCGACGCGAAATTCTCGGCGGCGCAGCGCGATGTGCTGAATGAGGCCTGGAATGAGCGCGACTTGATCGAGTTCTGGCGCGTGCAGTTCGAGCGGGCCACGGCGCTGCGGATGATCGGCGTGGATGCGAAGTTGTACGGCGAGCAGTCGATCGTCGATCTGCTGATCAAGAACATCGAGAGGGGCAGGAAAGAGAGGAAACAGATGAGCGAAAGTAGTACTGGTTTGGCGCGGTGGTTTTGGCCGCTTCAAAGCCGCAAGGTGCAGGTGGCGGTGGCCACGGTGCTCGTGGCGTGGCTTGCGCAGGCGGGGATCGTTTTGAACGAGGAAAGCGTGGTCAACGTGTTGGCGATCGGGGCGGCCCTGATCCTCGGCATCGCACACGAAGACGCCGCGGCGAAGCGCGCCGCGGGCGGCGGGGAGTAGGCGATGCCTGCGGAAACGTTGGCCGCGGCGCGGGCGGCGGCACGTGCGAGCGCGATCGTGGTGGAGGAAATTGCGGCGGGCCTGGCGCGCTGGGCCGAGCGCGACGACGCGCTGCACGGAATCGAAGCAAAAGACGCGCTGCGGCGCATGAGCGAAGAATTGGCGCGCGAAGCGGAGCGGTTGCGAAACGTGTAGGTTCGAGCCGGATAGCGGTGAGGTTGCAGGCCGGGAAAATGCAGCCGGGGGCGGCTGCGGTACATTCGCCCGCGGTACATGCGGCTGCGGGACAAGCGAAAGGCAGCCGGGGGCGGCTGCGGTACATTCGCCCGCGGTACATGCGGCTGCGGGACAAGCGAAAGGCAGCCGGGGGCGGCTGCGGGACATGCGGCGGCGGTGCTCACGAAGAAAAAGGCCCGCGGTGCGGACCCGAGATTCAGGTCGCCCGCACCGCGGAGCCGCACGCACGAATTGTCAGCGCAACCGACGGTGTTATGGCACGTCGACGCGCGAGTCGAAATCCTGGATGACGCTGCCGCTGGAGTCCGTCACACGCCAGACCAACTGGGGAACGGGCGGGTTGCGGTCGTCACGGAGGAAGACGTAGTCGATTCGGCCGCCGCGGGCGAACTGGTTGCAGGCTCGATTCCGCACCGCAATGGTCGGGGGCAGAAGCGATTGTTCTCCCTGGCTGAGCAACGCTGTGGTGAAACACTCGCAGCCGGTCCCCTGAATTTCCTCGGGAACGCGCCGATTGGATCCCTGTCCGAGTTGGTTGCTGCCGGCAGGAATGTCATCCTCGGCGACGTAATAGAACGAATCTTGCGTGCACTCATCGAAAGACCCGATGACCGTCCCGCCTTCGCAGGGCTGCGGGTCGCCCCGGCTGACACGCAGGGAGCCGCCGGATGAACCGCCGGGGTTGTGGAACAAAATCACGTTGGGGACTGGCACCCGTTCGCCGGCGGAGGTGAAAAAGTTGTCGTAGGTCGGTGTTCCGGTGCCCTGCGCCGGTCCAATCGCCGAGCTGAGCGCATCGTCGCCGGTGCCGGCGCCGCGGAATCTCCCATCGCGATGGAAGTAGTACAGAGCCGGGCCCTGAATGCAGAAACTGCCGAACGTAAGCGGAGTGCCGCCATCGGGGATGAGCCGATAGCCGAAGGAAGTGTAAAGTTCGATGTCGTCGGTACACACCGCTCCTTCCGGATACTGATCGCTATTCACGAACGCCACGAATACGACGAAGTAGTGGATGTAGTCGTCTGGGTCCAGATTGCGCATGGAGATGCGGACGAACTTGCGGGCGAGCGTTTCGTCGCACGGATCGAGCGGCGCGCTTGAACCGCCCGGGCCGAAGGCGCCGCTTCCGCCGCCGCCGCCGCCGCCGGTCGTGGGTTCGCCGGTGAACGGACCGTTGCGGAAAATCTGCGAGCCAAGGAGGTAGGCGGAGTCTCCATTGAGAGAGCCGCAGCCCGCCAGCCATGTCCACGCCAAGCCGACCGCGCAAGCGAAGGCGGCGGCGGGGCGAACCCAATTTCGAATTGTTCTTCGCATCTGGAAAGCTCCAACCCGCGAGCGAGCAAGGGCGCTTATCGCGCTGTGCGGCTCGACATTCGCGCGGCGCACAGGTCTCGCGAGGCGTAGAATTTATACCGGGACACCAGGTTTCCGGCAAGCGTCGCTCGATCACGCAAACTCACCGAAACCGCTCCCGGAAGCTGGAGAACCGGGATTCGGCTGGCGTGAACCGAATACAGATCCAAACAGCACGCCGGGGCTTCCGCGGCACCCTCATTCGAGGGGCGGCGAACTAGTGTAGCCAGTCAGAAATAGTGCATCGCGGGTGGTACGGGCGTCTCGCCCGTTGTCCGACCCGGGCGGGACGCCCGGACCACCCTGTTAAGATGCAAACAGCGCGACTAACTACACTAGCGCATGATCCAACGAGAAAGCACAAGCTCCGGCTCCTGGCCGGGGCGAGCGGACTCAGAGCCGGGGACGGCATAGCGCAGCTCGAGCGTCTTGCGAAGCGTGAAGTACTTCGGGTTCACAGTTATTTCGTGTTGCTGGCCGTCCTGGCCGGTAACGGCTTGCTTCTCCGGCTTGGACTGGTCATAGGACGGGTTTTTCAGCAGCCGCGCTTCGCCGCTGATCCCGGCGACGAAGATCGAGAAGTTGTTTACCGTCACGTCGGCGGCCCGCCAGATCGCGACGGACTCGCGGGCGTTGTCCGCGCCGCTGGGAAGGTCGCCGATGGCGCTGACCGGGTCAAGCAGGTGCGGGTGGGTGGCCTGGTGGCGCAAGCGGATCGCCTCGAACACCGCGTTGCTGATGGCGGAGTCGGTCTCGATCACGCGCAGGTCTTCGGTGACGAGCTGAATCGTCGGAAAGAAACGCTGCGTCACGGCGCTGTTGTTGGTGACTTTGTACACCAGATAGAAATAGGTCGTGCCGCCGACGTCGATCTTTCGCGGCGGGTTCAGGTAGGTGAACTCCATCTCCCACGAGACCGGCGTCATGGCGGGCGCGGGTCCGACGCCGACTTCCTTGGCGCCCTGGTCGACGGGCGAGACGAGCAATGCGAGCAGCGAGATCCAGGCGATCATCAGAGGCTCCTATCCGCCGTACTGATTCCGGATGATGACGCTGGCAGGATTGCCGGCGAGGTTGAGCGCGCCGAGCGTCTGGGAGGCGGCGGTGCGCAGGCTCATGTTGGCATCGGACTCGGCGATCTTGGTGATCGCGCCGACGGACGCGTCGCCGAGCTTGTTGCCCTGGCGGCGGCGAGCGCTTCCTGGGCCGCGGTCGAGCCCACGTAGGCCAGAACGGCGGCGACCTTGGTGCGCAGCACGGCGTTCTTGGTTGTGAGGATCGGGATGAGCGAGGACTCGGCCTCGTTCGCGCGGAACAGCGGGTTGCCGGTGTCGGCGAGGCGGTGCAGCACGTCGGTCGCCTCAAGCGAAACCTCGGTGGCGACGGCGGCCGTGAGGTCAGTGATTCCGGCGGCCCGGTTGATCGTGCTGAGGGCGGTCATCATCATGTCGGGGTTTGCGTCCGGGGCGACCAGACCGACGCGCCTGTCCGCGCGGCGGGCGGCGTCGGACGCATCGCGGTCGCCCTTCTTGAGGGCGATGAGGATCGGCGTCTGGACGAATTTCACTTCGCCGTGGATCTGCTGGACGGCCTTTTCCGGACCGCCGGCCAGATCGGAGCCGAACACGATCACATCGAGCGAAGGCAGCGTGGTGCGGGCTTTTTCGAGGCCGGCGAACAGGTCGGCGTCGATGACGACGTTGTAGTCGAAGCCGCGCAGGGCTCCGCTCAGCGAGTTGGCGATCGACTCATCGGCGTCGACGACCAGTGCGTTGCGGGTCGAACCCTGCAAGGCGACGGCTTCGCACAGGACGGTCATGAGGCTCTGCGAGTTCGTGAACGGCTTGCTTGGCAGGCCGGCGCCGAGCGCCAAAGCGGCCCGCACGCGAACCATGCGGTCCGTGAACGTGAGCGAATCGGCCAGCGGCGGGTTGCCGGCGTCGTCGCTGACGAGGCTTGCCGGTCCGGCGGTCAGGCGCAGGGCGGCGATGGCGCCGAGAGCGACGGCGGCTTCCTTGCGCTGGTTGGCGATCGCCAGAGCTTCGAGGCAGTAGGACGCGCCCGCCGCCTGCGCGAAATACGCGGGGGACGGGTAGTTGTCCGGCCGGGTGAAGTCGGTCGTGCCTTCCGGCAGGTCGGCGGCGCGGCGGAAGTTCGCGGCGAGCCATAGCGAGATGGCGGGCTTCAGCTCGGGATCCAGACGCAGCGCTTCTTCGCAGCAACGCATGGTCATGATGTCGCTGAAGACGACGGTCGGGACTTCCATGTTGTGGGCGGCGTCATCACGCCAATACCAGACGTTGGCGACATCCTGGCGGGCGTCTGCCGCGAGCGAAGCCTGTCCTTCATAGTACTGATGGGCCAGGCGGAGGAATGCGTCCGCCGCCCGCATGTTCGCTTCGAGCGCGACGCCGTGGGCCTGAAGGTCGGCGAGTGAGGCGTCAACGGCCGAACGGATTTCGACCGGCGTGTCCTCCGCATCCCGCAGCGCCAGGAGATAGGGAACCGACTGCCAGTAGCCGATCTGCCCGAGAGCGCGAACGACGTACTGCTTGAGCGTCCGGTCGCTGGTTCGCAGGCCCATGACGAGCGGATTCAGACCCGGGCGGCCGATCTGCGGCAGCGTCCGCAGGATCACCTGCGTGAGGTTCTGCTTCTGCGGATCGCGCAGGGCCTGGAGCAGGAAGGGGACGGAGAATTCGCCGCTGTCCTTGAGGCGCGCGACGCTGTTTTCGAATTGCCGCGGCGGGCCGGCGAGCCGCTCGATGTTCTGCTTGATGCGGATCGGGTCGGCCTTGATCAGGCGCTCGCCATCCTGGAGCAGCTTCATCACGCCCTTGACCGATTCGCCCATGATCGGATCGCCGGCCAGGGTGACGAGGATCTTGTGGCGGCGCTGCACACGGTCGGCGAATTCGAGCAGCGCGACGGGGTCGGGCTTTGAACCGATGAGGGCCTGGAAGTTGGCGTTGGCGACGCCGAACTGGCCGATCGAGGCGAAGTACCAGCCGTCGTCGGCTTCGTTCTTCTGCTCATCGCCGACTTCGAGCAGGTCGAAGATCTTCTTTCCGTTGTCCTTGAGCGAACCGGCCTGTCCGTCCTGGCGGAACAGGAGCACGCCGCCGGCGGCTTCGTTCTTCAGGATCGAACGCTCGGCCATGAGCGCCAGTCGGAAGGGCGTGGGGTTCAGCGCGGCGAGTTCGCCGAGCGCGGTCTCGGCCGCGTCCGGGTTCGACCGCAACTGCACCGCGTCCATCGCGGCCTTCCACTTGGTCCAGACTTCCGCGGCCGCCCCGGTTACGAATTCCTCGTCGCCGAGGTCCTGGGCTTGTGTCGTCGAGGCTGCCAGACCGCCGAGGAAAACGGCAACCAGGGCCGCTCCGAGCCGAATCCGCCGGAGGGAATCAGGCATGTCGCACACTCCAAAGAAGGACCAACCAGCGCCCGCCTTGCGGGCCGCATCGACCGCGCACGTTGTCATGAAAACCGGGTTGGGATTCTACCGGGCGGCCCATCGCGGGCAAAGTCCGCCCGCCGGCGCGCCTGAATCGTCGGCGTCCGATGTGCGGCCAGGCGGAACATTCCACACTTCGGAAGCCCCGCCGGCGCACCGTCGCCGCGACCCCAACCGTGATGCGGATGTTAGCGAGCCGGCGCAAGGCTGTCACGCCAACGGTGGGGGAATTGCGCGAACGGGGGCACTGCTTCGGTGGGAGTCGGCCGGAAGCATCGAGCATGGTCAGATCGGCTCGCCGCATTCGGGGCAGCGCGGGGCGGTGAGTCCCTTGAGAATATGGTCGCATTTGAGGCAATGCAGGTAGCCGTCGTGCCGTCGTTTCCGCAGGATCGCCCACACCAGCAAGCCGACGAGGAACGCGGGCGTGTACACGAGGCCGTCGGAAACAAGCCATGCGGCGTTCGGCCAGTCGAGTTCTTCGCCAAAATCGCGCAGCGTTTCGATCGGACCGGACAGGATCGCGAGCGAATCGTCCTCGCTGGGGTTGTCCCACAGGCCATATGCCAGCCGCATCAGAAGGACTGCGCAGACGAAAAAAGCAGCGTACGCCGCGAGCAGCGCAAGCCAGAACGGGCGGTTTTTCATGGCGAGGCTACTTCGCGCGCTTGTAGAACGGCGTCGGCACGACTTTTGCGTTCAGCCGCGAGCCGCGCAACTCGATCTCGATCGCGGTTCCAATCGCCGCGGCGGCGGAATCGACCAACGCCATTCCGATCACTTTTTCGAAAGTCGGGCTCTGCGTGCCGCTGGTGACTGCGCCCACTTGGGCGCCGTTGAGGAGCACGGCGGCGCCCTGCCGGGCGATTCGTCGATGACGCGGCGCGGACCGGATTCCTTCACGCGGTGAATGGCCGGCTGGCCGATGAAGTTCTTGGTCAGATCCACGCACCATGCCTGTCCGCCGCTGATCGGATCCCAATCTTCCGTCAGTTCGTGCCCGTAGAGCGGCATCGCCGCCTCGAGCCGCAGCGTGTCGCGCGCCCCCAGCCCCGCGGGCTTGACCGGCCGGCCGGCCTGCTCGCTGGCGCTGCCGAGCATCGTCATCGCGGCGTCGGCGAAATTCGCCGGCAGGATGATCTCGACGCCGTCCTCGCCGGTGTAGCCGCTGCGCGCGATCGTGTAGCTCGCGCCGACGACGCTGCCGGTCTTGAAGTGATAGCGTTTCAGATCGCCGACCGGGAAGGGGAGCAGCTTGTCGATCGTCTCGATCGCCTCGGGCCCCTGGATCGCGACCATGGCGGTCTCGAAGGTGCGGTCCGTGATCTCGACGTCGAAGCCGCGCTTCTGCCTGCCCCACCAGGCGAGCATCTTTTCGCGGTTGCTCGCGTTGCAGACCACCATGAAGTGGTCCTCGAAGCGCGAGACGATGATGTCGTCGAGAATTCCGCCGTCCTCGCGGCAGGCGTGGCTGTAGCGGCTCTGGCCGGTCTTCATGTCGCCGATGCGCCGCTTGCAGGCGTGTTCGAGAAAAGCCTCGGCGCCGCTGCCGCGAAACTCGACCCGGCCCATGTGCGACACGTCGAAGACCGACGCGTGCCGCCGCGTCCAGTGGTGCTCTTCGATGATTCCGGTATAGACCACCGGCATCTCCCAGCCGGCGAATTCGACCAGACGGGCGCCATTTCGGCGGTGAAACTCGATCAACGGAGTCGGGTGCATCGTGGGCAATCTCCGGGCGAAACGAAATACGCCGCACCGGCGGCGCAGGAGCGCATGATACCTCATGCCTTCCGGCGCGGCACGGGCGTCAGTACTCGGAACGCGATTCCAAAAACGGTGGGATTCTCTACCGCGATATCATGTTCCCGCGCGTGAACCGCGTTGTGCGGGCTGCACTACTGGGAGACGAGAGCGATGTCGCTCTGGCGAGGAAACCTGATCGGAGGAACCGACGCATGACCACGCACGCACTCGTGATGGCGATCGTTGCCTGTCTGCTACAGTCGCCGGCGAAGCTTGACCCGCCGCCTGCACCCGATTTTTCGACGCCGGTCGATTACGCGGATTGGCTGAAGCGGCGCGTGGTCGGCGAGCAGCGCGAGGATCAGAACGCGGCCGGATTGTATGACGCGATTCTGAATCAGGCCGGCTCCCCGGGCTACGCCCTGTTGGAGTTCAAGGGTCCGCGCACGCAGGCCGAGCCGGTGGATGTGATGGCACCCTGGGATCCGAGCGCGCATCCGGATTGGGAGGCGGCGTATCAGAAGACGCTGCCGAAGATCGAGCAGTTTCGCCTGGCTGCGGCGCGCCCGTACATCTGGTGGGGCGTTACTCCGCGCGACGAAACGAGCGGCTACCTGCTCACGGGCATTGTGGACAGG
This sequence comes from Planctomycetota bacterium, assembly GCA_016235145.1. GTDB lineage: Bacteria > Planctomycetota > Phycisphaerae > UBA1845 > Fen-1342 > JACRLV01. Next base: position 10,541 of record JACRLV010000030.1, read on the forward strand.
CTTGGCGGCCTGCGCCGGTTGTGCAAAGGCGCCGCCGACGCGGCGTGGCGGGCTCCCAACGGAAAGATCGACGACCGCCTGTTCCTGCCGAACTACCGCGCGATCCTGGGTGCGGCAAGACAGATCGAGCGCGACCCGCTGCTCATCTCGCAACTCGTGGGGTGTGTGATACGCTTGCTCGCCTACAGCGACCTGTTGCGTGCCGCCCAGGGCGACATCTTGAGCGACAAACAGCGGAGCGCCGTACTGACGTTTCTGAAAGGCGGCGACGAGGCGCCGCCGCCGCTCCGCTATCCGGTCAACGGGGAACTGGCGATTGCATACGACTTTCTGCAAGCGGTCCACAAGAATGGCGGAAAGTACGGCATTGGCGAGGGGATTTCCGGCGTGATGCTGGGCACGCCAACGCTCAAGGGCGATCTGCGCGCGGACGTCGCGAAGTCGCGCGATGCGTTGAAACGCTATTACGCCGCCGTCGCCGAACTGTCAGAAAAACCGTTCACTCCGGAACTGCGCGAGCGGATCGACTCCGCCGCGAAGGCGGAATCGGAGGCGGACCCGCTCTTCAAGGCGATCGTTGCCGGAATGGGCCGCAGCCGCGAACTGTTTCTGCGCTGCGATGCGCACCGCCGCGCCACGCGGCTGGTTTACGAGCTGCTCGTATTCCGCGACAAGAACGGCCGCTGGCCGGCGGCGCTTTCCGACCTGCCTCCGGAGATCGATCGAACGCTGCGGATCGATCCGTTCTCGAACAAGCCCTTCGCCTACAAGCTCGTCGACGGCGAGCCGCTCCTGTACAGCGTCGCGCAGAACGGCAAGGACGACGGCGGGACGACGCACGATGAGCGGTGGGGAGACGAGGTTGATGACGCCGACTTTGTTTTCTGGCCGGTTCAGAAGTAGCCCAGAGACACCTGCCGACGCGAACAGCCGTCGGCAGGGCACCCGGCGAACCGCCGTCGACAGGGCGCCCGGTCCCATTTGTAGCGTCGGACCTCTGAGTCCGACGACGATTGAGCGGCGAAAATCCTCGTCGGACTCGGAGGTCCGACGCTACGGCATGCCACGTTACGACGACAGCCGAACGATCCGCCGGACGATCGAGCGGCGAAAAACCTCGTCGGACTCGGAGGTCCGACGCTACGGCATGCCCCGCTACGGCGACAGCCGAACGATCCGCCGAGCGCCTGCGGTGCGAAGCGGCAGGTCAAACGGACGCCAGGCCGCGCAGGTGCGGAACATCCAGCACCTGGAATCGCGTTCGGACGGACGCGATCGTTTCACCGCGCTGGCGGATGTTGTGTTCCTGGATGGGCCCCAGTTTGCCGGATGCGCGGACGAGATACTCCACGCCGGAAACATTCAGCCCCATGACCCGCGTCGCGGTCGCGTCCACGGCGGGCAGGTTTCGCCCCACAATCAGGCAACCGACCGGCTTGGGGGTTCCCATGATCGGGCCGTCGCCCTCCATGCCGACGATTCCGTCGACGATCGCCAGATGCGGACGCACGGCAGCGTTGATGTCGAGGATGGACTGCGGGATTCCGTGCCAGTGCAGCACGTTTTTCGGCCAACCGTAGACGATGCCGGGCATGACGCCGAAGAAGTTCTTCATCGAACAGGTCACGCCGGCCCAGTGGTGCGTCTTGAGCTTCGGGAGCGAGACGATGAAATCCGCGCCGAGCAGCGTTCGCGGCAAATGCAGCTCGGACAGGCTCGTCCAGCGGCCGACGTTGGCGACGGATTCCACTTCGTCGTGATTGAGATCGAAGAAAGGCAGCTTCGCCTCGCGGATCGCGTGCTGCGTACCGGATTCTTCAAGCACCAGAAGGCTGTCGCGGCGGTGGCCCTGTCCTTCGGCGACCAGCACTTCCGCGGCGTCGCGGCGGCGAAAGACCTCCGCCGCCGCCGCCAGCACCGCCGGATGCGTGTTGATGTGCTGCTTGCCGATGGCGGTCTCGACCAGGTTCGGCTTGAGCAGGACGCGCTTGCCGCGGATCTCCTCGCGCATCACGCCGAGTTCGTCGAGCGAGTGTTCGATCGCGGCGACGAGGTCGCAGTCGTAGCCGGCCGCACGCGCGATGAAGACCTCGGCGCGAAGGCCACGCTCGTGGCGTTTCCATGCCGCCCCGCCGACGCCGATCGCGCCGCCCGCAGCGAGCAAGCCGGCCGCACCGATCAATTGGCGTCTGGAAATTCGTGGTTCGTGCGCGTGGCTCATGGCGCCGCCGTCCCTTCGCCGCGGCGGAGCCATTGCGGCACCGGACTTTTGTCGGCGGCAGCGAGCAGCAAGAGGGCGTCGTGCAGCGGATTTACGGGTCGCGCCATCGCCGCTTCGGCAGCTTCCGCGATCCATGCGCCAGCGTCGGCGGGACGGCGGCCCCAGGCGTGCAGGCCGATCAGCCCCCAGCCGAGCGCCAGCGGCGTTCGTATTCGCGGCAACTCCGTTTCGAGAAAGCGCGCCGCACGCTCGACGAAATCCTGAGAACCGAGGCGGGCGAGCGCCGTCAAAGCGACGCCGGTGGTCTCGGGAAACGCCCGCAGCGTGTGCTCCAGAACCTGCGTATTGCCGTAGTTCCAGCCTCCGCTCGGCAACGCGCGATCCGCCAGCAGGCGCAACCCATCGCGCGTGCGGGAGTGCTCGAGCCGGCCGGCGGCTCGCAACGCCATGACGGCGTAGGCGGTCGGCTCGACCCAGGAGTGCGTGTGTTCGACCCATGACCAGCCAGGAATGCCGGCGTCGTGCTGGGCTTCGGAAAGCCGCACGTCGGCGACTTCGCCCGTCGCCTTGCAGAGCCAGCTTACGCCGCGATCGAGGCTCGTCCGGTAGACTTCGCCTGCCTGGGACCAGACGAGTACGGCGAGCGACGTCGTCCACGCGGGCCGGCTGAGCGAGGTCGTGACGGAAACGGAACCATCCTGCTGCCGGCGTCGAGCGAGCCATTCGGCCGCGCCCGCCGCGGCGTCTGGCTCGCCGACGGTTGAAAGCGCGAGCGCGGCCCAGGCGGTTGGTTCGCTGGCGCCGGATTGGCTCGGCGCGTAACCCCACGAGCCGTCGTCGCGACGGGCGGCAAGCAGGCGCGCGGCGAGCTGTTGTCGCAGGGAATCCACGGCGGCAGTCATGCTTGAAGTGTTATCGACTTCGCGGCGAGACAGCTTCGGCAGTTTGCCGATGAGGATGGAGCGCAAAAAAGCGGCCCCGGCGGATTGCCGGGGCCAAGCCTAGGTCCCGCCGCTTTCGCGGCGGGAGTCGCCTTTGCGCGGTCATTTCCCGCGCCTGCGAATATCAGAACAAGGCTTCACCCCACTCGTGCTGGTAAGCCTCGTCGTTAATGATGGCGAAGAATCCGTCGTCGTCGGCTTCGACCGCGAAGACGGCGTCGGCGATCGAGCGGTAGGCGAAGAAATGAGTCAACGCGGTTCGAAGGTCATCGTCGTCCCAGCCTTCGGGCAGGTCGAGGTCGATCGAGCGAACCTGGGCGTAGTCATATCCAAACCGCGGAACGCAGCGGATGGACGTTACCGTCTTCTTCATCGCGAATCATCCAACCCCACGGGCCGCGTCGCAGCCCCCTTCGTTCATCATTCATTATAGCTCAGAACCCGCACGATCCAAATTCCAATTCGCAGGTTCGAAAAAACATCTTGTTTTCTATCAGTGGCTCGGCAGCGCATCGACCAACTGGCGCATTTCGTCGAGCGAATTGTAGTAGTGCGGACTCGCCCGCAGCCGCCCGAAACGATTCGCCACGATGATCTTGAACTCATTCCGCAGATGCTTGCGCAACTGGTCGGTGTCGTGTTTTTCCGATGAAAACGCGACAATCCCGCTCCATTCGCTGGCGGTCCGCGGACTATGGACCGTCCAACCTTTGCTGCGCAGACCCTCGACGAGCAGGTCGGTGTTCTGTTTTATTCGGACCTGAATCTCGTCGATGCCCACCGCCGCCATCAAGTCGAGGGAGGCGCCCAGCGCGGCGATGCCGGCGAGGTTATAGGCACCGCTGTCGAACCGCCGGGCGTCGTCGTGAAAATCTTCCCAACGCAGGCGCGTGACTTCCGTCTCGTACCCGTGCTTCATACCCATGTAGCCGAGTTCGCTCGGCTTGATGTGGCCGATCAGCTCGCGTTTGCAGTAGAACAGACCCGTGCCCTCGGGCGCGGTGAGCCACTTGTGCCCGCCGGCCGCCAGAAAATCGATGTTCATCGTCCGCACGTCGAGGGGATGCACGCCCAGCGATTGGATCGCATCGACGAACAGCAGCACGCCCTTCTCGCGGCACAACTCGCCGAGCCGGGCCAGGTCCACTCGAAACCCGTTGGACCATTGCACGCTTGAGATCGTGACCAGCCGCGTGCGGCGGTCGATCGCCTTGGCGATGTGGTCGAACGGAACGCGGCCGTCCTCTTCGCCGACGCGTTTAAGCTGCACGCCGCGCGTTTCCAAAGCCATCCACGGATAGACGTTGACGGCACCTTGTACGCCTCGGTGAGGCCCGCCTGCCATGTCCAGGTGTCGTCAACCGCGTAGGTCGCCGCCGCCCACGTGGCGGTTATGCCGTTGGCGACGTAGTTCACCGCCTCGCTGGTGTTCTTGGTGAAGGTGATCTCGGCGGAGTCGGCGTTAATGAAGCGGGCCGCCGTCTGGCGGACGCGCTCGGCGGTGCGATAGAACGTGCCGCGCAGATAGGCGAACTCCGCCAGCTCGTGCGCATAGCCGGCCATCGCCGCCGCCGCCGGCCCGGACATCGGGGCGACCGCGGCGTGGTTCTGGAAGTTGCAATTGCGTGTGATCGGGTATTGAGCCCGAATCTCTTCCAAGTTCATCGCATTCACCTTCCCGTCGGCCGTCCCGCAATCTTCAGGCCACAGCCGACTGATCGGCCCTCATCGTTCCATCGGTTCGAACCGCGCGCCGGGCCGATGGAGCGCGCTCCCACCAATATTATTGCGACAACCAGATGTACAAGTGCGTCTGGCTGATCCTGCCCCTGAGAGTATGCCGCAATTCTTATCGGGGTGACGGAAAAAAGTCCTTGAGCGGCAAAAAAGTCGGCGTGTTTGCGGGCCGCGGTTCAGCAGTTCGCGCACGTCAGGGGATTTCCGGCGTCTCCTGCCCGCCCGTGTAGCCCAGCGATTCAAGCTCGCGAACCATCTTCTCATCCATCTTGCGGAGCGGGCGCGGGGCGCCCTGGTCGAGATCCTTGCTTCGCGCCGCGAAATAATCGCACAGCAGGCGAAGCTGCTTGCGAAGATCGTCGGCGACGCCGGGTTTCGACTCGATCACGCTGGAGAGCTCGTGCGGATCGTCTTTGGAGTATAGCGCGTCGCCGGCGGCGGTTTTTGAGTGGAAACGCCAGTCGCGCGTGATGAGGACCATCTCCGCGCCGGGGTCGTCCGGGCAGGTGCGGGCGGAGCGGATCGCGACCAGGGAGCGCTCGCGAAAATCCGGCGCCAGGACGTCGCGTCCGCTGCACGCGGCGGTCAGCGGTTTGGACCAATCCCAACCGAGCCGTCCTGCCACGGTCGGGAACACGTCGACGATACCCACCACCTTGTCGCATCGGGCGGCAGGAATGTGCGCCGCCTTGGGAAACTTGATCAGAAGTGGAATATGCAGCTGCTCGTTCCAGATGCGGCCGTGCTGGGGCCAGCCGTGCTGGTTGAGGCCTTCGCCGTGATCGCCGACGACGATGACGAGCGATTCGTCCCAGCGGCCGGACTCGCGCACCGCCGCGAATATGCGGGCGACGAGGTCATCGGTGTAGCGCAACTCGCCGTCGTAGAGATTCGCCGCCGTGCGCGAGACGGTCGGGATGCGTCCCTTGCAGGTCGAGGGCTCGACGCGCTCGGGAATCTGCCGCTCGGCGATCCACGATTCGAGCTTCGGATCGGGGTCGCTTTGTCCGAACATGGTGTCGAGCGGCGGCTTGGGGGTGTAGGGGAAGTGCGGGTCGTAGAGGTGGACCCACAGCAGCGGCGGATTCTGCCTGGTGGTTTGCAGCCAGGCGAGGGCGTGCCCGATCGTTTCCGCGCCATCGCGGGTCGGGCCGTCCGGCTCGTCATATTCGTCGAAACCTGCGGAAAGGCCGGCGGCCTTTTTCAGCGGCGTCGCGCTGACGAAGGCCGCGGTGGCGTAGCCCGCCTGCTTCGCGAGTTCGGCCAGGGAGCGGGTTCCCGGTTTAAGGCCGAAGGCGTTTCCGCCGTCGTCGATGTTCGCCAGGATGCCGTGTTCGAGCGGCTCGTAGCCGGTCAGCAGCGACGCGTGGCTGGGCAGCGTGGTGGCGATCGGCGCGTACGCCCGATCAAAGACGACCGCTTCGCTCGCAAACGCCGCGAGCGCAGGCGTCGTTTCGCGAAAGTAGCCGTAGCAGCTCAAGTGATCGGCCCGGACGGTGTCGAGCGTGATGAGGATGATCGGGGGCCGGAGGTCGCGGGCGGCGTCAGGCGAGGGCTGCGACGCCGGCGGCCGCTCGCAGCCGGCCAACGGGTGGAGCAAGCACGAAACCGCCAGAAGCAGACAATAGCGCCGAATGGGCAAGATCGCCTCGGGAACATTGAAAGCGGCCATGCTCGGGCGGGGGCGCCAGACCAGGCCGATTGCCGCGCCCCGTGCGGCGCTCATCCGCGGCTGCCCCGGGGCATGCTGATTCTATCGGCTGTTCGGATTCGGGCGATCCTGGGGGTGTTCCGCTTCGGCGCGGCTTTCTCTCCTGCTCAATCGTTGCGTGATGAACGCCTGCGATGCAATCAGTTCGTCCAGTTCGAACGTCGAGCCGCACTCCGGACAGCGGAGGTCGCGCAGGCCGATCAGCGTGTATCCGCACGTCGGGCAGCGCACGTCGAGCTTGCCGTCGATGGTCGGGATTTCTCGATTTTCGGATCGGTAAAGAGGCCGCGACCAGAGCAGCGCGATCGCGGCCGCGCCGGCGAACAGCGCCGCGGCGACGAGGAACTCCTCTTCGATGCGCGTGGCGGCGTCAATCGCGATCGCCAGCGCAAATGCTGCCAGCGCGATCATGACGGACGCCGCGATGTTCCCGACGAACCGAATGCGCTCCTTCCGCGGGTGGCGGCGGTTTTTCTTTCGCCACGCGAAGATCCAGACGGCAATGGTCGCCAGCGTCGCGCCGATGGAACTCGCTCCGCCCACAATCTCATCCGAGACGATCATCCATCCGGAAATGCGCAGCCGCTCCTGCCAGCCCAGGCAGAAGAACGGAACGCCAATCAACCCGATCGTCAGAAGCGTCGCGGCCAGCCAGGGCGACGAACGCACCATCGGCCGCCAGATCCACCAGATTGCGAATAGCCACAGCCACGCGGCCATGCTGATCGCAATTGCGAGGTCTGAATCACGGACGCGCTACCAGCGCGTCATGACCGTTCCGCTCTGAGTCGCCCGCCGGGAAGCGCGGGATTGCAGTCCACTGTGGGAACACGAGCGCGATCAGCCATGCCAGCCCGAACAGCGCCGCGGTCGCGGCCAGCGCCGCCGAAAAGCTAAGCAGCAAGCGCGTGAGCGGCTCGCCTTCGGAATCTCGCAGGCGGCGGAGCATCTCGCGGAATTGCAGCGGTGCTTGCTTCATGGGGTCGTCCACGCCGCCAATAGCCAATGGCGAATGGCGAATTGAAATCATGTGGCGATTGCGGCCCCGTTGGCAATAGCCAACGGCCCACGCCGCGTTAATGGGTGCGTGATAGTTTGGGCGGTCTTTTGTCGCTCTCGGGAGGGTGGCACGGTCAAGCGTACTCGCTTGGCCGTGGGAATCCCGTGAGAGGTGGTCGGTGCGGTGGAACACTGCCAACGGAGTATCGTTGACAGTGCCACCCCGCCGAAAGTGTCACGCACCACGCATTAACCCCCGCGGACCCGCCGCTTCAGGCCGTCGGCGAGACGCCGGCGCCGCATCCGCACTGTTCGAATTGGCCATCCGCCACTTGCTATTCTCCATTCGCTATTCGATATTCGGCGCTCCGCCGCCCGCGCCACCCCTCGGTCCCAAGCTCACAAAAAAACGCCGCCAAACCTGGAGAATCCGCCTCCGACGCCGGAAGTAAGTCGGCGGCGCTCGGAGTAGAGCCCCGCCAGTGAGCACGACCGGCGGTAATTCGCCGAACCAGGGTGATTCGGGAAGAAGGGAGAATCTCATGCGTTCGAAGACCTCCAGAACAGAAACGTGGCGTCGTGCGGCGATCGCGTGCGTCGCAGCCGCTGCATCCATGTCCAGCGCGAATGCGGCCGTTTTCCACACGCAACGTCTGCACAATCCGGCGAACACCGGCGGCCAGGGAGTCGAGATCGAACCCTATGGCGGCGGCTTCGTTTACCTGGCCAACCACACGTCGCCATACCTGTTGCCGCTGTCGCTCAATGAGCGGCCGACGCTCGTGTTCACGGACTCGGCGTTGACCGCAGCGGCCTCGTACACCTTCATGCGGCCGAACGAGACGACGCAGCTCCTCCCGACGCAGCTTTATCTGGATTCGCGCGACTTCGCGAAGACCGCGGACGGCGGCTTCATCATCTGCGGCAACTACGCCGAGGGAGACGCGGCCAACGGCGGCGGCCTGCAATATGGCGCCTTCCTGCTCCGCGTCGACGGCCTCAGCCTTCAGCCGCTGTGGTTCCGGCAATATCCGGCAACCGATCCGAACGCATACGTCTCCGACATCCAGTTCAACTCGGTCGTCGAAACGAGCATCCCGGGCGGCGGCGGTTTCGTCGTCGCCGGCCAGATCACCGACACGCTGCTCAACGAAGCCCTGATCGCCGGCTTCGACAGCCTGGGAAATCCGCTGTGGACGCGGGAGCTGACGAGCTTTGACGGCGGCTTTGGCGTCGCGACCGAAGTGATCAACTACGACGCGGAGTCCGTCGCGGTCACCGGCTACGCCGGCGGCCGGCCGCACGTGCATTGCCAGAACAATCTGGCGCACGCGGACGTGCTCGTGGCTCGGTTCCAGAACGACGGCACGCCGCTGTTCGTATCGCTCTACGGCCAGTCGATCGGCGTGGTCAACGAGACGGTCGCATCATTCGGCGGGATCGGGGCGTCGCGGACGCGGCCGAACGGCTCGCCGGGGTTCGTTCAACGACGACATGCTGGCGTTCCGCATCGACCCGAGCGGCGCAGTCGTCTGGGCGCATCGGTACGGACTTCCCGGCGCGATCAGCGTCCGCGGCGTGCAGATCAAGCCGATCAGCGCGTTCCTGGCGATCGCCGCCGAGACGAATACACTGCTCAACGGCACGGTGTCCGAGAACGTCGCCTACTACCGCCTGATGGCAGGCGGCGGCTCGCTCGCGGCGCAGACCGAGGTCTTCGGCGGCGATCAGGTTGACTCGGTCGCCGGGATCATCCCGCTTGGGCCGCCGTATCCGACCCGGGCGGTGATGGTGGGGACGAGCGAGAGCTTCGGGACGCCGTTCCCGAAGCCGTACCTGATCGACCGCCAGGTGTTCGCGCAGCGGCATTGCAACGACGCGATGGTTCCGTCGCTGATCCAGCCGGTGATTCTCCCGCAACACGAAGTGCTGATCACGACGCCGCTCTTCCCGATGCGGTCGCAGGAGCTGCTGCTGCTGGGCGAGGAGATTTACGATCAGACGATCTGCGGTTTGTCGGGCGGCGTGGACACAGGGGGATCGGTCACGGTCGAGCAGATCTTCCAGATCCCGAACCCGACGCCGAGCCCGGTCATCGACCCGGGCGCAATCCCGTCCGCAGACGCGCAAGTGGAGGACGAGCCTGTCGTTGCCGACAACCCGTAAGCGTGCCGTCGTCCAACGCGCAAACGAGCAAGACCGCGCCGCCGGGGGCATCTCCTCGGCGGCGCGTCCATTTTCTGGTTCACGATTCGTGGTTTGGACAGACTTCGGTTTCAGCGCCGCCGACAGGCCGCGACGCCGAGCAGGCTGATCAGGATCAGCGAAGTGGGCTCGGGAACCAGGTACCACAGGCCCCAATCGATGCCGCTGATCGCCGGTACGTCGAACGTCGCAAGGACGGTGCCGGGCGTCTGCGAGTTCGGCGGGGGCGGCGGCTCACTACGGAGGACGAACACCGCGTCGGGAGGTTCTGTTCCCAAGTCCCCGGCGTACCAAGCCGCGCCGCTTGGTGCGCCAACGCGGGAGACATCGATGGAGATGCGGGCAATGTACCCGTCGACCGAGGGGGAGGTGCTGGTCGCCGGCGGAACGGCGAAGTAGGCGACGTTTAGTTCGGTCAGGTTCACACCTTGCCACGGACCCGGGGGGTTATATGTACCGGCGACCGCAGCCGCACCGTTGTTGAAGCGAGCATCGTCGTCCCGGCCGCGGGGCCGGCTCAGGCTCGTGTAGAACTTGTCGGACGTTCCGGGGTTGATCAAGGGGGCGAAGCTGGAACTGTTGGGATCGTAGTTCAGCCGCGCTCCACGCAGCGCAATCACACGAATGCCGGTACCGGTCCAGACGTCGGTCTCGGCGATGTCGACGTACACATCCACAATCTTGAAGTTGTCCGGGATCGTGCCGCTGGTTTCGCTTGGGTCGAGAACATCTAGCGAAAACGTGCCTTGCGCGAACGCGGCAGAGCACGCCAGGAGCGCGAAAAAAACGGCGCGTTTGGTCATGGTTCACTCCTCATTTCGAGTGCGGCCTATCGAAATACCGCCACCGAACCGCCAGACCGCCAAGCATCAGCAGGCTCAACGAAGTCGGTTCGGGAACGAGATACCAGAGGCTCCAGTCCATGCCGTTGGGTGCCGGTACGTCGTATGTCGCCAACGCCGTGCCATTGCCCCGCGGACGATCCGGGAACCGGCTTTGCACCACAAAGACGGCCCCGAGAGGTTCCGCGCCCAACACGCTGATGCCCCAGAAGGCGTCCTGTGGAGCGCCAACCGCGGAAACGTCGACGGAAATGCGCGCCACGTAGCCGTCAACCGAGGGCGATGTGCTACTCTCAGGCGGGACGGCGAAGTACGCGACGTCCAGTTCGTGCGGATCCGTTAACGGAGGGGGAGGACGACCTGTATACCCGCCCGCAGCGACTGCGCCCGCACTGGTGAAGCGCGCGTCGGCGTCGCGTGGGCGAGGTTTGCTCAGGCTCGTCGTAAACCTGTTTTCGACGCCGGGGTCGAACAAGCCCGGCTGTGTGCCCGCGGTATTGGGATCGGAGTCGAAGTAGACGAAGGTCGCGCCGTTGTATGTGATCGCCCGGATGCCGCCGGCGGTCCACACGTCCGTAGGGGCGATATCGACGTACACGTCCACGATTTTCAAGTTGTCGGGAATCGTGAAGGTAGTTTCGATCGGGTCGAGCAGATCGACCGAGAGCGTGCCTTGTGCCGCCGCAACTGAGCACGTCACGAGGGTGAATAGGACGCCGACAGTGTTTTTCGTCATTGCTTGCGCCTTAGATGTGAAAGCCGGCCGCCGAAACGCCGGCCCCCAGCCGTGAGCGCACCGAGGACCAGCAGGATCAGCGAAGTGGGTTCGGGAACGAGGTACCACAGGCCCCAATCGATTCCGCTGATCGCCGGCACGTCGAACGTCGCCAGGACCGTGCCGCGGTTCGATTGAAACGGGAATCGGCTTTGCAGAACAAAGACTGCTCCCGTGGGTTCGGCGCCCAGCACACTCGCGCCCCAAGACGCATCGTCCGGCGCGCCAACAGCAGAAATGTCCACCGAAATGCGAGCCACGTATCCATCAACCGAGGGCGACGTGCTGCTGGGAGGCGGGTTAGTGAAGTAGGCGACGTTCAGTTCGTTTGGTACCGTGACCGCAGCCGCACCGCCGGTGTACCCGCCAGCAACCCCCACACCTCCGTTCGTGAAACGCGCGTTACCGTCTCGGGCGCGAGGCCGGCTCAGACTCGTGAAGAACTTGTTCTCCAAGCCGGGGTTAACCAGACCCGGTTGCGTACCGGCCCTGTTTGGGTCGGCGTCGAAGTAGACCAGCGCTCCGCCGTTCTGAGCAACCGCTCGAATGCCGCCCGCTGTCCACACGTCGGTCACCGCAATATCCACATACACGTCCACGATTTTGAAGTTGTCCGGAATCGTGCCGCTGGTTTCGCTTGGGTCCAGCAGATCGACCGAGAGCGTGCCTTGTGCCGCCGCAACTGAGCACGCCACGAGGGCGAAAAAAGCGGCGGCGATGCGTTTGGTCATGGTTTGGTCCTCATTTCGAGCGCGGCCTATCGAGATACCGCCAACGAACTGCCAAACCGCCAAGCGTCAGCAGGATCAGCGAGGTCGGCTCGGGAACGACGTACCACATGCCCCAGTTGATGCCGCTGATTTGCGGTACGTCCCAGGTCGCGACAATCGTGCCCGGCGTCTGCGAGCCCGGCGGCGGAGGCGGCTCGCTACGGAGCACAAACACCGCTCCGGCGGGTTCCGTGCCCAACAGGCCCGCCCCCCAAACCGCGCCATCCCCCGCGCCAACGGCGGAGATATCGACCGAAATGCGCGCCACACAGCCGTCAAACGAGGGCGACGTGCTGCTCTCGGGCGGGCTTGCGAAGTAGGCGACGTTCAATGCACCTGGATAAGTCCATGCATTCGGGCCGCCGTAAACCGGACCGGCAACCGCAACCCCACCGTTCGTGAACCTGGCGTCGGCGTCGCGCGGGCGCGGCCTGCTCAGGCTCGTAGTGAATTTGTCTTCGACGCCGGGGTTGACCAGCCCTGGCTGCGTGCCGTACGTATTGGGATCGGCGTCGAAATAGACGAAGGTTGCGCCATTATGCGTGAACGCGACGATGCCGCACGCGGCCCACACATCCGTCACGGCGATATCGACGTACACGTCCACGATTTTGAAGTTGTCCGGGATCGTGCCGCTGGTTTCGCTGGGGTCGAGCAGATCGACCGAGAGCGTGCCTTGAGCCGTCGCGACTGAGCACGCCACGAGGGCAAGAAAGGAGGCGGCGATGCGTTTGGTCATGGTTTGGTCCTCATCTCGAGCGCGGCCTATCGAGATACCGCCAACGAACTGCCAAACCGCCAAGCGTCAGCAGGATCAGCGAGGTCGGCTCGGGAACGACGTACCACATGCCCCAGTTGATGCCGCTGATTTGCGGTACGTCCCATGTCGTCAGCGCGGTGCCTGGAGCGCCGGTGCCTCCCGGCAATTGGCTGCGCAGGACATACACAGCTCCCTGCGGCCCGTCGCCAACCAAACCGGCACCCCAGATTGCACCCTGCGGCGCGCCGACGCCGGCGACGTCAACGGCGACGCGAGCGACATAGCCGTCAACCGAAGGCGAGGCGCCGTTCTCAGGTGGGCTTGCAAAATGAACCACGTTGAACTCGTTTGCCGTCGTAATCGGCACCGGCAAGTCTGGGTAGTATCCCGTCGCGGCGGCGGCGCCGGCGTTGTGGAATCGATCTTCGCCATCGCGCGGGCGCGGCTTGCTCAGGCTGGTTACGAACTTATTTTCGACGCCGGGGTTGAATAAGCCGGGCCGATAGACTCCCTCATTGGGATCGACATCGAAGTAAACAAATGCCGCGCCGTTTGACGTGATCGCGCGAATGCCGCCCGCGGTCCACACATCGGTCTCGACGATGTCGACGTGTACGTCCACGATCTTGTAGTTGGCCGGGATCGTGCCGCTGGTTTCGCTGGGGTCGAGCAGATCGACCGCGAGCGTGCCCTGGGCCAAAGCCGCCGCATTTGTGGCGACGGCGAGCGCGACCGTGAGAAACTGAGATTTCACTGGCGGTCCTCGCGTGCGACCGGAGGTGAAGGAAATGCACCGCGCCGCTCGGACGGAGCCGGCGCGCGGCGCCTCAGCGGACTCATCCAATTCATAGGCGCGATGACGGTCGGTTTCCACTTTTTCGGACGTGTTATGCCCCCGGGATGGGCTCCAGGTTGATCCGGCGGCCGCAAGGCGTGGTTCGAACGCGTTGGCCTTCGCCCGGCAAGGCGGGCCCCTGCACCCACCGGCGGGCAGGACGCCGGAGACGGGAATTCGTTCAGCCGCCGCAGACTTCGCCGAAGCGCATGAGAAGGAGCGCGAGATCTTCCAGATCGACGTTCTGGTCGCAATCCAGATCGCCGTCGCCATAACCCATCACGCCGGGTTCCGTGAAATTGGCGAGCAAATACGCCAGATCCTGGAGGTTGATGATTCCGTTTCCATCCAGGTCGCCGAAGCAGGGAGCGTCGGCGGCGCGGGTGATCTCCAGATTGTCGATCGCGAGGATGTTGCCGCTGGTGTGATCGCCGGGGAAGCCCCCGCCGCCGAAGATCCGGAACGCGCTCGCCGTCCCGTCGGGATCAGCGCCGCCGGCCAGGTAGTATCCCTCCAACGACTGCGGCGTGAACGTGTGGGCCGGCGCGGCGTCCGCGAGGTCGCGTATTCGCAGAGAGGTCAGCGCGTTCGTGCTCGCCAGCTCCAGCCTGGCGGACAGGCGAAACCAGTGGTTCGCGGGCAGCCGCCGAAACGCCGAGTCCGCCACGGGCAGGCCGGACAGATAGGGCACATTTCCATCCGCGTCGTAGCCGAGCACTCGAACGGTGAACGTCTTCGCGCTGTGCACGTCGTCCCAGTTGAACAGAATGCCGATCGTTCCGGGGGCCGCCCACGGCTGAAGCGTGAACGAGCCCGCGTAGTTTTGCGTGGGAAGCGCGCCGTCATAGGCCACGTTGAAATCGAATTCCATCAGCCAGCAATCGGCGTCGAGTTGAACGTTGTGCTGGGCACGGCTGAACGCACCCGAAATCCGCCGGGCGGCCGCGAACTGGGCGCCGCCTTCCGGATTTCCGATAATCCCCAGAACATTGTCCGCGTACGTGAAGCACGCGCCATCGGCGTCGTCAATCGCCGGCACGTAGAAACCATCCTGGCCGGCGAGTGGAACGCCGGATGCCGCGCCGCTGAACGCGGGCGTCTCAAAATCGGTCGAATACTGGGCGAGTGAAGCACCGGGCAGCAGCGCTGGTGCTGCGACCCAAATAGCCGCATACAGCATCTTTGCAGCATGAGTGCGCAATGATCAACCCCCCGGAATCGGCGATCCGGCGCAGCTCGCCAGAGAGCGCGCCGCCCCCTCTGATTATCCAATTCCACCAGCCGCTGAAAGTCAAACGCGACGCCCGATCGAATTAGCGGCGAAAGGACTGACACCGCCTCCAGGCGCCGCGCGATGGACCGTAGGGATGCGCTGACCGTCTCCCCGGCGATTTCGGCCACATTTTATTGTGCCGGCGTTTGCGATTCGAACAAGCCCGGCGGCTCATCCGATGTGCGCGGCTGTGCGAGCCCGAGGTGTTCGTACGCGGCCGGGCGGGCCTGGCGGCCGCGCGGCGTTCGAATCACAAAGCCGAGTTGCAGCAGATAGGGCTCCACCACGTCTTCGAGCGTGTCGCGCTCGTGTCCCATCGTCGCGGCGATCGCCTCGATTCCCGCGGGTCCGCCGTCGTAGTGGCGCATCAACGCCTGAAGATAGCCGTGGTCGAGCGAATCCAGGCCCAGCGAATCGATTTGCAGAATATCCAGTGCGGCGTCGACGACCTTCGGCGTGAGCGTCCCATCGCCCCTGACCTCCGCGTAGTCGCGCACCCGCCGCAGCAGGCGATTGACGATGCGGGGCGTGCCGCGCGAGCGCGAGGCGAGCCGGCACAGAGCGGCGGCATCCGCCGTAATCCGCAGCCGCTGGGCCGAGCGCGAGGCGATCTCCGTCAGCTCATCGACGGTGTAGTACTGCATGTGGAAGAAATGGCCGAACCGCCCGCGCAGCGCCGCCGAGAGCATGCCGGCCCGCGTCGTCGCGCCGATCAGCGTGAACGGCTTGAGTGCGAAATTCACGGTGCGCCCGCCGATGCCGCTGTCCGTCGTGAAATCCACGCGGAAGTCCTCGAGCGCCGGATAGAGGAACTCTTCGATGACCTTGTTGAGCCGGTGAATCTCGTCGATGAAGAGAATGTCGCCGTGCTCCATTTGCGTGAGCATGGCCATCAGGTCGCCCTGCCGCGTGATGGCCGGTCCGCTGGTCTGCCGCACGGTCGCGCCCATTTCCGTCGCGATGACGTGGGCCAGCGTGGTCTTGCCCAGGCCCGGCGGCCCGTCCAGCAGGATGTGGTCGAGCGGTTCGCGGCGGCCCTGCGCGGCCTGAAGCGCGATCGTGAGCTGCTGCTTGACCCGCTCCTGCCCAATGCACTCATCCAGCCGCTGCGGGCGCAGCGAGGTGAGGTATCGCTCTTCGTCCGGTCCGGGCGATGTGAACACGCGGTCGATGGCCATGCGGCGGATTATCGCCGCTGCGGCGGCTTTCGCCAGACGGGGCGGGGCGCAAGGTGAACAGAGCGCTCAAGCCGGACGCCAATCCGCCGCCACCGTCCCACATGGTCCCGTTTCACTCTCTCGGCCGTTCGCGGTATTCTTCGCGGCGCGTCGCAGCGTTCGTTTGCACCGTCCGTCGGACGGTCGCGCCGCGGCTCTGTCCACGCTGCGGGCCCGCGCCCGCGAGACCTCCATGCACGCCTTCAGAGCTGTCTCTTCATCACTCCTTGTCGCTATTTCAATTTTCGCACAACCGCTACCGCCCGTCGCGGCCGCGTCGGCGACTGACGAGCCGGCGATCATCCCGCGGCCGACCGCCATCGAGCCGGGCGTCGGTTCGTTCACGATTCGACCCGACACCGCGCTCCACGTGCAGGCCGAGGCTGCCCAGCCGGTCGCTGCATATCTGGCGGACCACATCGCCGCCGCAACCGGCATCCGCCTTGCGCCGAAAGCCGGGCCGGCCGACGCAGGCGCCGGCAACGTGATCTTCCTTGCCATCGCCGCCGGCGAGGGCGGCAACGAAAGTTATGAGCTGCGCGTATCCGAGACCCGCGTCGAGCTGCGGGCGCCTTCGCCTGCGGGGCTGTTTCGCGGAGTTCAGACGATTCGCCAGCTATTGCCGCTGGCCGCCGCGGCGGCTTCCGCTCCCGCCGAGCCCGCTCCAGCGCAGCTCGCGGCGGTCAGAATCGCGGACTCGCCGCGCTATCCGTGGCGCGGCATGCTGCTGGATTGCGGGCGTCACTTCGTCCCCAAGGACATGGTGAAGCGCTACATCGATCTGCTCGCCTACCACAAGATGAACGTCTTGCACTGGCACCTGACCGAAGATCAGGGCTGGCGAATCGAGATCAAGAAGTTTCCGAAGCTGACGGAGGTCGGCGCGTGGCGGACGGCGACGCGCGATTCGGAGCAGCCGCGCGACGGGCAGAATCGCTACGGCGGCTTCTACACCCAGGACGACATTCGCGAGATCGTCGCGTATGCACAATCGCGCTTCATCACCGTCGTGCCGGAAATCGAATTGCCCGGACATTGCCGGGCGGCGCTGGCGGCCTATCCCGAATACTCCTGCACCGGCGGCCCCTTCAAGGTCAGAACGGATTGGGGCGTCGAGGACGACGTCTACTGCGCCGGGAGCGACAAGACTTTCGACTTTCTCCAGGCCGTGCTGACCGAGGTGATCGAGCTCTTTCCGTCGCCGTGCATTCACATCGGCGGCGACGAGTGTCCGAAAGCCCGCTGGAAGAACTGCCCGATCTGCCAGCAGCGGATCAAGGCGGAAGGCCGGAAGGACGAGCGCGAACTTCAGAGCTACTTTGTCCGGCGAATCGAGAAGTTCCTGAACGAAAAAGGCCGCCGGCTGATCGGATGGGACGAAATCCTCGAAGGCGGCCTGGCGCCGAACGCGACGGTCCAGTCCTGGCGCGGCATGGAGGGCGCGATCGCCGCGGCGAGCGCCGACCACGACGTGATCTCTTCGCCGACAAGCCACTGCTACATCGATTATTCGCAGGGGGCAGGGATCGACGAGCCGCGCCTCATGGGTTTCGTGCCGCTTGAGCGGTGCTATCAGTTCGAACCGACGCCCGAATCGCTGCCGCCGGAAAAAGCCGATCACATCCTGGGCCTTGAGGGCAATCTGTGGACCGAGCATGCGCCGCCTGCGCTGCTCGATCGCCAGGCGTTTCCGCGCCTGCTGGCATTGGCCGAAGTGGGCTGGACCGCGAAGCAGCGGCGAGATTGGCCTGACTTTCAGCGCCGGCTAAAATCCCACTATCCACGGCTGGATGCCCTCGGCGTGAATTACTATGTGCCGACTCCGACGTTCAAACTGGCCACGGGTGCTGCCGGACCGAACGGCGAATTCGATCCCGCCTCGCTCACTGCGGCCGGCGGCGTGACGGCCATCACCGACAAGCCGCGAAAACTGGTGATTCAGGCGAACTCGGCGGGCGAGATCCGCTTCACCGTGGACGGCTCGAACCCCACCGCGGACTCCCCAAAGTACGCCGGCCCGATCGACGTGGCCGACTCCGCCATCGTGCGGGCCCGTTCGATTCTGCCGACCGGCAACGCGGGCGCAATCGGCGAGCTGCGCTTCGTCAAGGTCGCGCCGCTCGATCCGACGCAGGCGACCGCCGGCGAGGCGGGCGTGGCGGTCGACGTCTACAAGGGCACCTGGAAGCAGCTTCCTGATTTTTCCAAGCTCACGCCCGCGGCGAGCACCGTGCTGCCCGGTACTGAAACCGATCCGGTGATCCGCGAAAACGCGATCGCCGACCTGGATACGCAGTTTGCGCTTCGTTTCCGGGGTCTGTTCAAGGCTCCAACCGAAGGCCTATACACCTTTGCACTGCGCTCCGACGACGGCAGCCGGCTCACGATCGGCGCGACGGTGGTGGCGGACAACGACGGCGAGCACCCCGTGCGGCAGGCGGTGGGATACGCCTGGCTTCGGGCGGGCTATCATGCTCTCACCGTCGAGTACTTCCAGGGCATCGGCGGACGCAAGCTCGAATTGCTTGTGGACGGACCGGGAATGAAAGCTGGCCCTATCACTGGAGCGTCGCTTTTCGTCGAGAAGAAATGAATCACGCAGGCCCGGACGCTTCCGCGCCATTCTCGTCGAACGCCGACGCCGAAGCGCTCAGATCCAACGCCCAATCTTCGGAGGATTCCATGAACCGATCCTGTCTAAGCTGCTCCGCCGCTCTGCTGCTGAGCGTCGCCCCACTCGCATCGGGCAACATTCGGCTGCCCGCAATCTTCGCCGACAACATGGTCCTCCAGCGCGAGACCGAGGCGCCGATCTGGGGCTGGGCCGCGCCCGGCGAGCAGGTGGTCATTCGCGGCGAATGGTCGAATCGCGACGTGAAGGTCGAGGCCGGACAGGACGGCCGCTGGAACGCGAAGCTGCCGACCGGTGCGGCGGGCGGCCCCTATTCCCTGACCATCCGCGGCCAGGACACCGTGACGCTCAAGAACGTGATGCTCGGCGAAGTCTGGATCTGCTCCGGCCAATCCAACATGGAATGGACGGTCGGGCCGGCAGTCGGACCTGGGATCGCGCACCACGTCGAGGAAATCAAGGCCGCCGATCATCCGAATGTCCGCCTCTTTACAGTGGCCAAGGCGCGATCCAAGAAGCCCGAGGCGGACTGCTCCGGCAAGTGGCAGCCTTGCTCGTCCGAGTCGGTGAAACCGTTCTCCGCCAGCGCGTATTTCTTTGGCCGAAAGTTGAACCAGGAACTGAACGTCCCCGTCGGCCTGATTGCCACCAGTTGGGGCGGCACTGAGGTCGAGTTGTGGATCAGCGAGCCGGGAATGCGCAGCGATCCGGAGCTGTCCGCCGCAATTGAAGGCCGCGCCAAGGCGAAGGAAGACTACAAGAGCAACTTCGCCGCGTGGGTTCAGGCGTGCCAGAAGGCGGACCCGGGTTGGGACTCGTGGGCGGCGCCGGCGATGGACGACGCGAGCTGGACGCCGCTGCCCCAGCTCACGCTGTGGGATCGGCAGGATCTCGGCAACTACGACGGAACGGCCTGGTATCGCGGAAACTTCACCGCCCCGGCGGATTGGAACGGCAAGCCCGCGATGCTGGAACTCGGCGCGATCGACGACCTCGACGTCACCTGGATCAACGGCCAGCAGGTCGGCGCCACCGATAGCTACTCCATTCAGCGCTCGTACGCGATCAAACCCGGCGTGATCAAGCCCGGCGAGAACACGATCGCGATCCGCGTGCACGACTTCATCGCACAAGGCGGATTCACGCTATCCGAGGGCCAGCCGTGTCTGCGCTGCGGCGACAAAGCGATTTCGCTCGGGCCGTGGCGGTACAAGGTCGGCGTGGAGCAGAAGAAGCTCAAGCCGCCGCCGCAAAACGCCGCGAGCGAGAACTCCGTGCTGTACAACGCGATGATCGCGCCGCTGGTTCCGCTGGCGATTCGCGGGGCGATCTGGTACCAGGGCGAGTCGAACGTCTTTCGGGCGCAGCAGTATCGCCGGTCATTTCCGCTCATGATCGCGGATTGGCGCAAGGCGTGGGGCCGCGGGGATTTTCCGTTCTACTTCGTGCAGATCGCGCCGTTCGACTATCACGCATTTCGTGCCAGCGACCCCACCGACACCTGGCCGCACCCCGGCGCCGAGTTGCGCGAAGCCCAGCGGCTGAGCCTGTCGACGCCGAACACCGGCATGATCGTGACCACCGACATCACCGACGACGTCAAGAACATCCATCCGTCGAACAAGCAAGACGTCGGAGCGCGCTTGGCGTTGTGGGCGATGAAACACGATTACGGCCGCGACGTCGAATGTTCGGGCCCGCTTTACAAGTCGATGGCCGTCGAAGGAGGCAAGATTCGGCTGCATTTTGACCACATCGGCGGCGGCCTGGTCGCGCGCGACGGCGAGCTGCGCGAGTTCACCATCGCCGGCGCGGACAAGAAATTCGTCGCGGCTCAGGCGAAGATCGACGGCGACTCGATCGTCGTCTCGTCGCCCGAGGTGAAATCGCCGCTGGCGGTCCGCTTCGGCTGGACGGATACGTCTACCCCGAATCTCTTCAACAAGGCCGGGCTGCCCGCGTCGACGTTCCGCACAGACGAGTGGCCGGTTTCGACGGACGGGGTGAAGTGGTAGTGAAGGAATGAAACCGCCCCGCCGATTGCGGGTATCGCATCCGGCGGGGCGGCGTTTTCGGCTGCTGTGGCAGCCACGTTCGCTGCATCACAGCAGCTTACGACAACTACCTGTATCTGCCACGGACCACCTCCTTTCGCACGGGCAGGAGTCCCACCGGGGCCTGTGACAGTAAGCCACCGGCAGGCTTGGCCCCGCCTGTCGACCGTCGCCGACAGGCACAACGCCCGGCGGATCTCACCGCCGCTCGGCCGACGCTCCACGGATCGGACGCACGCGCCCATTCTTGCGGCGCCCGAACCCCGCTTCGCGTCTGCACTATTAGCTTATACGCGCTTTTGCCTGCGCGGCAACAAAAAACGCGATTTTGCGGATGTTCCGGCGAAATACGGTCGATTTCGCGGCTGCGTCCCAAACTCCGCCGAAAAGGGGCCGCGTCCGCCGGGCGCGGCGTCGGACCTCCGAATCCGACGGCGTTTTGGTTTCAACCTCATCGTCGGACTTGGCGGTCCGACGCTACGGTTCAACCCGCAGCACTGCCGAGCGGTTGCCAACGGCAGGTCGCGAACGGCCGCGACCTGCCCTACGTGCCGAAATTCGCCAGCAGCAACGCCAGATCCTGAAGCGTCACGCAATTGTCGCCGTCGAAATCCACGGCCGGATCGAAGTTGGGATCGGGAGCGCAAATGCCGAAGTGCGCCAGCAAGTTCGCCAAATCCTGAATGTCCACGTCGCCGTCGCCGTCCGTGTCGCCGACCACGCCCGGTTCGCAATGCCAGCGCGCCAGATAGCCCGACACGTCGCCGCCGGCGATGACGAATTCGCCGCCGAGCAGCACATCGTCTCCGAGCGCGCCGAATGCGTGGACATACGAATCGGTCCCGCCATCCAAATCCTGCCAGACGCCGCCCACGGTGCGCGCCAGGTATGGATTCGGGAAGATCGGATCGACGAGATCGCCGGCCACGTACAGCGCGCCGTTGTGCGAATAAACCTTGCTGATGTAGTTCGGCATCGCGCCGCCGAGGTTCGTCCAATGCGAACCATTCCAAGCCGCCACACCGAACATTGCAGGCGCTCCGGAGCGGGTGAAGTCCCCACCTGCCACCAGCAGCCCCTCATGCACCGTCAAGCTCTTCACGGCAGAGAATGGGCCGCCCAGTCCGCTGCCCAGCGCGGACCAATTCGCCCCATTCCACGCGGCAATATTGGTGACGGCGGTTCCGCCAGCGTCGGTGAAATCACCTCCGACCACGAGCAACCCGTTCCATTCGACCAGCGCCCACACGGGCCCATTCACGCCGCCGCCGACCGGAAACCAGTTTCCAGCGACAAGCCGGACGATGTTGTGCAAGTTCGCGCCGAGTGCCAAGGTCGCCCCCGCGGCGTAGAGATTGCTATTGTATTCGGCGAGCGCGACAACCTGCGGATGATTCGGCCACGCCCCGAGCCCGCCGTCGATCGCCAACCAACTCGTGCCATTCCAGGCCGCAATGCCGTCGGTGTCGGCGACACTGGCGAGTTGTCCGGGCCCGCCGACCACAAAGAAGCCTTGGAATTCAAGTCCGCAAGCCGGCGTGTTGAGGAGTCCCGGCGCAAAGGGCTGCCACGCCGCGCTGTCCCAGCGCGCGATGTAGTCGCTCTCCGCGCCGTCCAGCACCTTGAAGAAGCCCATCGCAACCGGCTGGGCCTGGTACGACGCGAAATCCGCCACCCAGTCGTTCGTGCCCCCGCCCATCGCAAACCAGTTCACACCGCCGAAGCGGGCGATGTTGGTGACGCCTTTGCCACCGGCCTCGCGGAATTCGCCCAGCACGATCAGATCGCCGTTGTAGCTGACGAGCCCTTCGATATCGATGTAATGGGGAGCGCCGGGAACCTCCTGCCACGCCGCACCGTCCCAGCGCGCCAGGCCGTCGGCGGAACCGCTCGCTTCGCCGGCCATGTAGAGTTCGTTGTTGTGAACGACCAGATCGTATGCGACGCTCGAATGGACACCCATGTCGAACCAGCTATTGCTGTTCCAACGCGCGACGTCGTCGACCGCCTGACCGCCGGCATCGTCGAAGCTGCCCAAAGCGTAGATTTCATCGTTGAACAGGACCAGCGACTCCACGCGGGCATTACCGCTGCTGCGCGTGACGCCGCCGCCCAAATCGAACCAGCGTGTCCCGTCCCAGCGGGCGACGTTGTTCACGGGCGTGGTATCGGCGGTCGTAAACTCGCCGCCGACGAAAACTGAACTGGCTCGCAGGGCAAGCGCATTGACCCTCGCCGAGTCATCGATGTTGTTGACCCCGCCGGCGGTTTGCTCCCAGTTGGTCCCCGTCCAGGAAGCCAGGTTTTTCGCGAGGGTTCCGCCGATCGAATCGAAATATCCCCCCACCAGCAGCTTTCCGTCGTACTCGACCATTGCATTGATCATTACGGAGGTCGTGTTCCCCAGGTCCGCCCAGCGAGAGCCATTCCAGCGCGCGATATCGCTCGCGCGTACGCCGCCAGCCTCGGTGAAATCGCCGGCGACGATCAGCTCGTTACCGAAGACCGCAAGGGCCGTCACTTCAGGAAACAAGGTT
>JACRLV010000031.1:0-3854 GCA_016235145.1 Planctomycetota bacterium
CCCAAAACAAGCGAATTCTGCTGGCGTTGCGGGTCGTAAGGTCGGGGCGTTGGATCGGCGCAGGATTGGGCGGCCGCACGGGCCCCAGCGGTCGCGGACGGCTCGGTCTGTCTCGTTGCATCGGCTGTTCCTCACTTTCCATTTTCCCAGGAGCCGCACGAACCGGGACATCCCTATCCCGGCGCCGGAAGCGTTCGTCAGCAGCGCAGCGGCCGGCCCAGGGCCGCCAGCACGCGGGCGAACACGTCCTGCCAGGGGTTCCAGGCCAGCAGACGGTACACGATTCGCCGGCCGCCGCGCACGATCTGGCATGGCACGCGGACAAAGGCGTTCACGAAGCGCTTGAACTCCATCGTCAGCACGCTCTGCTTCTCGCGGCGGTGCTTTTCGGCCCAGCGGCCGCGTTCCGGCAGCCGCAGCGCGAACCAGGCCTTCAGCGACCAGGCCAGCGACGCCATCACCATGTAGGCCCAGTTGCTCAGCAGACTGTCCACCGGCATGGCCAGGGCCTGCACCCCGCTCTTGAGCTGCGCGATCAGGTTCTCCTGGTTGCAACGACCGTTGGCCTCGAACACCAGTTCGGCCGGCGTGGCGGTCCGGTCATTGGTGATGTAAAAGAAGTAGCGGTAGTCCTCGAACAGAACCTCCTGGCCGCGCTCGACCGACAGCTTCTTGCGAAGCGCGATCACGCGATACTCACGCGCGCAGACCGTCGGGCGATAGGCGAACTCGGCCACCTGCTCGCCCAGAAGCTTGATGTTCTGGTATTCCTTCTCGACCACGATCCGCTCCTTGACGTTTTCGGGGCGGGCGCGGGGCGTGGTCTGCACTTCGTACTTCGCCGGCCGGGCCAGCTTCTTCCAGGCCGATTTCGGCAGCTCGTTGGCCCGCTCGATCAGGTTCCGCATCGCGTCCAGCCCGAACACAAACGTCACGTCGCGCTGCTCGTCCCAGCGGTCGAGGTGTTGCGTCTGTGAAAAATCCGTGTCGCCACGCAGCCGCACGGCCTTGAAGCCCGCCTCGCGGCACAACGCGATGGCGCGCTCGATGTACGCCGCAGCGCCTTCGTGCGACGGCCGGTTGCCGCTGCGGTTGCTCAGATAGAGCGGCTCCTGCGTGTTGGCCAGCGAGACCAGCAGCGGGTGGTAGCCCCAGGTGCCGTCATAGGCCAGGCCCAGGCCCTGCTTGCACTCGCCCCGCGTCCCGGCCAGCGTGCCGTCCACGTCGATGGTCGCTTCCTCGAAAAACTCCGCCGGCTGCTGCCGCCACACGCCCACGCGGACCTCGTTGAACGCGTCCTGAAGCGCCTCGATGTCCGGCACCGTGAAACGCCGGCAGAAATCGCCGGCGGTGGTCGGGTCGGGAATGCGCTGCGCGCCCAGCGCGTCGAGATACGCTTCGTCGTTGCGCCGCAGCTCGAGGTCTTCCAGGCACGTCCCGCCGCACAGCGCGTTGTAGGCGATGTTCAGCACGTGATCCGACTCGTGATACGGCAGATGCACCTTCAGCAGATGCAGGTTGCGGTCGATCGCGTCGATCAGGCCGCTTTGCCGCGCCAGAAGGTGCAGCGCCCCGATCCCGCCCGCGCCCAGACCACGAATGCGATCGGCCAGCTCGTAGTGAAGGTTGCCGGCGGTCATCCGCGGCGCGTCCTGCGGCGACCAAGCCCGCTCACGAAGCCGATACGCGATGCGACGCTTGCGATTGATCAACTTCCGGTGTCTACTTGTGCTCACTCGAAATGCCTCCGTGCATGAGGATTCTTGATACCTCAAGTATTGCACGCAGCTCGGCATTTCGAGTGCTTTTTTGATGGAAAATCCGAACCGAGCGATCGGTTCACGCTTGTTCAGGGTCTAGTGAACCGACACACTTGGAATTTCGGATGGGTGGTACGGGCGTCTCGCCCGTTTTACGGCCGAGACGGCCGTACCACCCGAGAAATCGAGCATGATGGAACACTAGCCTTCGGCGTGAAAACGCGATCGCGTCGGGGTGGCGGAGTCGGCGCTCGGGCGCTGCGCGGCCGCGGCCTGCCCGGCGCGCTCCTGCGCGAGCTTCTCGATCAGCAGGGTCCAGGTTTCGCGCATGTGCCGCAGGATTCTCAGCGCGTCATCGGCCGCTGCGAGGTCTCGCTCGGTGTTGGCGTCCACCAGGCGGCGGTAGACGAAATTCAGCAGCGACGCCATCTGATCGACGATCGGCGGGTTGACCTCGCGCCGCATGCCCGAGTGGAGTTGAAGCACGATGCGTTGGGCGCGGTCGAACCCGTTGAAGGCGCCTTCGAAATCCTTGCGTTCCATCGCCTCGCGGCCGCGCGACGTGAAGCGGATCGCTCCGTCGTAGAGCATCAGCTGAAGCTGCTCCGGCGGAGCGGTCATGACGGCGTTCTTCAGGTACTCGTACGGCGCGTTCGTGCTCATGTTCTTGTATCGGAGCCTCGCCCCAGCCTCATCAGTCCGCAGCCATTTGGACCATTCATGGTCCAGTTCGCGGCGTGTTTCCCAATGGAATCCGCCCGCTTCCAGGAAGCTCTCCCAGCACCCGTCGATCCACGTCGTCGCGCCGCCTCGCACCGGCCGGCGCTGGCCCCCGCGCCGTTGTTTCGTCCGCGCCCGGCGTCCCGCCGGCTACCGGGTGGATTGGCTGAGTGACGCGATCTGGCTGAGCGTCGAGCCTTGGCTCTGAAGCTGGCTCAGCACCTGCTCCATCGCCTGGTACTGCCGCATCAGCCGTTCGCGCTTCCGGTCGAGCAAATCATTGAGCTCGGCGATGCGGTCTTTCAGATCGTCCGACTGACTGTCGAGCGCCCCGGTCCTGCGGGCGATCATTCCCGTCCCTGATTCGCTGAGCGACTCGAGCGTCTTTTTCAGTGAAGCCGCGACACCAGTCTCGGCCCGCGTGAACAGGTCGATCACGCCATCGGGATTCCGCTCATATGCGGCGTCGAATTTGGCCTCGTCGAACTCGAGATGTCCGTTCTTGATGCTGATGCCGATCTGCCCCCAACGGCGAATCGCACCCGCTCCGCCGGGAAGCGCTCCGGTCATCGTCCGCAGCAAACGCGATTCGATGTTGTTGGTGGTCGAGTCGCCGAGGAGGATTCCGCGCTCATCGGTTTCGGAGTCGTAGCCGCTCAATTCGCGAATGCGGTCGATCGCCGCGTTGAAATCTTCGACCAGCCCGCTCAAGGCCTCCTTGCTGGCGGCATGATCCTGCGAAACGGTCACGGTGACAGGCTGGTCCGACACGCCGCTGAGCGTGAGCGACAGGCCCGGCACGATGTTGCGGATCGTGTTCGTCGAGCTGACGACCATCACTCCGCCTTCCGACCCGCCCAGCACGACCCGCGCGTCCTGGGCCCGGCTCAGCGTCGCGAAATCCAATCCGGTCGTGCCGGCGTCGATCAGCACCTCCCCCGTCGAACCGCTGTTGCGTGCATTCAGTTGGAGCCGGTATGGCGCGGTCGCCGTCCCGTCGTTCAGGATGCTCGCCGACACCGGCGCGCCGGCGTCCTGATTCACGCGATTGACGAGATCCTGAAGCGACTGACCGGCAGAGACATCAATACGCAGCTCGAACGAGCCGTCGATCCGGCCGTTCTGCGCCTGCCCGAGAATGTTCAGATCGCGGGCGGCCGACCCGCCGACCTCGGCGATGGACATGACCCACGAGCCGTGGCTGGAGTCCTCGAGCAGCAGCCCGTCGCCGTTGTCGTTAATCCGGGCCGTCACGCCGATGTTGGTTGTGTTGATCGCGCCGATCACGTCCTGGAGCGTCTTGGCGGAGGTCAAGTCCACTTCGCGGAACAGGCCTTGCGAGTTCGTGATCTTGATCGAGCCGGAGGAGACCCC
>JACRLV010000031.1:3915-5944 GCA_016235145.1 Planctomycetota bacterium
CCAGCGCGGTGTTTTCCGAGATCCAGCGCCGCTGAACATTGGCGCCGCGCACGTTCGCGGCGGACTGATTCAGTCCGAACGTCTGCGCGAAGGAGCCGTACTGATCCGCGATCGAGACAGCCGTCACGCCGTCAAGACTGCGCGCAACCAGCCGCGTGCCGGTCGCGTCGTATGCGACCTCGGCCGCCATGCCGGCGCTCTGGATCGCGTCGTTCATGCGATCGACGACGTCCTGAAGCGACTCGGAACCGTCCAGGTCAGCCAGGACCGTCTGCCCGTTCATGCCAATGCTGACG
Source organism: Planctomycetota bacterium (assembly GCA_016235145.1). Taxonomy (GTDB): domain Bacteria; phylum Planctomycetota; class Phycisphaerae; order UBA1845; family Fen-1342; genus JACRLV01. Next base: position 4,212 of record JACRLV010000031.1, read on the forward strand.
ACGCCGGCATCGACTCCGCGCCCGCCGTTCAATGTGCGCAGCAGGACCGAATCGATTCCAGCCAGCAGGCGCTTGCTTTCCGTCGTGCCGGATTGAGCGCCCTCCTCGAATCCCAAATCGAAGAGCGCCTTGGAGTCGTTCAGCCGCGTCAGCGTCGCGCTCGCGCCAGCCTCGATCACCAGCCGCGCGCCCTGAAACGAGGCCCGGATCGTGCCGTCGCTGGTGTCCGCATAGTTGATCGCGGCGAGCAAGTCCGCGGAGGTGTCGTTGTACAGCACGCGCCCGCCGTTGATCCTCGCGTCCGCGCTGCCCGCGATCCCAAGATCGCGGGCCGCCGTTCCGGCTACATCCTCGATGACCAGCCGCTTGTTGTCCGTCTGCGTGGTGTTGTTGATGATCAGCTTTTCGCCAGTGACGGCGACGGAAACCCGCGCGCCGGACCCTTCAATCGCGTTTTTCACCTCGCCGATCGAGTGCATGCCGGTGAGGTCGATTTCATGCGCGATCGCGTGATCGTCGGCGTCGTAGGTCGTGATGCGGATTCGCCCCAGATTGACGCCGGACCCGTGGTTCAGCCTTTCGAGCCGGGTGGAAACCATCAGCAGACCGCTCAGATCCACGTTCATTCCATTAATGGAGAAATCGCCTCCGCCGCGGCCGGCCCGAACGCCGTTGCCATCGTTGAGCGCCGAGAGCGGAGTCGCATTCGAAAGGCGAATCAGGTCGCTTCCTTCGATTCGCCCGGACGTGCTGTACGTGTGGCCGGCGCCGAAGCCGAGGTCGGCAGCGGTGCGGCCGTCGTCGATCTCGCGCACCTGGAGCGTTCCGCCCGTGGTTTCGGTCAGCACGAGCTTGTCGCCGCGAACGGCGGCCCGGACGTTGATGCCGGCGGAATTGATGCGCTCGACGACGTCGCCGAGCGTGACGGCATCGCCGATAGCGATCGTTTTTCGCGCGCCGGATGCATCGACGAGTTCAAACGAACCTCGCTGAACGCCCGCATATCCATTGAGTTCGTCGAGGCGCGTGCGCGTATTCGCGCGGGCCCGAGCGGATTCGACCGTCAGCGTTCCCGCGCCGAGCGGCGCGGTAGTCGAGGCGAAGCCACGGCTGACCACCTGTTGCGTGGTCGCCAGTGACCTGACCAGGAACGAGTAAGCGCCCGGAGGGGCGCCGTCGCCGACCGTCGCGGAAAGCACCGTGGGATCGGACGACGCCGCGGAATTCGTCTGAAACGAGCCGCGCTGCGAAAGTGAAGTCAAGCGGGAAAGCATCGCCGAGATACGCGCAGAAATGTCCAGCAGCGCCGCTTTTTGCGCGCCAAGATTGCTCACCCGCGTCCGGAGCAGGTCGCGCGGGCGGCCCTCGATCGCGATCAGCCGATCGACGATGGCCTGCGTATCCAGGCCGGAAATCAGGCCAACGCCCGAGAAAATCGTGCCCATCGCGCTCCTCCAGTCGGAAGCTGATGCAAACTCCAGTGCCGCTTGCGCAGCACCACCGGTTCATCGGCCAGATCAAGGGCAACGTCCATGCCAGCGGCTCCGAAAATGGGTGCGTGGCCATTTCGGCGAACAGGTGACAACAACCGAGCCCCAAGCGCCAGCGCGCGGGTGTTTTTCAAGGATGACGCCCTTTCGCACAAATACCCGCGCGCTGGCGCTTGATTCATCTCCCGAAAAATCCTCGCGGCGCGAGGAGATTTTTCGAGCGGCGACTGGATCGCCGATGCA
>JACRLV010000085.1 GCA_016235145.1 Planctomycetota bacterium
CGGCCCCATTTGCACCCTGGAACGGCCCCACAGTGCAGAAGCTCGCTTTGAAGGAGTATGGGAAATAATTCGGACGAAACGCGCGGAATTCGCACCTGATCCGAAAAATCGGCCGCCCTGCCTTGCTGAATCGCCGCGGGCCACACGCACGGCGTGAAATAGCGGACCGTCGCAAGATCGCCAGCCGCGCCGCGCGGCGTTATATTCTCAGGCGTGCCCCGCGAGGTTGGGCCGTTGCAGTGCGTCGGCGGAATAACGGGTCAGGACCGGAAGGTAGCAGCCCACTCGGTTTGGCCCACGTGCAACGACCACCCGGCTGAGCGGGGCACACTTTCAATGCTCAATGGCGGATGGCGGATGGCGAATATCGGAAATCGCGGCCGGCGGCCCGTAATCTCTGAGAACCCTTCGGCATTCGAGATCGGATAGCGGGTATGTCCTATACAGCGCTCGCGCGAAAATACCGCAGCCGCACCTTCACCGAGGTCATCGGGCAGGAGCCCATCGCCAAGACGCTGGCCAACGCGATTCGGGCCAGCCGCGTGCATCACGGCTACCTGTTCACCGGCACGCGCGGCTCCGGCAAGACGAGCATGGCCCGGATTCTGGCGAAGTCGCTCAACTGCCTGAAGTCGGACGGCCCCACCGTCGATCCCTGCCTCGAATGCGACGCGTGCCGACTCATCGCCGACGGGCAGGACATGGACGTGGTCGAAATCGATGCGGCCAGCAACACCGGCGTCGACAACATTCGCGAGCTGCGCAGCAACGCCGCCTATCGTCCGGCCCGTTGCCGCTTCAAGATCTACATCATCGACGAAGTGCACATGCTCTCGACGGGCGCGTTCAACGCCCTGCTCAAGACGCTCGAAGAGCCGCCGGACCACGTGAAGTTCATCCTGGCCACGACCGAGTTTCAGAAAGTTCCCGCGACGATCCGCAGCCGCTGCCAGTGCTTCTATTTCCGCAACATTCCCCCCGAGGCGATCGCCGAACGGCTCGCGAAAGTGGCGGAGAGCGAAGGCGCGGCGGTCGAGGCGGCGGTCACGCGGCGCGTGGCCCGGCTCGCGAATGGCTCGATGCGCGACGCCCTGAGCATTCTCGACCAGTTGCTGGCGGTCTCGCCGACAGAGGTCACGGCGGCGGTGCTCGACGAGATCCTGCCGCCGGCGCAGGACGAGCAGGTGTTCAAGCTGCTGCGCTGCGTCGCGGCGGGCGATGTGCCGAACGTGCTGGCGGCGCTGGATTCGATTCTCGGCGCTGGGCGTTCGATCGAGCATTTTTGCGGCGACGCGGTCGAGATCCTGCACACGTTGATGCATCTGCGGGCATGCGGCCCGGACGCGACGACGGTGGACATCCCTGCCGGCGGGCGCGAGGAATACGTGAAGCTCTCGCAGAGCTTCGAGCTTTCGCAATATGTGCAGATGATCGCGATGCTCGAAGAGCTTCGCCGCAATGTGCGCTACAGCGGAAGCGGGCGAGCCCTGGCGGACGCGTTGATCCTGCGGCTGGCCAAGCTGCGCGAGTGGACGCCGATCGAGCGGATTCTGGCCAACCTCGGCGATACGGGCGAAAAAAAAAAGACCCTAGCGGCCCCGCCGACAGCGACAGTGCCAAAGGCCCCGTCTCCCGCCCCACCGCTTTCAAGCGATAAGACCGCCGTTGTCGCCGGCCCGCGCAGCACCGATCGGGCAAAGCTCGCTCCGCGAACCGCGGCGCCGCCAGCGGTAGTCGCCGAACGATCGCGCGCTGGTGCGACGGAAATCGCTCCGACCGAGCAGCCCGACGTCGTCGCCGCGTACGGCGAACTCGCTCAGGACGGCGAACCGCAAATCATCGACCACGATGGGCTCCCCCTTCCGGCCGGCGACGAGCGCGACTTTTCCAACGAAGAGGTAGAGGGGGCGAGCTCTGAGAAGCCGTTTGGGGAATCCGAAAATGCGGGCAGCCACGAGCGAGCGCATGACGCCCTCGCCCGCGGCAACGGCTCCTTCGCCCGCTCCGTCAGCAGCGAAGAAAAAGCTCAAATCTCGAAAGACCCGGTCGTAAGCCAGGTGATCGACTTATTCTCCGGCGTCCTGGTCAACATTCAAAAAATCGATCCGCTGTAGGATCCTGCTTTGCGGTGCGAAGACCGCCTCGGGGCTGCTCACCAAAATGGAGAGCGCTGCGTTCCTGGCGCGGAAATATTTTCAACGCAGTGCCGCTCGCGTCGTCCGGATTTCAGCGCCGCCGGAACAGGGCAACGGCGCCCACGAACAGAAGACCGAATGCCGCGGGCTCGGGCACCGGTTTGAGGCTCATGTAGATTGGGCTTGAAATTCCGCCGCTGAGGTACGGGACGAAATCGCCCAAGAAGCCGCCGTTGGCGGCGTCGTATGCCACCACGCCATAGGCGTGCGGGTCATTGCCGGACGTCGCAACCAGCAGTCTCCCGTGATTGTCGAAACGCATGCCGATGTTCCCAAGCGTTCCGTTCTGCGGGACGAAATTCTGAATGAAGGCCCCGCTGTTTCCGTCGAATTCCATCACGCCGCCGGTATAGCCGCCGGTTACGAACAGGTTGCCGTTTGGGCCGAAAGCGAGGTCTTGCGGTTGTTGTGCGCCAGGAATTGTGGCAAACGTTCCAATCAGCCCCAGGTTGTTGTTGGAAGTGTCGAATTGAAGCACCTGATTGAAACCGCCCGCCACAACCATCAAGCGCCCGTCCGGTGCGAAGGTCATGTAGTTCGGCGTTCCAAGGTTATCTCCAGCAACATGCGCATAGCTGGCCTTCAACGAAAATGACCCCGCCGCGTAGCGGTCAATTCGAGCCCGGAACCAGTCGCCGACGTAAAGATCGCCATCCGGGCCAAATACGATTCCCTTTCCTACCGAAGGGCTGCCGTCATTGAGATGCGGAACGACGCTTCCCAGCCAGGCGCCGGTGGCGCCGTCGAACTTGTCCACGTCCCATCGATTCAGATTGACCGATGTGACCGCATAGAGGTTTCCATCCGGTCCCCAAGTATTGGCGAGAAAGGTGCGTGTACCTCGAACGGCGAAAAGCCCCGCGGGCGCGCCGGTGAGGCCGTCGAATTGGAATATGCCGCCTACGTCGCCGTCTGACACGTACAAATCACCGGGAGCGCCAGGTACGCCGGCCGATGCACTGCTATTGCACAACAGAGCGGTGCCTACAAACAGCGCAGCAAAGAAGATTCGTGGGGTGCTCATTCTGCTCCTCCTCTTAGTTTCAGGTTGTCGCGCACTCGCACAACAGCCGAACACGCATTCTATCGAAAGTCCGGATTGAACGCAATCATCCCTGGGGAAAATCGCACGAAATTCTCTGGGGACTGTATGGCCAGTGCCCACACGAGCTGCTACAATGAGTGGGGTAGTTTGATCTTCTTGAAAAGACCGGGAGAATGCCGCAGTCTGGCATGAATACGGCGAGCACAACGGTTCCGCCCTTTCCACTTCACGCCACCACGGCCGTACGCGCCCTGCGGGCCGCGTTCTCACAATTGCTGGAGTCGCTCGGCGGGGATCCCTATCAGCCACAGCAAATCAGCCGGACATTCGGGCTGAACAAGAACCTCGCTTGGAAGATCTCGAAAGTAATTCAGTCCGATGATTCCGGCACGGCGCTTCGCCAGATGCCGGGCCCGGCCGGAATCAAGATCTTCCTGAACTCGATGGAACGCGCAGGCGCTGACCGGAATCTCCTGGAGGCGGCGCGCGGCGCGGTCCGCGAGTACGAACACCTGATCGAAACGCATTCCGGCGATCGCGCCACTCTGGAAATGATGGGCAGCGAGTTGAGCTCCGCCGGCCGCCGCGAACGTGACCTGTACCACCGGAAGTTGCTTTTCCAAGGCGCCAGCTATGTTTGGGGAGTACAAGCGCGTGTAATTTTGAAGGTCGGCGTCGTCGGCCCCGGCAGCCGCGTCGGTCTTCTTGATATTGCGTCCCTCAGCGCGCTGATCGACTTTCGGCGATTGCGGCCTGACGTCAGTTGGGAACTCGCCACCCGTCGTGCGCGCAACGACGATGGCAGCCCCATGTTTCCGCCGGAGCCGGAGCCGATCGACCCGCGTTTTGCGGGCGATGACCGGCCTCCGCTAATGGCGGATTTCTGCTCTCAACCACTGCCGGAATTGTCTCGGCACTCCGATGCGACCGGAATCCGCTTTGAGCTTCCGGAAGGCCCGGTTGGTAAGACTGGCGCCCTGACCTGCGTGGCAGGAACGATCCAGCGCGGCCTGCCGTATTTTCGCGCCCCGGACAATGAGTGGGGCGAGCATTCCGCGCTGTGCAACACTCCAGCAAGCATTTTGATCGTCGATCTCTTTTTTCATGAGAAATTCACCTTTGCCATTCCGCCGCGGGTGGAGCTCTACAGCGAACTCTGTGCGGCGGCGCCCTACCCCAGCCGCGGCCGCGATCGCAATCGCCTGCCGCTGAACGAGCGTCTTCAGAATTTGGGCAAGGGACCGTTGCCGGTCGCCACGCCCGAAGTGAAGACCTATAGCGAAATGGTGCAGACTATGTTTGACCGCGCCGGATGGTCGCCGGCTGCGTTTCACGGATTCCGCATGGCGGTCGCTTATCCGGTTTGTCCGGCGTCGCTGCTATTTCGGTATCGACTGCCCGAAGGGCCCTGATTTGCCACTGTCCGACGATAGGATTCGGCCCAACCGCGCGGGGGTGAAGGGCGCCCCGGGCCACCGCTCCTTCGCCCGCTCCGTCAGCAGTGAGGAAAAGGCCCAAATCTTGAAAGACCCGGTCGTAAGCCAGGTGATCGATCTATTCTCCGGCGTCCTGGTCAACATTCAAAAAGTCGATCCGCTGTAGATCGACCGGGGGGTCGGCTGCTGCGACACGTGAACGCCGTCGGACCTGGAGTTCCGACGCAGCGAATCATGAAACCGACCTACTCGTCGTCTTCATACTCGAACGGCGGGTTCGCGATCAGCAGCGGGCGCTTCTGGGCGATGTTCACCAGCAGGGCAATCGCCGTGATGTTGGTCCACAGACTGCTTCCACCCATGCTGACGAAGGGAAGCGGCATGCCCGTGATGGGCGCCAGGCCGATCGTCATGCACATGTTCAGCAACGCCTGCATCACGATCATGACGACGACCCCCACCGCCAGCAGCCGGCCGAAGGGGTCGTTTGTCACGGTCGAAACCTCCAGCCCCACAACCACGATCGCGACGTAGGACAGAATCACCAGCGCGCAGCCGATGAATCCCCACTGGTTGCCGATGATCGCGAAGATGAAGTCGTTGTGCTCCTCCGGCAGCAGTCCGTAGCGCACGAACGCTCCTTCGCCGAACCCCTCGCCCCACGCGCCGCCCAGCGCGAGCGCGATCTTGGACTGACGAAGCTGGAAGCCCTGGTTCATGTGCCACTGCTCATCCGGCGCGGCTTGCCTGAACAGCACGTCGATGCGCTGGCGCTGGTAGTCGTGCATGCCGAAGTAGTAGAACAGAGGCAAAGTGGCCGATCCGGCCAGGATGATGCACGCCAGATGCCGAAGCCGCGCTCCGGCGACGAAAAGCATCACGAACAGCACGGGCAGCAGCATCAGCAGCGTCCCGAGGTCCGGCTGCTTCAGAATCAGGGCCATGGGCAGGAGCGTGGCCAGGAACGGCGGAATCAGCCCGCGCCACGTGCGGTACGATTTGCGATAACGCAGGTAGCGGGCCAGGGCCAGCACCAGCGCCAGCTTCATGAACTCCGACGGCTGGACCGAGAGCGTCTCGAACCCGATCCAGCGCCACGTCGCCCGGCGCGGCGAAATCAACGGGACGTTCAACAGATAGCGGTCGACCAGCAGCAACACGAGCATCGCGAGGACCAACCAGTAAATCACATATGCGTATCGCCCGATGCGCAGATAGCCGACCTTCACAACGAGCCAGATCAGCAGCCCGCCAGTGGCAAAGAACGCGATCTGCTTGAGCGTGCCATCGCCGATCTCGTCGTGCATCCGAGACAGCCACGGCGACGATTGGGCCGCGGGAGCGCCGATGGCCGTCAGGACCGGCTCCGCCGCCAGATCGCGATCGGTCGCATGAATCGACGCCAGGCCCACCAGCGACAGGAAGAGCAGCGGGATTGCCAGGCCCCAGCCCAGGCGCGTCAGGTCGAATCGTCGCGGTGCATCCATGCCTAGTCGATTCCCCGGCGGATGAGCCCTTCCGCGATGCGCTTGGCGACGGGCCCGGCCTTGCGTCCGCCGGCGTCGCCGTACTCGATCACGACGCTGATGGCGATCGAACGCCCGACGGGCTTTTCGCCGCGCGGCGTCTTCGAAGATTGCAGCCACCCGACGAACCAGGCATGCGACGGGAGTTTCTCATCCGGTTGCCAGGACGGATAGCGCTCCGCCACCTTCGCGCCGATCAGGCGAGCCGGAGCGGGCGGAGCGGCGACGTCAGCGACTACCAGCGGCGACCGATCGAACGCCGTGGGGTATTTCCTTCGCAGCGTCTGCTCAGCCTCTTCGGCCGAGCCGGCGCGGATGACCTCGCGCCGACCATCGGGCCAGCCGAACGTGTAGTCCCGCGAGATGACGCGCGGCATCGCCTGGGCCGATCCGGTCTTGCCGCAAAGCTCCCACTCCCCTTTCACCAGCCGGGCGTGGTTGTAGGCCGTCCCGCCGTCCTGGTTCACCACGCGCCACATTCCGGTCCGAACCTGCCGCAGGGCGCGTTCGTCAAACTCAAACGTCGATTCAGCCGGCCTCGACGCGGGCGCGTCGTTGAGAATGAGCCGGACCGGCAGTCGCCGCCCGCCGGCAACGGTGGCCGCCACGGCGGCGGCTTGCAGCGGCGATACCGTCACCTCGCCCTGGCCGATGGCGAAATTCCACGCATCCGACGGCTGAAAGCCGCGATTCTGCGCGGCGTGCAGATATTCTTCGTCCGGCACGATCGCCGGGGACTCTTCGCGCAGCCCCGTCCCCTGCGTCGAGCCCAAGCCGAATCGGCGGAACCACTCGCACAGCGACTCCGCCCCGACGATCGCCGACCTGGTAGAAGAAGATGTTGCACGAGTACCGAATCGCATCCTGAATCGTCTGACCCTCTGGATTGATCATGTCGTGGGTGGCGCCGGCGTGCTGGTTGTAAATCCAGCAGCGAAAAGCGTTGGGCTGGTTCTCATGCAGATAGCCGCGGCAATGGATGCGCATTTCCGGCGTAATGACGCCCGCTTGCAGCCCGGCGACGGCCGTGATGATCTTGCAGGTCGACCCGGGGGGATATTGCTCGGACACCGCTCGAAACCGCAGCGGCATGTGAATGCGATCGGCGGCGAGTTCGTCGTAGTCGCTCCGGTACTGGTCGTAGCGATAGGCCGGGTAGCTGACCAGAGCCAGGATCTCGCGGGTGTCCACGTCGAGCACCACCGCGGCGCCGCCCGTCGAACTGTATCCGCCGTCGCCCTCGCCTGTGCGGGCGGTCTGGACGCCCTCGGCCAACGCCGCATACACCTCGTCCTGCAAGTCCGCGTCGATCGAAAGCCGCACCGAATCTCCGCGAATCGGCTCGCGGCGCTCGATCTCCACGTGCGCAAGATCCTCCGCGACCATGCCGCGCGTGCCGCGGAGCAGCGATTCGGCGGCGTACTCCACTCCGGAAACGCCGCAAGTCTCGCCGGGCCGCAACGCCCGGTCCTCATCGTCGGCCAGCGGATCGGCGGCGATCTGTTCGCGGCTGGCGGCGCCCATCCGTCCGAGCACGTGCACGAGCGAATCCACGTCCTGCGCGATGCGGCGCGATCCCGGCACGACTGCGATCCACGGACAGTTCTGCTCCAGCTCCAGGCGGACTTTCAGCGCCAGCTCGTCGTCGATTCCGTAGACGATCGGGTGATATGCGCCTTCCTCGCGAAGCCGACGAACGACGCCGGAACGGCGCAGGATGTTCTCGCGGATGCGCTCGACGCGCTGAAGGACGGCCTCGCCGCGGTCGACGAAGTCGGCGATGGAATCGCCGCTGAGTTCGGACAAGCGCTGCCAGGAGCGCGCGACCTCCATTCGCAGCTCATTGACGAGTTCGCGCTCGGGCCGATTTTTCGGCCGCAATCCCTGCGCTTTCCACTGCCGCGCGAGGCCGACGAGATATTCGCTGCGGCCGGCGAGGATGTCGTATTTTATGCTGATGTCCCAGGCGGGTTCGTCGCTGACGAGCACGCGGCCCGTTCGATCGACGATGTCGCCCCGCGGCGCAGGGATCGTCCGCGCGTCGCGGCTGAGCAGGCGGTCCGAGATCGCACGATAGTCCGCCGCCAGCACCATCTGGATGTGCAGCAGCCGGGCGACGATGACGCCGGCCAGCAGGGTCATGCCGATCGCAAACCATCGAATCCGCTGACGGAACAACGCTGCCTCCGTGCCGCTTCGCGGGCCGTGCGCATTATGCCCGAGGCGTGGTCCGGGCTTCCAGCCAAGCATGAGTTTGGCGGAGGTTGGATCGCGGAGCAACCCGGGCACGAGCGCGCCCCTTGTCCGTACGCCGTGACTTCCCGAAAAACTGCGCAGCGCCGAACGCCCGGTTGCTTGCGTCGCCAACAGACGGCTCATAGTCTTTGGGAATGCGCTCGAAGCCCCGGCAGACTGCCGGAAACACACCCAATGGCGGCTCGTCCGGGCCGCTCCTGCTCGGCGGCCTCGGTTTTGCACTGACGATCGCGGGGGCGCTGCTGGCGTGGGCCGCGCTCGGGCAGCTTCCGATGGCGCAGGTCGCCGGCGTCGATCGCGAGGCGTTGCGGGCCGGATACGTCGAACTGCTGCGCACGTCGCCCGCTACGCCGGTGAATATCAGGTCTGAAATACTCCAAACGGCGATGGCGACCCCAACGAGCCAATTCGGCCGGCTTCAGGTCGTGGCGATGTTGATCGCGCAGGGCTATGCCCGCGATCAATCGCCGGATGTTCTCTGGCCGACGATCAAGCCGTATCTCGAAGGACTTGAAGGAGCGAAGCTCGACTCGCTTTCCGGCGCGTTTGAACTGACGGCAGCCGAGGCCAACCATCTTGCGCCCATGCACGACGGCACGGCGCGCCAGGCCGCGGCGAACATGGAAGACGTTCACGCGCCCGTGCTCGAATTTCTGTTTGAGCAATTGCAGCGGCTGCGCACTTCGCGAAGCGCCGCCGGCGACACCGCGGGCGCCGCGCTTTGCACCTCGATCCTGCGCCACCTGCTTGCGGACTGGACGCTTGAAAGCGGCCGCGTCACTTTGCGGCTGTTGGCGGCGGATCTGCTGGCCCGCGAGTTGGAAGGCGACAGGGAGTGCGCCGGCGTCGTCGCCGCGCTGCGGGCTTTTCGAAAGGCTTACCGAGACGCCGCACGCCAACGACCCGAGGCCGTGCTCGGTGTCGGCAGCGAGCCGAACCTCTGCCCTGCCGAGCATCTGAACCTGGTCCGCTCCGTCGCCGCGGTTTTCTGGACGCTGCTGGCGACTTTCGTCAGCGGCGCGCTCGCGGTGGGATTCTTCGGCGTGCTGCTCTTCAAGCCCGCTGGGGCGCGCGGCGGCGGCGCACTGGCCCTTGGCGCCATCGCGGCGGTCGCCAGCCTCGTCGTGCTGATCCTGACCGTGCAGACGCCGGGCGGCGCGCTGATCGACGACGTTCGGTACATCCTGCTGCGGCATCTTTCTTCGCCGCCCGCGACGAACGCCGCTGCGGCCCGCTGGGCATCGGTCTACTACGCTCAACTTCCCAGAGCGGCCCTGCTGACGACTCTGTTTGCGAGCGCTGCGGCCGCGCTGGCGAGCTGGCTCATCGCGGAAAAGACGCGCCGGGTTTCCTGCGTGGCGATGACATTGCTCACGCTGTGGGTCGTCACCGGGACGGGCTGCGTCGCGGCCGGCGTCTGGGGCCGACGCGCGCTGAATCAGTACGAGACTGCATTGGCAAAAGCACATCAAGCCGGCGTTCTGACCTCGCTGACCGGTCTTCAGGGCGAGGACGCGCTCCGGCCAGTCAGGGTCTGGCGTGCGAAGTAGCCGGATCCGCGCTACGCCTGCCGATAAGCCCTCCACTTCCCGCTCTTTTACCTGCGTTTTTTCGCCATGAGACGCCGGCTCGTCTGCAATTGAACTTCCGACCAGAATCGACCGATCTAACTGACACGATGAATGCTCCGGGACTGGCGGGGGATCCCTGCGGCACATTTCGACCTGCTGAAACGCAACCGCGCACGAGCACGGGCAGCGCCCCCCGCTGGTTCGGCCGACAGAATCGCGTCTTATACGTCCTCGCCGTCACATGGGTTTTGAACTTCCTGGATCTGGGCTACACGATCACCGAGGCGAACGCCCGCCTCTTCCGCGAAATGAATCCGCTGGCTGCTCAGATGATGGACTCGCCGGTGACCCTGATCATCTTCAAGGGCTCGCTCGTGTGGATCGGCTCGTGGGTGCTGCTCCGCTACCGTCACCGCCGAATCGCCGAGATGGCGTGCTGGCTTATTCTTGCGGCGTACGCGTACGTCAATGTTCGTTGGCAACAGTACTACGATGACGTGCTGGTCACGCTGAACGATCCGTGCGTGACGTTCGAATCCCAGGCAAGCTGCACGCTGCCCGGCGGACGCATCCCAGCCGTCATGCCGCACGACGGTAGTTTTCGCCAGTTTCTCCCCGGCGAAAACGGCCCTCGCCCAGCGCATCCATAGTTCGCAACCGCGAAATCTCAGGGCCGATTTGCGGCCGGGACGGCGTCCGCCGCCGCGTCGCTGCGAACCTTTGTAATTCGCCCGACAATCTCAGCCGCCGCGTTTCTTGGATCATCGGCGGCGATGACCGCTGAGCAGACGCACACGCAGCTCGCGCCGTTCTTTGCGCATTCCGCCGCGGACTCCGCCGTAATTCCGCCGATCGCGACCAGCGGCGCCTCAGTCCTCGCACGTGCCTGACGCAGCATCTCGATTCCGGCGATGTGCGCTTGAGGCTTCGTGGTGGTAGCAAACATCGGGCCGACCGCGACGTAATCCGGCCGCTCTCCAAACGCGGCCTCGATCTGCTCCACCGTGTGCGTGCTTCTGCCCACCAGCAGGTTCGCCCCGCCGATTCGCCGGGCCTGTGCGACCGTGAGATCATCCTGCCCCACGTGGACGCCGTCGGCTTGCGCCAATCGCGCCAGATCGGCGCGATCGTTAATCACAAATAGTGCTGAATAACGTCGGCAGAGTTCGTGCAGCCGCTTGGCACGCGCCAGGAGTTCCGCGTCCCGCATTGATTTTTCGCGAAGCTGAATGCACGCGGCCCCGCCCGCCAGCACCGCCTCGGCGACCTCCAGCCAAGGCCGTTTGCACAGCGACTCCGTGATAATCACATAGAGCCGGACATCGCGAAATCGCCGGACGACGGCGCCGCGCAGGATGACCCGCTGCTCCAGTTCATAGCCGGCATAGCGCACCTGCTCGGCAGCATCCGCCGCGCGCGGGTCGATCAATTTGGCGTACTCGGCGACCACGCGAGCGGCTTCGCTGAGCCTTCCGAACGCCGCCGCGACGACGTCGGCAGGCTCGCCGCGTTGAGCCTCTTGCGGCGTGCGCGTGTCGCGGCCGACGTCTGCGACGATATCGCGAGCCGCCAGCAGACCGAGGCCGCCGAGCATATCCACGATCGCCCGCACCTGGTGCCGATGCGACTTGGCCGCGGCGGCCGCCTCGCGATCATCCAGAACGAAGCGCGCGTATTCCTCGACCGTGCGCAGACTTTCCCGCAGACGGTTCAGGTTCGCATCGAGAATGCGCATTACGTCGGGGTTCACGGGCTTGCCCAATTTGCGTCCGCGGCGGGGCGGCCGCCCTTCTTCGGGTCGCAGGCGCCGACGAGCGTGCCGTCCAACTCGATTTGAATCGCCTGCACCACCGCTCCGCGCCGCTTTTCACTGTATGGGTAGCCGCGGGCGATGAGCTCCTGCACGACCGCCGGCCACGCCTGCGACGGTTCGCGATCGAGATGGAATTGATTCGGCTGCCATTGATGGTGTATTCGCGGTTCAACCAACGCACTTTCGAGCGGCGCTCCGCTGACGACCTGCGCGGCGACCTGAAAGACCGACGTGATGATCCGCGGACCGCCGGATGCGCCGATCGCCAGAATCGGGCGGCCGTTTCGTAGCACAATGGTGGGCGTCATGCTCGACAGCGGCCGTTTGCCGGGCGCGACCAGGTTGCCGCGGCTCTGGATCAGCCCGAACAGGTTGGCTTTGCCGACGACCGTCGTAAAGTCGTCCATCTGGTTGTTCAGGATGATTCCGTACGGTTCCACGACAACATACGAGCCGTAGCCGCCGTTGATCGTCTCCGTCATCGCCACGATGTTGCCGAAGCGGTCTGCGATGCAGAAGTGCGACGTGCCGCGGTCGTCGGGCGGCGGCATGCCGTAGTCGTCGAGCTTCGGACGGACGCCGGCGAGGATGTCGGCCGCGAGGCGTTCGGCACGGGCGGGGTCGATCAGCCCCTTCAGCGGCACCGGACAGAAGTCGGAATCGCTGAGGAAGCGGGCCCGATCGGCGAAGGCGTGCTTCATCGATTCGATCCGCTGCGCGGCCCAAACGACGGTCCGCTCATTCACAACGAAGCGGCCCGCCGAGCTCGAAATCTGCGCGTCCTCGGCCTGGCGTTGTCGCGACATGGCCGCATCGACCAGCAGCAATTCGGCGAGGCAGACGCCGCCCGACGATGGCGGCGGCATGGTGATCCACTGCAACTCGCCCTCGTCGCCCCTGCTTGCAGGCTTCGTGGAAAAGCGGAGCGGCTCGCGCTCGCGAACGCGGTATCCCCGCAAGTCCTCATGCGTCAGTTCGCCGCCTGCGGCGCGCACCGCTTCGACGATCGCCGCGGCGATCGGACCCTCGTAGAACGCCTCCGGCCCGCCGGCGGCGATGATGTCGAGCGTTTTCGCAAGATCGGGACGTTTCCACCGCCCGCCGGCCCGCCGCGGCGATCCATCGGGCGCGATGCGCCGCAGCAACGGAGCGAATTCCTCGCGAAACCGTAGATAGCGTTTGAACTCATCCAGCGTATCGACGATCGTCTCGCAGGTCGCTTTGTCCGCCGTGAAGCCCTTTCGCGCCAACGCAGCGGCCGGCAGAACAAGGGTCTTCCAATCCTGCGTGGCATAGCGTCGGTGAATCTCGCCCAAGCCGGCCAGCAACCCGGGAACGCCGACCGCGTTGCCGCCATAAATGCTCGCCGACGGACCGTCGCCGCGGGCCGCGTCCAGCGCTGCGAATCGCTCCGGCGTCGCGGACGCAGGCGCCATCTCGCGAAAATCCAGCGCGACGAAACGACGCTGGTCAGCGACATAGGCGATCAAGAAACCGCCGCCGCCGATCCCGGTGCTTTCCGGCCGGCAGACGGTCAATGCAAGCGACGTGGCGATGGCGGCGTCAAAGGCATTTCCGCCGTCTTTCAGTACCTGGGCGCCGATTTGAGATGCTTGGGGATGATCGGCCGCGACCATTCCGCTTCTGCTTCGGGCGATCCAAGCCTGATCGCCGTTTGCGTTGCAAATCGCGCAGCCGGACGAAAACGCGAGAGGCGCCAGCGCCGCCAGCACGGTGAAGCCGCACCATGACCGAGCCCGGATGCCGCCGCCCCGCCACGCCATGCTACTTCACCCCGAGTTCCTTCCAGATTGTCGGCGTTTCGACGCCGCCGCGCGTGGGGCTGTCGAGCCATTGCTTGCCGGTCACTTTTCCGGAAAGGTCGTCAAACTGAATGACAGCGCCGTCGTGGCGGTCTTCATCCTCGTAGTACCAGGTATCGTCGCCGCCCATGTTCGAATTCGGTTCGCCCAACTTGGCGACCACCGAGTCGCGCGAATCTTCGTGCAGGCGGATCGAATCGAAATTCTGCCTCGTGAACTTGCTGGCGCAACCCGCGGACATTGCCAATCCAAGCAACCCGACGCCCCACCATCTCGACACTCGCATGATTATTCTCCAAAACGCTGCTTGGCTCTTGTGTAATGCTCGCATGCGGGTTTCGCAAGCGCTCCCGGAATTCCGCACCGGGGTGGCAGCGCCTTTCGCGACCTGCGAATTTCCAAGACGCTTCGCGAAATAGCCTTGCCCGTCATTTCGCAGGACGTACGATGATGTCTGGCGACGATCGTTTCGCCGCGCGGTTACGGTATGCCATGTCCAAAGGGAGGCGCAGCATGATCCGAACAGCACTTCGCATCGCGATCGTATCGGCAGCCCTGAGCGGCCTCGCGGTATCCTCGGCCAGCGGTCAGACGCGCTACCGTCTCGACGGCAGCAGCACCATCGAAGCGGAATTCTGCCTCGGCCCGTGCGATTGTGCTCCCAGCGTGCGTACGGGGCCGGCCCGCGGCGTATTCACGCTCACGTTCGACCACATGGACCCGCTGTTCACCTACTACGCCGTCTCCGATGTGCAGATCATCGCCAGCCCCGTGGACGGCGTCGCGGTAATGCGGCTCGTCGGAAGCGGGACATACCAGATCGGCGGCGAGGTTGCCGTCACCCACCGGCTTCAGCTCGCGCTGCACTGGGAAGAAAACGACATGGACTTTCTGTTTGACAGCGGGTTTGGCGTCGTCGATCCGGCGCACCCGTTCCCGGAAATCTCCAGTCGCGTGGAATCCGATCTCGTGATCTGCACGCAGCTTGATCTTAATCTGCTCGCGACGCCGGTGCGGTGCCCGGGAGACCTGACCGGCGACGGCGAGGTCGGCATTCAAGACCTTGCGATCTTGCTGCACAACTTCGGCCTGGTCGAGGGCGCGACGCCCGACGACGGCGATATGGACGAAGACGGCGACGTGGATTTGCCGGACCTGGCGTACCTGCTGGCGCAATTCGGCGCACAGTGCCCGTGAAGCCGGCGCCGGCTGCCGCTGACAGAACCTCGATTCGAGACTAGTGCATTTAGTCGCGCTGTTTGCATCTTAACAGGGTGGTCCGGGCGTCCCGCCCGGGTCGGACAACGGGCGAGACGCCCGTACCACCCGTGATGCACTATTTCTGACTAGCTACACTAGTGTATTTAGTCGCGCTGTTTGCATCTTAACAGGGTGGTCCGGGCGTCCCGCCCGGGTCGGACAACGGGCGAGACGCCCGTACCACCCGTGATGCACTATTTCTGACTAGCTACACTAGTGGGTGGTCCGGGCGTCCCGCCCGGGTCGGACAACGGGCGAGACGCCCGTACCACCCGTGATGCACTAGTTCTGACTAGCTACACTAGCAGGCGCGCGCTGCTGCCTGCGTCGGCTGTTTGCCCGATGCGATCCGTGCGTCAGTCGAGATGGAACACTTCTTCCAGCCGCAGCATGGACTCGTCCGCCCGCTTGCCGCCCGCATTCTCGAAAAACGGCGCCATCTCGGCCTGCCAGCGACGGTTGACGTCCGTTCTCGCCATGCGGGCCAGCGCCGCGGCGAAATCGTCCGTTTCCAGATAGCCGAAGAGCAGACCGTCTTCCCGCATAAAGAGCGAGTAATTCCGCCAGCCGGTCTCGCGCAACGCGGCCAGCATCTCCGGCCAGACGCTCGCGTGGCGGCGCTTGTACTCCGCGAGGCGCTCCTGCCTGACCTTCAACACAAATCCGACACGTTCCATGCTTCACCCGCTTGGAAGCCAGTCATCCGTAAACGCATGATTTTCGGGGAGCATCGGCGTCTCGCCGGTGTGCACCGGCTGAAGGCGATTCATACCGGCGAGACGCCGATGCTCCCCATCCGGGAAAACCAAAGCACCGTCACGGTTCAGGAGACTTTCGAGCCCGCGGCAATCGGCCGCTCCGGCGTGAGGAAGATAACCGCCGTGCGGTCGGCGCTGGATGCCGCGAGGAGCATTCCCTGGCTGTCGAGCCCGCGCATCGCGCGCGGCGCGAGATTGGCGACCACGATGATCTGCCGGCCGAGCAGCGCCGCCGGCTCGTAATAGGCACGAATACCGGCGATGATCTGCCGCTTTTCGGTCCCCAGATCAACCTGGAGCACGAGCAGCTTGTCGGCGTTGGGATGCGGCCCGGCCTCGACAATCGTGCCGACGCGGAGATCCAGCTTGGCGAAATCCTCGTATTGAACGATGCCCGTTGCGGCTTCCATGGATTTTCCCTCGTCGTTGGCGGCGCGTACCGGCGGTGAGAATACGCTAGCCGCCTCCCGTGTTTTCCTTTAGCGATTCGAACAGACGGTTCATCACGTGTATCAGTTGAAACTGGCAGAAGTCGAATGCGAAGTGCGCTGCGGCGACAGCCAGCAGGCTGCGCGACGTAATGAAGAAGACGCCCAGCAGCACCGCCAACCCGGTCACCTGAATGACCGCGAACCAGCCCTGCGTGAAGTGCAACAGACCGAAGAAAATCGACGAGAACAGCAGGGCCCGCCACCAGTGCCCCGTCGCGCGGCGGATGTGCGTCAAGAGCAGTCCACGGAACAGCAACTCTTCGTGCAAACCGACGGCGAGCGATAACGAGGCCACGATCCACGCCGACTGAACGGGCACGGCTTTCATCAGCTCCTGCCGGTGTTCGAGGTCGCGCAGCAGCGATTCGCCGCCGAAGAAATGGATCAGCGGCGCCGCGATCAGCCCCGTCATGATCAGGTAGGCGTAGGCGCCGGCGAACGCGGCCAGGCCCCAGAGTAGCTGCCGCCCGAGGCCGTCGAAGCGGATGCCCAGTGAGCGCGGCCGCACGCCATGACGAAAGATGAAATACGTCGCCAGGCCGGCAACGAGAAGAAACTCGACCCATTTGAACGCCGCCGTGATCTCGTCGAACGAGCGCAGCTCACGCTGCTTTTGAAAGAACCAGATCAGCAGCGACGGGCCATAGACCAATCCGATCGGAACGGCGAGGAGGAGAATGACATCCCATGCCGCCGAGCCGGCCGAGATTTCCAGAAGGCGAAGGTCGCTGCCCCAGGGCGGCCGCGATTCGATGATCGGCCGTGCCAGAACGACTGGCTCGGCAGCGGGCGGCGGGGACGGTGTGTCGCTCATCCGGTAGTCTCCGCCGCAAGCGGCTTGATCCCGAAGACTGAAGTCGCAGCCGTCGGCCCGTCGGGGCGCACCCGCCACACCGAGATCAGCCGCAATTACGGGGGAGATCGTATCGAAACCCGTCGACCGAACAAGTGAAGCATCGATCCGCCGCACCCGCCCGCCCGCAAACTGCGGAGACGCGGCGAATACAACGGGCTTGTCGCCCGTGTTTCGCAGCGTCGGACCTCAGAGTCCGACGGTGAAATCCGG
>JACRLV010000086.1:0-9185 GCA_016235145.1 Planctomycetota bacterium
CAGACGGAGTTGCTCGCACGCATCGGGTGCTGCGGGCGCCCGCTACCGCTTCACCTCATACTCCGCGTCGATCACGTCGTCCTTGCCTTCGGTCTTCCCGCCGGCAGGTTGGCTCGCTTCGGCAGACGGGCCGGGGCCGGCGCCGGGCGTTTCGCCCTTGGCGGCGGCGGCCTTGTACATCGCCTCGGCGAGCTTGTGGGCGGTCGTTTCGACGTTCTCGATCGCCTTTTCGATCACGCTCGCATCGTCGCTCTTGACCGCGTCTTTCAGGCGGTTGACGGCCTGCTCGATTTCGCCGCGCGTCGCCGCGTCGACCTTGTCGCCGTAGTCCTTGAGCGATTTCTCGGTTCCGTAGACGACCTGGTCGGCCTTGTTGCGCAGGTCGATCAGGTGGCGCTTGGCCTTGTCCTCGGCCGCGTGCTGTTCGGCGTCCTTGACCATGCGTTGGATTTCGTCGTCGTTCAGGCCGGAGGACGCCTTAATCTGGATCGTCTGCTCCTTACCCGTGCCGAGATCCTTTGCAGAGACGTTGAGGATGCCGTTCGCGTCGATGTCGAAGGTGACCTCGATTTGCGGCATGCCGCGCGGGGCCGACGGGATGCCCGTGAGCTGGAAGCGGCCGAGCGTGCGGTTGTCGCTGGCCATCTGCCGCTCGCCCTGAAGAACGTGGATTTCGACCGACGGCTGATTGTCCGCCGCGGTCGAATAGACTTCCTTCTTGCTGGTCGGGATCGTCGTGTTGCGGGGGATCATCACCGTCATCACGTTGCCGAGCGTCTCGACGCCCAGCGAGAGCGGCGTCACGTCCAGCAGCACGATGTCCGACTTGTCGCCGGTGAGCACCGCGCCCTGGATCGCCGCGCCGACCGCGACCACCTCATCCGGGTTGATGCTGAGGTTCGGCGCCTTGCCGAAGATGTTCTTGACCAACTCCTGCACCTTCGGAATGCGGATCGAGCCGCCGACCATGACGACTTCGTCGACTTCCTTCGGCGAGAGCTTGGCGTCCTTCAGAGCCTGCACGACGGGCCCGCGGCAGCGCTCGATCAGGTGATCGACCATCGCCTCGAACTTCGAGCGCGTCAGCGTCATCTGGAGGTGCTTCGGACCGCTCGAATCCGCCGTGATGTACGGGAGATTGATCGTGGTCTCGACCGCGCCGGACAGCTCGCACTTGGCCCGCTCGGCGGCTTCGCGCAGCCGTTGAAGGGCCATCGGATCCTTGCGCAGATCGATGCCGTGCTGCTTGCGGAATTCCTCCGCGAGCCAGCCGATCACGACCTCATCGAAATCGTCGCCGCCGAGGTGTGTGTCGCCGTTGGTGCTCAGCACCTCGAAGACGCCGTCGCCGACGTCGAGAATCGAGATGTCGAACGTGCCGCCGCCGAGGTCGAAGACGGCGATCTTTTCGTTCTTCTTGCGATCCAGCCCATAGGCGAGCGCGGCATGATGCGCCCGACCTTCAGGCCCGCGATCGCGCCGGCTTCTTTGGTCGCCTGACGCTGCGAGTCGTTGAAATACGCCGGCACGGTGATGACCGCGCGCTCGATCGTTTCGCCGAGGTACCGCTCGGCGGTCGCCTTCAGGTCGCGCAGGACCATCGCCGAAATCTCCGGCGGTGCGTAATCCTTGCCGTCGACCTGCACGCGAACAAGCTCGCTGGCGCCGCCGACGACCTTATAGGGGACGATCTTCTCTTCGCTGGCGACCTCGCTGTGGCGACGGCCCATGAACCGCTTGATCGAGTAGACCGTCCGAGTCGGATTGGTGACCTGCTGGTTGCGGGCCCGCTGGCCGACCAGCCGTTCGTTCTTGTCCGTGAACGCGACGACCGACGGCGTCAGGCGTGAACCAGAGTCATTAATGAGCACCTTCGGCTGGCCGGCCTCCATGATGGCAACCACGGAGTTCGTCGTACCCAGGTCGATGCCGATGATTTTTGAGGACATATTCTTGGCTCCTGCACAGGCGGACACACCGGCGTTTTGGCCGGTCCAGACCGCTTCCCAAAGCTCCCAAAGCAATGCCAGTACCAGCGCTCGGCGTGAACAAAAAAACCTGTAAGACTATTTCAGACAGATACTTAGAGGACATTCCCGATCTTCGGCATTTTCGCGAACGCTGCCAAACTGGCATGCGGGTGGCCAAATCGGGCCGGCCTGGGACCGTGACGATCAGAATTCGGATATGAAAACCTGATTGAACTCGCCGTTGCCCGCGGAGACCCGCCGAACGTACGCGATCCGATGTCCGTCCGGCGAAAAGACGCACGCCTGTTGACGCGGCGCAGACGCGGCAGAATCCGCAAGCGCCAACCGTCGCGTCACGCCGCTCACCAAATCGGTGATGCACACCGTTCCGTCGCCGGCGTGCGCGATCGAGCGGCCGTCAGGGCTCCAGGTGAACGCGGAGGCGACCGGCCACGGGTTATTCGTCACCTGGCGCGGCGGGCCGCCTTTCGGTGAAACCGTCCAGATTTGCGACACGCCCGCGTGGTCGTTCAACAGAAAGGCGATCTGACTTCCATCCGGCGAACTGCGCAGCCAGTGTCGCGGCTGCGCAACGCCGGGCAGCGGGCGGTTTTCGGTGAAAGTCAGGCGCCGCTGGCAGCAACCGCGCGGCGGCGCCGGCCGGCGATGCGGCGTCCCCTCGAGCGGCTCGTCGCCCGCGGCGGTGAGGTCATCGGGCAGATCGACGATGAACACCTCCGAGAACGGGCGCCCGTCCCGACCCACAACTTCGCCTTGAAAGGCAAGCGCGCGTGTCTGGCGGCTGCCATCAGGACGCAGGTATCCGTCGTCCCCTACCCAGGCCTCCTCGCAGGCACGGCTGATCTCGTCCGAACCCGGCCGTGGGCAAGCGACGGTGCGCGTGACGAGCGCACTGAAGCACTCGCCGTCGTGGTTTTGAGGGTGGCTGCGCGGAACCCGCACCGGCCGACCGGCAACGCAGACGCCGACGTTGCGCTGGTCGATGTCCACATCGCCCTCGGCCGCCGCGGGCAAAAGCGCGTCGTGGTACGTGAAGGAGGCCAGCTCACCGCGGGCGTTCGATACGTGCAAATGCGTCCCGCCGCGCAAAGCCCCGGGAGTGAATGGCGGCACTAGGTTTCGTGCGTCGAGGTGATGAACCCGCCCCGATTGCGCATCGAGCCGCATGCCCTGCCGACGACAGGGAGCGTAAGTCCAGCCGTCGGAGTTTTCCTCTGGGCCGAGCAGGAAGAAAATGTCGCCCGTCGCCGGATTGAACACCGGAACGCCGCATTTCGCTCCGCGCATGGAGCGATACAGCACCACGACCTCGCCGGTATCGACGTTCGCCTTCTCGATTCGGCCGCCGTCGAAGACGGCCCCGGCGGCATCGGACCGCACGTCATACACGATCCACTTTCCGTCCGGCGACCACACGTCGCAATTGGCGAGGATGTGGCCGCATGGAGCGAAGGTGAGTTGGCGTTCGGCATTCATCGCACGAGGAGTGTGGCCGAACATGCAAGAATTTACGAGCCCAAGCAGCGCTCGCTCAACATCAGCTTTCGGTCCTTGATCGTCGTGAGGGACGAGCGCGGCGGACATTTCAGCTCGTCGTCTGCTCCTTCCAGCCACCGCCACCGATAAGCAATCGCTTGAAATGTCCACGCTCGTCCGGGCAGGAGAACGACAAAGCCGCCGTAAGCCAGAATCGAAAACCGGGCCGGTCGCGAGCGATCACTGCCTGCCCGGTCTTTTACCGTTCCCCGATTCTTGAATCCATTGTGCGCGCGGCCGACAGCTTGTGGTCCTTCAACCATTGATATTCTGGTTGCTGCCCGAGAATGGGTGCACGTCCGCAAGAATTCTGTGGGGCAGGCCTCCGGCTTGTCTCTTTGGCAGGGACTTCGCTGCAACACGCAGGCCTGTTTCCGAGGAGACCGGCCGGAGGCCGGCCCCACGTTTCTCCGGGCCGAACCACTAGTCGAACCGCACGCGGAATCCGGTTTCATTCTGGAAGAAGTGAAACCGAATCGTCGCGCCGCAGTCGAAATCGCCTTCGCGCACGAGAAATATCTCGTCCGTGGATTTCGTCGTGGTCAGCGTGAAGCCGTCGAACAGCACCGGCTGCAACACGCCGACGCGGGCGATCTGCTCGCAGGTGAACTCGACCGTCGCCGTCTCGCCGGCGCGAAGCTCCGGAAACGGGCGATCCGTGAACGTGAGGATGCGGTTCGCGGTATCGCCAAAGAGCGTCGCGGAGTCCACCTCGGCGGAACTGACGAACAGGTTCGGCGTGACGTCGAGGCTGGTTTCGTTGATGAGCTCGACGACGATCGGCTCCGGAACGGGCGATATGACGCAGCCGCGCGTCAGAAACGCAATCGCCGCGCACAGCACCGCCATTTCGTGCTTGACGAATGGACGCATGGCGCATTCCCTTACTGAGAAACGCTGACCGTCGTCGAATACTGCGCGCCCGTCCTGGAAAAGGTGAACGTCACGGTGTCCCCGCAAACGACGTTCAGATCCTGTGTGAGTACGCGCTGCTGCCCGCTGCCGATCGGATTCGCAGGATCGTCGCCGAAGCTGCCGCCCTTGGTCGCGATGATGCGGGCGGCGGAGCATTCGATGTCGAGCGATTCGGTGTCGCCCGAGTCGAGGTAGCCGAGGTTCAGGAAGCCGAAGTGCGTGTACTTGTTGCCGTCGACAAAAAGCTCGTCCGTGCCCACCGCGGTCGCGGATAGGTAGAGCTGCGGGTCAAGGGCCACGCCCGAGGCGTTGATCAGCCGGATTTTGATGGTCGTCGGCGAGCTGCCGCCATCCGGAATCGGCTGAACGTCGATCACGCAGCCGCCGACCGCCAACCACGCGACCAGACCCAGTACTCCCGCCGCCCAGCCAAGTCGCTTTCGCTTCGTCATTACGGACCTCCCCAGATGAGTAGATACGGCATCCGTGCCGCGCCATATCAGTATCCGCCGCCGCCATGTTTCCGACAAGTCCAAACCCGCGATAACATGGCCAGGGGGTGTGCCCGCGGACCTTTGCAGTTCGACAAGTCCGAGCCCGCAGCGCAAGCAAGGGACGGTCGCCAAGCCGCAAGACGCCTCGCTGGCGATTCGGGTTCGGATCACGCGTTCGACCTCGGCGCATCGTTCGACTTGTGCGTTCGGGCGGAGCATGCGATGGCTGATCGACCGCTGTTTGATCCGACCCGCGTTCGCGCACCGGTCGAGGGCAGGCCGCCGCAATCCATCGTTACGCCGCGCCAGGTGAACGAGCTGGTCCGCGGCGCCATCAACCGGCACATCCCCGCCACGCTGCACGTCGCCGGCGAAATCGGCGACCTCTCGCGGCCCGGCAGCGGACACCTGTACTTCACACTCAAAGACGAGGCCAGCGAGCTGCGCTGCGGGATGTGGCGGAACGCCGCCGCCGCGCTGAAATTCCAATTGCAGCCGGGATTGGGCGTGATTGCCACCGGCGGGATCGACGTGTACACGCCGCGCGGCACGTATCAGCTCGTGGTCCGCAAGCTGGAACCGCGGGGCGTCGGATCGCTTGAACTCGCTTTCAGACAGCTCAAAGAGAAACTCGAGCGCGAGGGGCTTTTCGCAACGGCACGCAAGCGGCCGCTGCCGGCGTTTCCGCGCCGAATCGCGGTCGTGACCAGTCCGGGCGGGGCCGCATTGCGCGACATGATCCATACGATTCAACGGCGCTTTCCGGCGGTGGAACTGCTCCTGTTTCCAACGCGCGTGCAGGGCGAAGGCGCCGCCGCGGAGGTCGCAACGGCGATCGAAACGCTGAACGCGCACGCCCAAGCGCTTGGCGGAATCGACGTGGCGATCGTCGGCCGCGGCGGCGGCTCTCTGGAGGATTTGTGGCCCTTCAATGAAGAGGTCGTCGCGCGTGCGATCTTCGCGAGCCGCGTGCCGATCGTCAGCGCGGTCGGCCATGAGACTGACGTCAGCATCAGCGACATGGTGGCGGACGTGCGGGCCGCCACCCCCACCGCGGCCGCGGAGCTTGTGACGCCGCGACTGGCGGATTTGCAGACAGAACTGCTCCGCCTGCGGGAGCGCGGCACGCGCGTCATCGCGATTGCCTTTGAGCATGCGCGGCTTCGGCTGGCGCGGGCCGGATCGTCGTCATCACTCGGTCAGCCCTTTCGCCGCACGCGCGAACAATCCCAGCGGCTCGATGAGCGCGTTCAGCGACTGGCGCGGCGCATCGCCGAGCGAATGCGAGTTGCGCACACGCGACTGACGCAATCCGAGCTGGCCGTCCTGCGGTTCGGATCTGGAGCGACGTTTGCCCGAATCGGACGCGATCTCGATCGACGGGTCGGCACGCTGCGCGAGTACCTCGCACGGTTGCTTCAGACTCGCCAGCGGGCTCTGTCCGCCTCTCGCACGTGCATCGCCGGACACTCGCCGCTCGACCGCGCGACGTCAGCGAACCAGCGGCTCGCCGAACTGCGCGATCGCGTCGCAGGCGCATGGGCGCGACATCTGGAATTGAACCGCGAGCGGCTCGATTCCCGCCTTCGGCGCCTGGAAGCAGCGTCTCCCAGAAGCGTACTGACACGCGGGTTTACGATCACCCGGCGGCTGAAAGGCGGCGTAGTTTTGCGATCGGCGGCCGATTTGCACGAAGGCGACCGGATCGAGATCGAATTCGCCGACGGAAAAGCCCGCGCCACGTCCGACGATCCGCGCCAGCCGCGGCTTTTCGAACCGTGAGGCTCGTCGAAGCCTCTCAAAAACTCCGCGTGAATCCCCATTCCATTTGCCCTGCCGTCGAATAGAATGCCCTCTTGTGCAATGCCACTGCCGGGGAGGTCCGTGCAATCCGTCGCATGGTCGCCTCGTGGCTCGAGGGGGGTCCCGCGGGAGAACGCTGTGCTTGGCCCATTTGTGCGCGACCGCATCGAAAACTGGGCCTCTGATTATTGCGTGTCAGACCGGATCGCCGCCTTTGCGCCGCCCCTGCGCGAAAACGCGCAGGAAGTTCTGGTCACGTTTCTAACCGCGGCATGCGATGCACGCTCAGTCGAGCCTCAGGACATTACGGAAGCGGATGTTCGGCCTGCCCTGGAGGCGGTCGCCGAGCGGATTTCGCTGCCGGCTTCATGCCGTGCCGACACGCCCGGTCTGGTGGGTGATTTCCTGGCGTTTCTCGAAGACGAGGGACGTTTGGCCGGCGGCAGGCTGTGCGGCGCCTACGCACGAGCGTTGAAACCCAGCTTTACCGGCGCTGCGGCGGGAAAAGGCCAAACCTACACGAACCCCGGCAGCCGTCTCGGCAGGAATGACCCCTGTCCGTGCGGAAGCGGGAAGAAATACAAGAAATGCTGCATGCGTGAATGATGGTCGGAACCACCACATGAGCCGCTCCAACACCAGCGATCCGAGCCTGGTGCAGGCCTGCCTCGACGGCAGCCAGCAGGCATGGAACGAACTCGTTGATCGCTATGAGCGGTTGGTCTATTCGGTCGCGCTGAAATCCCGCCTTTCGGCCGCCGACGCGGACGATGTTTTCCAGACCGTCTTTTTCAGCTTGCACCGGAATCTGCCCCAGTTGAAGGACCAGGCACGCCTTTCGGCCTGGCTGATCACGACGACGCACCGTGAATCCTGGCGGGTCGCGCGGCTTCGGACGGCGATCAACGCGATGCGAACCGACCGGAGCGTTTCGGCTCCGGCCGAGTTGATCGAGGCCGCCAGGACGATCTTCGTTCATGGACTCCGACGAGACGCCTTACGACAACATTGCCAGCCAGTTGGGAATGGCGGTCGGCAGCATCGGCCCCACCCGCGCCCGCTGCCTGAAGAAGCTTGAACGCATCCTCGCCCGGCTGGGACTCGCCGGCAACGAACTGAGTTCGGAAACGTCTGAGAATTAATGACGTATCACGATGTTTTGCCGCTGTATTTTCCGGCGCGCGGATCGCTCTGCTTGGGTGTCAGCAAGAGGAACCGGCAATGACGCGATTCAATCCAACGGACGAGCAACTGGCAGCGTATGCGGCAGGCGAAGCAGGCGTAGACGCCGCGGCGATTCAGCAGTACCTCACGGTTAACCCGGCCGTGGCGGCGGGCGTCGCGCGGCTTCGGACGGCGATCAACGCGATGCGAACCGACCGGAGCGTTTCGGCTCCGGCCGAGTTGATCGAGGCCGCCAGGACGATCTTCCGCCCACGAATTGCAGCCGCCGGCGAAAGTTGGTGGGCGCGCGCGAGCCGCGTGATCGCGGAGCTTGTCTTCGACAGCCGAAACCAACCCGCCCTGGCCGGCTACCGCGCTTCGGCATCTGCCGGTTTTCAGTTGGCGTATGAAACCGAAGGCGGCGACGTTGAGTTGCAGTTCGAACCGGGCACCGGCGACGCCAATCGCTGGCGCGTCATCGGTCAGGTGAACCGCGAAGAGTCCTCCGAGTCGGTGGACATTGCGGTGCTGTCCGCCACGGACGCGTCGCTCGTTCGTGAATTGCGTGCCGACGACAGCGGAGTTTTCACTCTTGATCTCGACGCCGGCGACTACGATTTCTGCGTAAACGTGGCCGACCGCGTGACGGTGCTGTCCGGAGTGCGAGTGCGTTAGATTGCAGCCGGTGCGAGCCGGGCTGAATCGAGTCAACCATGACCGTCCAGGCGCCCGCGACGCTGCTAGGCGAACTGCTCGCGCTCCCGGCAAAGGAGCGCGAAGTTTGGCTGCGCGCCGAGAGCGCCCCGGCCGAGTCGATCGCGCGGCTGGCGGATGCGGCCCAGAAACTGACTTTCAGCCACGCGGCCCGCGGGCTGGCCGCGGCGGAAATGCTGGTTGAGTTGGCGGATGCTTCGGGCGTCGGAGGTACGCGGGCGCGCGTCCGCAGAACGCGCGCCCAGGCGCTGGCGTACTGCGGGCGGCTGGAAGAAGCGCTGGCCTGTTGCCACGAAGCACGGCGAATTGCGGAAGAATCGAACGAACCGATCGAAGCGGCACGCGCAGGATTGGCGATGATGCACCCTTTGGGCGAATTGGGGCGCTACGACGAGGCGATCGCCGTCGGCGAGCGCTCGCGCGATGCGCTTTTTGCCCTGGGCGAGCAACATCTGGCGGCGAAGGCGGACCTGAATCTCGGCGCGGTTCACCAGAACCGCGATGATCCGGCCCGCGCGCTCTCCCACCTTGATCGGGCGCTGAACGCGTTTTCGGGCGAACCGCTCAC
>JACRLV010000086.1:9197-14058 GCA_016235145.1 Planctomycetota bacterium
TTACCCAGTACTCGATCTCGGGCGCTACGCTGGTCGGCGCCATCGCCGAGAGCAACCTCGCCGATCTGGCCGCCCGCCGCGGGCAACTCGAAAAGGCGATGTACCATTTCGAGAAAGCCCGGCGGCGGCTCGAGACCGATACCGCCGAAAGCCATCTGCTGCGTTTGATCGCCGAGCAAGCCGAAGCGATGCTGAACCTGGGGCTGACTCGCGACGCGCAGCGCACGTACGAGGAGGTATTGCCGAAGCTGGAGCTTTGCGGGCTCGCACCGGAGACCGCGCGGGCGCGCACGGGTCTTGCCCGCTGCCTGCTTGCATTGGGAGAGACTGCGGCAGGTCGTAACGCGCTGGCAAAGGCCGCCGCTGAGCTCGGCGCGCTCGGCAATGACAGCGAGCGGGCGCGAGTGCTGCTGCTGGACGCGGCGGTAGCGGCGGATTTGGGCGATCTCGACGGGGCGGCAGCGCGGCTTGCGGAATGCGCCCCTGGGCTTGGCGGGCGGCCGATGGACGTCGGCATGCTCGGCTACCACCTGGCGCGGATCGCCTATCGGCGCGGGAACATCGACGAAGCCGGACGCTCGCTGGCCGAAGCGATCGCGATCGTCGAACCCCTCGCGATCGCCCCGCTGATGGCTGATCTGCTGCACCTTCAGGGGCTGCTGGATCTCAGCAGGGCACGTGCTCCGGAGGCAATCAACCACCTGCGTTCGGCGCTCAAACACGTCGAACGGGTGCGCGGCAGCCTGCAAGCGGAACGATTCCGCGCAGCTTTCCTGGGCAATCGTCTGGATCTCTACACGGACACCGCGCGGGCCATTCTCGATTTCGATTCGCCCGACGGACAGGCCGAGGCGTTTCACGTGATTGAGGCGGCCAAGAGCCGCTCGCTGCTGGACCAGACGAGGGGGTCGGCGGTCGTAGATTGGACACACACCGAAGGCGGCAGCGACGCCGCATTGAACGAACAGGCGCGGCGGTTGTTCGGCGAGATCAACGCCCTTTATGCGAAGCTCGTCGAGCCTGGCGCTGGCGCACGCGCAGCGCAGTGGCGTTCGGCGGTGGAAACGCGCGAACGAGAGCTCACCGCGATCGAAGACCGCCTTGCCGCGGCGCGAGGGCCGGCGAACCTCTTCGCGCCGCCTGTGCGACTCGACGAAGTGCAAGCCGCGCTCCCCTCGGACGTCACTTTGCTCGAGTTTGCGATCCTACGCGACGAATTGATCGCCTGGGTTGTCACCAAGAACACACGCCGACTTTTCCGCGGATTGGCGGCTGTCTCCGACGTCGAGCGCGCCGGCGAGCGGCTTCGGTTTCAGATTAACCGCGCGCTGCGGCCGGGGGCGGTCGATGGTCCGCGCGGCGAGCGCCTCGCGGCGGACGCGCGAGCCGAACTGGGTACGCTGTGGAAGCTGGTCATCGGTCCGATGGCGGACATGCTGCGCGATGCGCCGCGCGTCCTCGTCGTTCCGCACGGCCCGCTCCACGCGTTACCCCTGCACGCGCTTCACGATGGAGCCTCGTACTGGATCGAGCGCGCCGTGATCGGATTCGCCCCGAGCGCCAGCGTGTGGCGACACGTTACAGATCGGCCCCGACTGTCCCGGGCCGCATGGAACCTGATTGTCGGCGCCGGCGACGAGCTGGCCCCGAACATCGAAACGGAAGCGCGGCAGGTTGCGGCACAACTGGCGAGCTCCCTCACGCTGATCGGCGACGCTGCAACCGGTTCCGCCGTTCGCTCCGCCTGCCCGGCGGCAACACGAATTCACTTCGCCTGTCACGCGCGATTCGATCCGGCTCTGCCAAATTCCAGCGGACTTCGCCTTGCGGATCGTTGGTTGACGCTTCGAGAGATCGTCGCCCTGCCTTTGCAGGCGGACCTGGTCACCCTGGCGGCATGCGAATCAGGCCGCAGCGTTGTCCAGGGTGCGGATGAGCTGATGGGGCTTTATCGGACTTTTCTGGCGGCAGGAGCACGTGCGGTTATCGGGTCTCACTGGCTCGTGCATGACGAAATTTCTGCACGCACTTTTCACGAAATGTATACAACACAGAGTCGGAGTGCCCAATCTTCGCCGGCCGATAGCCTTCGACAAGCTTGTGGGCGCCGTACTTTTGCGTGGGGAAGCTATGAAGACGACTTTGATTTCCGCCGTAGTCGCTTACCTGTCCGCCGCGATGGCGTATGGGCAATGCAATGATCCGCCGGGGTCAGATCCCTCCGTGTCGGGCCTGATTATGGTCCGCGTCCATGACGGTGTCGCGTGGCCGGACGCATTCGCGGCGATCACAGCCCAGATTCCGGACATCACGGTTGTGGACGCCAGTCTTGCGTCTCGCAACATCTACGTTCTGCGGGTTCCGCTCGGCCGTCACGAATGCGAAGTGGACGATGACCTGACGAACGCGCTGGTGGCGCCGCCGGGCGATCCGAACCGTCCGCTCCGATGGGCGGAGACGGAGTACTCCTCGCAAGGCGCCGAAGGCCATACCGGCTCAGTCTACGACAGCGGCCGCGCCAACTATGCGGTGGGCTTTCCTTCGCAGTATCTCCTGACGCAAGTTGGAGCCAGCGCGGCGCTTCGGTTTTCTCGTGCCAGCGGAATCACGGTCGCCGTTCTCGACACGGGCATCGACGCCTCCCATCCCGCTCTCAGCGGATTCGTGCGCGCTGACGGCCTGAACCTGGTGCAGGAAAACGGCCGGGCGATAGACGACACGGCCGATGTCGGAGACGGCGTAGACTCGGACGGCGACGGACAGTTCGATGAGCTCGTGGGGCACGGCACGTTTGTAGCCGGGCTGATCCACCTGATCGCGCCGGAAGCGCAGCTGCTCCCGATTGTCGTGCTCAGCAGCGACGGCACGTCGGACAGCTTTACCGCCGTAATGGGAATCTACGCGGCGCTGGACGCCGGCGTCGACGTGATCAATTGCAGCTTCGGCTCGACCTTTCTTTCGGATGTTTACGAAGAAGCGCTGCTGGAGGCGCGGGATCGCGGCGTGCTCGTCATCGGCGCTGCGGGAAATCGCGGGCTCACCGGGTACATTTACCGCGAGTTTCCGGCGGCGACGGAGGCACAGCTGGATCCCAACCTTCCCGACGTGCACCTGGGCGTGGCGGTCGCGGGGGTCGATCCGTCTGACCTGCGGATGCCGTCGAGCAGCCACTACAGCGCGGTGCACGTATCGGCCCCGGGCGCCAGCGCGCTGCTGCCCGACGGCTCGGGCGCCTATGATCCGGACCGTTCGATCATCAGCACCCTTCCCGGCGAGGAATTCGGCGTTTGGGAAGGAACGAGTTTCAGCACGGCCGTGGTTTCGGGCGCGGCGGCGCTGCTCGTCGCACAGCAATCCCACCTGCCACGAGATGCCGCGTTCTTCGATGCCATGAGAAGGCTCCTGAAGACGACCGGTGTGGAGATCGACGCTCTCAATCCGGGATTCGAGGGCGAATTGGGCCGCCGGCTGGACGTTTCCGCGCTGCTGCAAGCGCGTCTGCCGGGCGATCTCGACGGCGACGGCGTGGTGTCGCTCCAGGACTTGGCGCTGTTGCTGAGCACATACGGAGTCGCCGACCCGAACGCGGACATCGATCTCAACGGCGTGGTCGACTTGCAGGACCTCGCGATTCTGCTGGCCAACTTCGGCCGCTGAAGTGAACAACGGGCGTTCGTCCGACTGACCGGCGCCGGAATTCCATTTCGCTGCCACGTGTGAAGCCATGTCGCCGCGAACTCAACCCAAATTTCTCGAATTTGTAATTGATAATCATCGCCGGCTAGCGCTAGCATGATAATAGGGTGCATTTCCTGCAATTGGAGTGCCCGATGTCGCCTAAGTGCTTTTCGGTGTTTGTCTCCGGAATCGCGCATTTCGGGTGCGGTCAGAATTCAGCGCACCCGACTGCCCAGCCCCCCCCCCGACCGGTTGTTTCACCTCCTTCGCCGTTGCGAACGAGCCCGGGAGTAACCTCCCCATCGGCGGATTCCGATCGCCAGCGAATTGACGAAGCCATGCGCGGTCTGCGCTACGATACCGGTCTGGCTGAACGCGATCCCGACCTCGCGCCGACGATTGTACCAGAGCCCGATCCGGCCCAATCGCCGCTCGACTGCGCGGAGGGGCGGCGTTTTCTCGCAAGCGGCCGGCGGGCCGACGCCATTGCCGCCTATACCCGTGCCGTGCTGAACGATTCGTCGTCTGCCGCGGCGTACGACGGCTTGGCGGCGGCGCTGCGCGCCGGACGATGAACTCCCGAGTGCGCGGCGGCGTTGCGTTCCGCTGTGCAACGCGATCCCGAATCAACTCCCAGGCGCATCGAACTGGCGATTATTGAACAAATGTTGACCCGCTACCAAGCGTCAGCCGAGCAGTGGCGCGAGGTGCTGTCGCGCGAGCCGGAACATCCCGAAGCTCGCGGCCGCCTGGCCGTCGTTCTGTACTACCTTGGAGATACCGCAGGCGCCTGGGCGGAACTGCATAGCGCCGAAGCGGCGGGCCAGGATTACCCGCCGCAATTGCGCGAACTCCTGGCGGAGCGAATGCGCGAGCCGTAGCGACCCGCTCTGGCGACCATCCGAGTCGCGACCGTACCGGAGCGGCTCGCGCGTGCGGGACTTACTTGAAGGGGCGTTCGCTATGAAAAGACCATTGACCCATCTCACGCTGGCGAGCTGGTTGGCTGCAACACCGCTACACGCAAGCATCACGATGAGCTTCGATGTACTGGATGGCGCTGATCCCGGCGCGCCCTCGCCGCCTGGTCTGGTCGTGGTCGATCTGGCGGTGCAGGTTTCCCAGGATGATGCTTTTCACGCAGCCGGCATTTTTGCGCTCACCTCCAACGGCGCGAATTTCC
>JACRLV010000086.1:14079-14951 GCA_016235145.1 Planctomycetota bacterium
GCGAATTTCCGGTATACGCCGACGGGCAACCCAGATTTCCCTAACCGCTTCACGCCCCCGGGCGACGGGGATCACTACGTTTCATTCGGCAGCTACACGTATGGCCGCGAAGACCCGGCCCGCTTTGCGCCGGCCTACACTCCAGAGGAGCCTGGGATAGCCTTGTTCGGTGGGTGGTATCCCGATGACCCGACCGCTGAACTTCTGCCGCACGAGCTGAATATCTCGTACTTTGCGACACCGTCGACGGCCCCGCCAGGCCGGAGTGGATTCGTCATGCGGGTCGCGCTCGATGTCGCCGGCGTGACGATTCCCGGCGCGGACGCCCCGGAGAATTACCGCATCTTCACCCCTGGCAGTGAGCCCGCTGGGTACCTACCTGTCTTGATCAGCCAGGCGCCGTCGCCTTGGATCGGAACCAAGGTGTACGCGCGTCGCGGTGGGTCTGATGGGTTCGGTTGGGGCCTCTATGTACCGGAACCGACTTCAGCGACGCTGCTGCTGATGGCTGCATTGGTTCTATCGCGACGTCGGAACTAAGAGTGCCCAACAGCACCCCAAGCGCAAGCGCGTGGGGCCATACTTGCGGCGCGAGGCGACCGGTCTTGATAGCGACTCTAGGAAGACCAGACGGAGATCATCATGCTGGGCGCATTGAGAACGGAACCGAGTTTCCTGAAGAAAGCCGACCTTGCGCTGCGCATTGCGGTGGCGCTCTTCGGATTGACCGTCGCACCCGCCAGCGCGCAGCCGAGCAGCATTTCCGATCAAGCGAATGTGAATAGGGTACCGCCTCTGCCTCCACCGGCGCCACAGTACCCACGCATGAACGAAACGAGCGTTGCAGTCAACCCACTGAATCCCCTGGTCTT
>JACRLV010000086.1:14964-19812 GCA_016235145.1 Planctomycetota bacterium
AGTGTGACCGACACGCAGACACCTCCCAGCAATGGCTTCGCCGCTAGCACCGATGGTGGCGCGCACTGGACCGAATACTCTGTTCCCAATGTACCAGGGTTGGGGGATCCGATGACGGGGGCTGACCCCCGTACGGGCACGCTCTGGGTCGGGGCGGCCAGCAACGCCTCGTTCTTCGTGGCCAAGTGGAACGGAGCCGGTTTTGAACCGGCGTCCACGTTCGCTTGGGTCGAATCCACGGACAAGCCATTCATGGCGGCGGGCCCGCGCCCCGGCCAACCCAATACGACGCGCCTGTACGTCTCATTCTGGGCGACGAGCGGGCGCTACCTCACCTGGTCCGACGACTTCGGAGCAACCTGGCCGGGTAATCTCCCGCTCCCGAGTCCGCCAGCTGGCCTCAGTATTTCGACCCTTCCGCGCGTTGGTCCGAACGGCGAGCTCTATATTTTCACCGACGACGGACGTTTTGGAATCTACCTGATCCGAAGTCTGTCCGAGAACGCGGGAACCCCGAACTTGGAGCAGCCCATTCGAATCGCGACGCGGTTGGATACGTGGGACCCGGGACGACCCGAATTCAACGTGCGGATACCCGGGTACTTCAACGCGGCGCCTTACACCCACGGCGCGGTCGATCCGGTAAGCGACGGTACGCTGTACTGCGTCTACCACGATACGACCAGAGCCCTTTGCAGTTGTTGCCCCGAGGTCTGTACGGCCTGGGACATTGACATCTACTTCGTGATGTCCACCGATTTCGGAGCGACCTGGACTCCCGTGCCGCAACGGATACTCGGTGCTGATCATGTGCCCTATGATCAGTTCTTCCCGTGGATCGAAGCAGTGCGGAGCCCAGTCGAGCGGAGCGCCACCCGGCTGGACCTGGTTTTCTTCGATACGCGCGGTGCAGTGCATACGGACGCGGACTATCCGGCCCTGCTGCGAACGCAGTACGCCTGGAGCAACGATCGCGGCGCCACCTGGCAAGAAACGACAGTCGCCCCTCGTTTCGCGGGCGCGCCCGCGGTATGGCGAGCTACGGATACTTGGTACGGCGAGTACATCGGAATGGCTTCTGCTCCGACACTGGCAGTCCCCGTCTACCCGACCGGCGGACCCGGTCCAGCATTCAACCCCCCAGATTGGCCACCAGAAGAACACATCTGGGCCAACCCGATCATCTGGCCGTAGCGAGTCTATCCGGCGTCGGCGCGAGTCGATCGAATCCGCGCTACAGCGGCAGCGCGCCGAGCGTCCACGCCAACAACAGCGCGGAGTCTTGGAAGCCGGTGGGGAAGACGCTGTCGTCGAGCGGCCCCCGCTCGAACTCCTGCTTAGCGAGGATGCTGTCGTTTCCGCAGGTTGTGTCCATCAGGTCCGTGCAGAGCTTGGTGTGAACCAGCCCGAGCAGGTGGCCGATCTCGTGGGCCGTCGTATTCGCGATCGCAACCGCCATCGGCTCCGTGCTGGGCCGCCTCGAAAACGCGCCGTCGAAGCTCTCCGTAAAGACGATCGTGTCGTCGCTCTGGTCGGCGTTGAGCGTGTCGATCTGCTCTGAAATCGCGAAAGCGGCGCGGTTGAAGCCCCCGTAGTTCACCGTCGAGTGCGGGCCGCTCGGTTGCGAGCCGTCATCGGAACTCGCGAACGTGATGTTGTATCCCGCGTACGCCTGCGCGACGAGCTCTTCGACCCGCTGCTTCAGCGTATCCGTGGTGCTGTCCGGCAATCCGACGTCGCTCGCCTTGAACGGCGAAAGATCGAACGTGCCCACGTTCGGAACCGTGATGTTCTGCCCGCCGGCCCAGTTGAAGTAGACGACCTGTCCCAGCGCCTGCGGCACGCCGACGCCGCGCGTGATCCGCACGACCACGCGGTACTGGCCGCTGGTTCCTGCGCCGGGGAACGGAGTTACGCCGAGGAAATACTCGCCGCCTTCGCGCGCCACGGCGGTGATCTTCGGGTTCAGATCGGATGCGTCGGGCACGCGATCATCATTGAACGCAAAGACGTCATCATTGGCGTCGAAGATCGCGGCGACCGGATCCAGGTCGCCGCTGGACGCCCGAACATCCACGTCCACCTGATCGCCCGCGTCCAGAAAACCGAGGCGATAGAAAGCGACCTCGCTGCCTGAAATCCGGCTCGCAGTCAGATCGACTTTGCCCGTATCGTCGAACGTCAGATCGGCGGCCGTATCGAGCGTCGCTCCGCCGCGTGATGTATCACCGTTGGTCACATCGATCGACCAGGCGCCTGCGCACCTGCGTCCGGGCAACTGACTTTCCGTGGCGATTCTATCCGCCGGCAGCCGATCGTCGCCCGTTTCCGTCCAAATCGCATGGACGGACGCAGCCGGGCGAATCCGCGCTTTCCATTGAACGGGCGATCGGCTTATGGATCAAGGTGCAAACACGTCCCGCACGCTTGCCGCGCTTCAGATGCGGCGAGCCGGCGGATCATCGCCTCGAGCGGAACGACCTTTCGCCTCGCGACGGCGGTTTTTGCGCTTTCGGTCCGCCGTCCCACCGATTGTCCGAGAATCACAGGTGAATCCTCGCTGCCGATCGCGAACACCGTCGGCTCCAGAGGCGCTCTGATAAAATCCTGGCTGTCGGCAAGATCCCAAGCCGACCCGGTCGTGTCCATGATGTCGTCCGGGTTACGGGTATGGTACAGGCCCAACAGGTGTCCCAATTCGTGGCTGGCGACGTTGGCGACCATTACTCCCATCTGTTCGGCGGTCAACTGCATCGTTTTGTAGGGCGCGAACGCCTCCACATAGATGATCGCCTGCTCGGTCAGGTTGCGGTTGTAGCTGTCCACCGCATCGGCGAGTCCCAGCAGGGCCGGATCATACGAGCCGAAGTGCACGATCGTGGCATTGCCCGCCGGCACGCCGTCATCGGAGGTCACGAACGTCACGTTGTACGACGCATAATCCGCCTGCATGATGGACAGGATCGTGTCCTTCATCATTTCCGTTTGGCCGGCGTACGCGGAATCGATGATCGTCGCGTCAAACGCAGGGAAAGCCTCGACCATCTGGCCGTGGACGCGCACGCCCGACCCGCCCGCGAAATTCAGATAGACGACCTGAGGATTCGCCGCCGGAAGGTCGAGGCCGGACTTTCGCTGCGCCCGCAGACGGAAGTCGCCGCCGCTTCCGCTGGCGGGCGTCATCACGCCCGCGTAAACATGGTCCGTCGCGGCGCGAAGAACGTGAGCAAGTTGCATGCTGCCGGAAGTGTATTGCCGCATGAGCAGATTTTCTTCGGCGTCGAACAGTACTACGACGAAGACGCCGCTATTGCCGGTCATCGGCGAGATCGTCCACTCGTCGCCGCTCCGACCCGCGCCCAGATCAAAGAGCTGATAGTCGCCCTGCCCTGCTACGCGGCCGCTGAGCGAGAGAGAATCCGCCCTCGGCGTCGCGTCGGACTGTGGCGCCGCCGTGTCGGTCGTTCCGCTTCGGTCGACAGTGGCGCCGAGCACCAGATCGGAGACGCTCGGCGCTTCGTCGGCCGGCCCGAGGTTGCAGCCGGCGGCCAGCAGCGCGCAGCTGCCCATGATGGAAGCTGTGATCGACTTCATTTCCACTCCGTGTGGCGGTGACGCCGGATCCTCAGTTCCCCCACCGAGCCGCGAGCGGGCGCTCGCCTGTCGCGGATGGCTCCGGCGTCAAGGGGAGTATCACAATTGAACGGCCGCGGCCGCCGTGGATTTGCGCGATTACAGCGCTTTGCCGATAAGGCAATCTGTGCGTGTGCGCTGCGCGACGCGCATTTTTCGCTTGGTTCGATTTCGCGGGCTGCCGGTGAAGCGAAGCTCGATTCGCAATGGCTGCCGCCCGTGATCGTGCGAAAACTGCCGACCGCTGTTCATGCCCGCCGTTCAGGCAGCCGATGCAACGACCAAGCGTATGTCGGGACTTACTGGGGCTGGATTTGCCATGGATGCTGAGAAGATCCTGAAATTGTCGCCGGACGTGCTGCGGGAGCTGCTGGGCGGCCTCAAGCCGGCCACGTTTTCAAAGCAGGAGCCGCATCGCCGCTCCGCGGAACGTTGGCCGTTTCCAGGTACGGTCGAGGTCTGGCTGCCGGACGACTGCTACGGCGACCGGCACCTGCTCGCGACGCTGCACAACCTGAGCGTCGGCGGCCTGGCGATGCGCACGCGCCGGCCGGTGCCTTCCGATACGCGAATTTCTCTGGCGATTCACCAGCCGGAAATGAGCTGCTACGGACACGCGATCGTGCGGCACTGCACCAGCGCCCCCGTGGGCTACCTCGTCGGCGTGGAGTTCCTGTTCAGCCAGTCCGAAGACGATCCGGACCACGTCGGCGGCGACTGCTAGCCAGCGTCGCAATCACTTTTCCGCTCGCACATCGTCCGCGCGCCGCGCCTCCCGTACCATGTGCGGCATGCGATTCATTCGCGCAATGCGCTTTCCGGCTCTCGTTACGCTGCTCGTGTTCGCAATCGGCACGGTCGCCGCATGGCTGATGGACGACGCGGTTCGCGCGTGGTTTCGCGGGCCGGGGATCGGCGGCGCCCCGGTCGCACACCAGCTCCGAGCGCCGCTCGAAGGCGTCGTCGAAGCGCAGCTCTACATCGTCGTCCCCGGAATTCTCATCGCGCTGCCCAACCGCCGCCGCCTGCTGATCGGCTGGGGCGTCGCGATGCTGTTGATGCTCGCCATGACGCACGGCACGAAGTTCGCCGTCGGACGCGCTCGCCCGCACATGAACCAGTCGCCCGAGACGTTCGAGCCCTGGATCGCCGACTCGCGCATGAAGTCGTTCCCATCGGGCCACACCAGTGCGGCGATCGCCGGCGCGGTGCTGC
>JACRLV010000087.1 GCA_016235145.1 Planctomycetota bacterium
CTTCTGGCGATCGCCGCCGGAGCGACCGCCGCAAGGAAATCGTCGATCGTCGCACCGGCGCCGACCGGCGCGACGAGGGCGCGCCCGCCTCCACCTACGACCGCCGCCGAGGCCCCGGCCGGCGTCGCACCGATTATCGGCGCGACGCTGAAGAAGGCCATATGAACGAAGAGCAGCTTGAGTTCATCAAGGCGATGGACGAATACAAGCGCGTGAACGGCAGGCCGTTTCCGACCTGGACCGAAGTGCTCGACCTGATGCTCTTCCTGGGCTACCGCAAGGTGGCGCCCGTCGGTGAATTCAAGCTCTCCAAGGGCCGTCAGACCCCGCCGCGGACGCCGAAGCAGAAGCCTGCTCAACCCGACAACGCCGACGATGAAGACCCGCCGACGGCAGACGAGTAGTTCGGCTTGTAGAAACAGACCGGGACGTTACCGTCCTGGTGATTCGACACACCCGGAATTTAGGGTGGGTGGTACGGGCGTCCCGCCCGTTTGACGGCCGAGACGGCCGAGACGGCCGTACCACCCGCCGAAGACTCGAGCGTGATGGCAGACCAACCCGGCGCCGCAGCCAAAGCAGTGCGCCGCCCTGCCAGGGTTGAATCCTCACACAATCAGATAGTGGTTCGCCTACCTTTCATTCTCCGGGCGCCAAGCGAGAACGAGTGTTCGTCGGCGATGAGTTTTGTGGGCGGGCCTCCGGCCTGTCTCGTGTGGGGCGGGCCTCCGGCCTGTCTCTTCGGCAAAAACGATTCCTGCACCATGCGGGCCTGTTTCCGAAGAGACCGGCTGGAGGCCGGCCCCACATTTCTCCGAACCAGCGCCCGGTCCCAATTTCCGGTCTTATCCACTCCCGAAAACGGAGTCTTGACGAACGACCAGTTCTTTACGTCTGGCCATGCGCCGGCGGCGCGTTCGCGCGGTTGATGCGGTAGGTGTGATCGCTCTTCAGCGTGAGCTCCTGCCCGGCGATCGTGGCGGATAGACTCAGAGACGCCGAATTTCCGACTTGGATTTCCACACCCTCGCGGTCTACCGACACGCACAACCGTTCGCCCTGTAGCAGGAGATTGAAGCGCAGCCGCCGCCATTGGGCCGGCAGGCACGGCTCGATTCGCAGCGACACTGGATCGCCAGGCCCGCCGACCGGGATCTGCACGCCGCCGATGCCGAAGACCGCGGCCAGCCACGCGCCGCCGAGTGCGGTGCCGTGCAGGCCCATGTACGTATCGCGACGGCCGGTGAGGGAGTCGTCGAGATCCATGCCCGCAGAGACGCGGAAGTTGCGAAAGGCGGTTTCTGCGTCGCCTAGCCGGGCCGCGATGATGGCGTGAACGACGAAACTCATCGAGGAGAAGTTCAGGCTCCGGTCGCGGTAGCAATCCCAATTCGCCCGAAGCACCTTCTCGTTGAACCGCTCGCCGAAAAGCATCATCGCCATCAGCACGTCCGGCTGGTTCATCGCCTGGTATTCCCAGACCGGCTCAAACCAGGCGGTGCGGCGCGAAAGGAAATCGGTTGGCAGCGGCTTCAGTCCGAAGAATCCTGCGCATTGCTCGTAGACGCCGGTCCTCGGATCAAAGAGCAGTCGCAGGCCGGCGGCGATTCGACGCCAGAGCGCCGGCTCGTCGGGTTCGACTTCGATCGAGGTCGGTCCGCTCGGCAACCTGCCGACCGCTGGATTCTCGGCAAGCTCGGCGGCCCATTCCAGGGTCCGGGCCGCCAGGAAGTTTGTGTAGAAATTGGTTCGGGAGTGGCAGTGGCCCTCGTCCGGGCCGGCGACGTCTTCGAAATCCCAGGCTTCCGAGCCGGGCAGCGCCTTGGCGCGCGACGCGTAGAACCGGGCCGCCTCGATGAGCAGTTCGTCGCCGCCGGTCTTCAGCAGGTTCATGTCCCCGGTCGCACCCACGAGCTGCATCAGGCAGTACGCGGCGTCGGCGTTGATGTGGATGTTCGTTCGCGTGAACCAGTACCAGTCGCCGAGGCACTCTTCGCCGCCGAAGCCGGCCTGCCACGCCAGCTTGGCGCCGCGGAATCCCCAGCGCTGGGCGATCGCCCGTCCATGCGACAGCCCGGCGATGCGATAACGCACGCAAGCGCGAGCCAGTTCCGGCGCGACGAAGGTGTAGAACGGCACGATGTACAGGTCGGTGTCCCAGAACGTGTTACCCTGGTAGAACTGCCCCGTCAGCAGCTTCACC
Source organism: Planctomycetota bacterium (assembly GCA_016235145.1). Classification (GTDB taxonomy): domain Bacteria; phylum Planctomycetota; class Phycisphaerae; order UBA1845; family Fen-1342; genus JACRLV01. Next base: position 2,204 of record JACRLV010000087.1, read on the forward strand.
GGCACGCTGGCTGCCGATTGCCAGCGCGGTCCGGCGGCCAGCAGATGGAAGATGCAGAAGCGCAAGTTGCGCTGCGATTCCGGATCGCCATCGATCTGCACGTCGGCCAGTTCCCAGAGCGATTTCCATGCAGCGAGGTTGGCGTGCAAGGCGAGCGAAAGCGACGGTGCTGGGCTCGCGTGCTCGGCGCTCGTGGCGCCCGCCGCGGCGGCTTGACTCTCCGTGGAAATCTCCACCGATCGATCCAGCACGATTCTTTGGCCCGCTTTGGCGGGAAACTCGAACTCCGAGCAAACCGCATCCGCCGCGACGAGCGAACGGATCGACGGCGTAGGTCCTTCTTCGACGCGGTGCTCGACGGACAGGCTGACCATGTGTCCACGTGCCGGCGTGCGGACCGTCAGGCGGCAGCTCTCGGGCGTGCCAGCCGCCCGATCGACGACTTCGAATTGCCGTTCCCGCGTGAGGTTGGAGCGTACGTCTGCGTCGATGCCGCTGATCACGCGGATCGGCGCGTTGTGGTCGCGCGGGGTGATCATGACGCGCATGTAGACGCGGCCGGGGTCTTGCATGGACGCGAATCGCTGCGATTCGACGCGCGTGGTGCGTCCGGCGCGGTCGCGAAAGTCATAGACGTACGCGTAGACGCCGCTGTGCAGAAGGAGCGATTGCTCGAACGCCTGTACGTCTCCGCAACCCAGCGCGATCTCATCGGGCAGGGCGGCGACCGACGGGCTGCGGCAGGCCGTGTCGAAGAACGACTCGTCAAGCCACGGCGGCTCCCGCGCGGAAGAGAGAATCTGTCCGAACATGTCGAGTTCGTCGTAAATGCCGGCGATGATCGTCAGCGGCCACGGTCCGTCCCGATCGCCGATGACGTGCCCCGAGAGGCCGAGGAAGCCGTTGCTGATCGCAAAGGCGCTCCGATGCTGCGCGAGCGACGCAGCGTCGAATCGCGTGTTTGAAACCACCCACTCCGAACTCGTGCTCATTCCAGTTACCTGCATTCTTTTTGCGGATCACGAGCGATCGGCGTTCATTAACAGATGATGCTTGCCAAGCAGCTCGGGCAGGCCGGCTTCGAAAATGTGCGCGGCGGCCCGGAAATCCTGCCGTCGCGTGTCGTGGTTCGGCAACGCCACGGCGCAGCCCACCCCGGCGGCCCGCAGCGAGACGATGCCCGCCTCCGTGTCCTCGACGCCGACGCAGCGATGAAAATCCGCCGGCTCGATGCCCATGCGATGCAGCGCCAGGCTGTAAAGGTCCGGATGCGGCTTAAGGCGATGTTCACAGGCGTCGTCGGCGGTGACAAATGCGTCAAAAACGCGCTCGCGGTCGCCCAGGTTCGCCAGAATGAGGTC
>JACRLV010000088.1:0-23677 GCA_016235145.1 Planctomycetota bacterium
CAACGGACGCGTCGTAGTACTTCTTGATCACGTCGATCATAGGATCCTCGTCGGAGGCCTTGAGCGAGACGTCGCTGGAGATGCGCTGTACGCAGAGCACGGTTGTGTCGATGCTATGCGCCCTCCTGAGAATCTCGGCGCCGACGTCTTCCAGCCGGACCACCTGGAGGCCGGCCGGGCCGCGGCCCGTCGGCTGATTGAAGATGGAATTCGCTGCGCGGGGTATGTGCACCGCGGCGGCCGCGGCTGGAGCGAGCGGCTTCGCGGCTTTTGCGAAATCTGGGGCGCCCCGGGGCGGTCCGACGACGCGATGCACGTCATCGACCTCGCCGTTTCCCGCGTGGCTCCGGGCGAACTAAACGGGTGCGATGCCGTTGTGTTCGACGAAAGCCACCTGGTCGCGCGGCTCCTGCTTGCGGACGGTCCGCTCTCCGACCGGAAGCTGCTGACCATCGGCGACGCGGCGGGCTGGATCGGCGGTGCGCCATGCACCATCGTCGACTGCGCTGCGGAGGAGATCGGCCGCCGGGCCGCACACGCGTTGCTACAGCGCATCGACCACAATCGCGAGGACGCACCGCAACTCGTGTACGTCGCTCCGCACGTGGTCGAGCCCAATGCTCCAATCCCCGTTCGATCTTCCCGCGATTTGTCTTGACTTGGCGCCTTGGTCCGGCCAGACTGATATTGCTATGAGCTCTCTCTCTCTCTCTCTCAGCGCAAGCCCGCTCGGACTCTCCCGCCGCGCCTGATCTGGCGCGCCCAGGCACGTCCAGTTCCGCCGAACCGTTTGGCGGTCAAGTCCCTTGCTTTTGCGAAGGAGACTCAAAATGTCGCTCCGGCAATACCTTCGGAGGGGTATACTCATTGTTGTGGTTGCCCTGGCTGAACCAGGATTCGGACAGCATGGCGCGCCAAGTCGCGCGGCGCCGCTGATTCGAACGCAAATCGAACTGGGTTCCGCCGAGTTTTGGGAATTACCCCCAGGAGCGCAGGTGCTGCTGGCGACTTGTCCCGGGGTCCGCGCGGCGACCATCGATTCTCGGATTGCCGCATTCTATGGCGCCGACATGACGGTAGACCTGAACCCCGACGTGGCCCACGAGCGGTTCTGGACCGAACACGCCGGCGCGTTCGGAGTGGAGGGAGTGGAAATCGCGCCGCAACCCGCGGTGGAACTCTCGCACGGGGTTGCTCGTGTCTATGCGTCGGCGCAGCGAATCGAGGGTTTGCCCGTGGAATATTCGTCGGCGCGCGTGCTGGTCGAAGTCGGGCAGTTCAGCCGCGTGAAGTTCGCCGCCGCTCGTTTCGCGCCGCTGCCGTTCCAGCCATTCGCGCCGCTCGAGGTGAATGCCGAGGAAGCGGTTGCGTTGGTTCGTGACACCAAGGAATACGGCTATCTCTCCGACTGGACCAAGCCTGAACTGGTCGTTTTCGCAGGTGAACCCGAGCAATGGGCAACCGGCCCAGGCGCGTTTGGCGAGCCGGTTCGAACTTGGAAGTTTCGCGGCGAGCAGTTCCCGCCCGCGGGCTTCGCGGCGTTCACTTTCTTCGTGGACGCGGCCAGCGGCGCCGTCGTTCATATTCGCGACGAAGTCGTCACCACGAACGTGATCGGCACGGTCGTCGCCAAGGCAACCCCGGGAACGCTCCCGGACACGACCGGCAATCCTCCGGTCGATGCGCCGCTTCCCGACCTGCGCGTATTCGTCGTTGGCGGCAACAGCAACTTCTCGGACGCGAATGGCAGTTTCGACATCCCGCACGGCGGCACTGCCGACGTAACCGTGGCGGCGAATGTAAGCGACGGGAGGTGGGTTAACGTCAACAATGGTATCACGGGACAGCCCGACCTGTCCGCGAGCGCGACGTTGACTCCGGGAACCTCCGGCACGCTGCGGCTGAATGCCACGCCGACCGAAGTGGGCACCGCACAGGCGAACTTGTTTGTCCACGTAAACAAGGTCCGCAAGTTCTTCCAAGACTTCGTACCGACCTGGAACGGACTCGACTATCCGCTTCAGGCGTGGGCGAATTCCGAAGTAATCAGCGACGACGCGAGATTCACTGGTTCTTCCATCATCTTCTCGGAAGGTTCCCCGGGTTATGCCCCCAACTTTGCATATAGCTTCTTCATTGCACACGAAACCGGGCACTGGGTTGTCCATCAACTCGCGCTAGCGCAATGGTCGTTTGGCGAGGGCTTTGGAGACGCGCTCGCAACCCTGCTTTACGACGACCCATTCTACGGCCGTGGCATGCCAACATCTTACCAGCGCGATTACTCGCCGGGGCAACCGGAGAAGACGTATCCTTGTTCGGGCGAACCGCATGAATGCGGAAAGGTCCTCGCGGGACTGTGGTGGGATATCTATTCCCGGGCGGCGACGGAAATCTGGCGAATGGCACGCCGCATTGCGCCGCCATCTGCCCCGCGGCAGTCGCGCACGGCATCGCCTGCGACGCACAGCCATACTGCGATTCGAGCCCGCCGTCCCCGCCTGGCGCCAATGGAATGGCGTCATTCTATCGTCCGCAGACCTGGAAGAGCTCTGAGAACGGCGCGACGGGCGTCGATCCGTTCGGAATCGCGGTCGGCGACCTGAATTCAGACTCGAAGCTCGACGTTGTGATCGCCTGCGAGAACAGCAACAACGTGCTCGTTTACCTCAATACGACGCCTGCGCCCCCGCCGGGACAGTTTTCCTCAAGCGTGACATTCGCCACGCCCGTCGCGTATGCCGTTGGAACCGGCGCGAGTAAACCCGCCAAAGTCGTTCTCGCCGATATGGCGACGCCGAACTTCGACCCCGACGATAGGCTCGATATCGTAGTCACGCTTCAAGGCAATAACGCCGTCGAAATCCTCCACAACCATAACGGCGATGGCACATTCCCAGCGAACGAGAGACACACCGAGGCGTTTTCAAGCCCGACGACGATACTCAATCCAGTTGGTTTGGCCGTCGCTGACTGGGACGGGAACGAGCGAAACGACATTGCGGTTGCCGGCTATCGGATTGACGTAACCGTCAACCGTCCCCAACTCGGCCTCGCGTGGGCGCATGTTTCCAACGGAAGTTACACGCGCCAACTTCCGAGCATGGGAACAGAACCGCGCACTGGAAAGGGATACGATCTCATCGCCTGGGTGGACATCGAATATACGGACGCACCGACGGGCTTGCATCGCCTCACAATGACAGTGCGCGATTCAGCAGTCAACATCAACGACCTGTTCATCTTCAAGCGTACGACGGGCCAGACTTTTATCCCGCTCCAGCGGATCGACGGTGTGGGCCCGTCCCCGAGCGTGACAGTCGGGACGTTCAACCACGCCGACACGCGACTCGACCTCGCGATCGCTGTTGCCGATGATGTCATCATTTTCAAACAACTGATCAACGATCAATTCGACTGGCAGAATCGGATCACCATTGACGCGGTGCGGCCAGCGGGAGATCGTCAGACCATCGCAGCCGGATTCTTGAGCAAGCGTGACACCAATCCCCCTCAACTCGACCAGTACCTGGACATTGTGAGTGTCTGCAATCCACCCACGGATTGGTATGATTCCCGTTTCGACCTACTGATCAGAACAGCGCAGGATGGACCGTCTGTTTTCGACCAGCGTTCGTTTGGCAACTCGCCCGATCCCAATGACCAGGCCACGTCGCGGGATGTTGTGATCGTTGATCTCAACGGCGACGGATTCCCCGACGTGTTGACTTCCAACTGCGGGACGCTTGGGTCCGACGACGCTTACGAGGGGTTCAGCGTTTCCTTGAATCGAAGGTGATGTATGCCAGCGCCTGTGATCAGCCGATATGTCGCCCTCGGAATCGCTGCATGGACAGGGGCCTATGGCGGCGGGCCGAAATACCGTGTCGCGCGTGTCGGCACCCTGCCCGGCGGCGAACCCGGCAACGTGCCGGCAGATCTGAACAACCGGGGACAGGTCTGCGGACGGGATTTCGTATACGCGGTTGACTATGTTGCCTTTCGCTGGGACTCGCGGACGGGGGAGACGATCGACCTGGGCACCCTCGGGTGCTTCGAATACGGTTCGATCGCCAGGGGAATCAACGATCTCGGACACTGCTGCGGTGGCGACTCCAGCGACGACGACTGTTTCTACGGCGAGGCTTGGCTGTGGACGCCTGAACGTGGAATGGTCGGACTGGGCGCAATCCCCGGTGGACTGTTTCCATCGAGCCTCGGCCTCGCGATTAATAACCTCGATCAGGTGGTCGGGGGCGCCTGGGGCGCGACGTTCGCTGAAGCCATGTTGTGGGATCCCGTCGCCGGCATGATCGGCCTGGGTGAAATGGGCGGCGAACCTCCATCGAGCGTGGCGTATGATATCAACGACAGCACCTGGGTCGTTGGGAACGCCAGCTCGGCGCGCGGCGCTGAGGCCTTTCTCTGGACGCCGCAGGATGGCATGATCGGCTTGGGCGATTTCTACAGCGATGGCTATGCCGACAGCGACGCATTCGCGATCAATGCACATGGCCACATCGCCGGCCAGGCGGCGACTCCGGTCGTGGGCACGCAGGCCTTTCTGTGGACACCTGCATCCGGCCTGTTTGGGCTTGGTTTCCTCGATCCGGACGCGGTCCATCAGGGGTCCGTCGCCATCGATATCAACGATCGGGACGAAATCGTCGGACGTTCAGCTTGGGGCGCCTACTACGATTTTCGCTCGTTCGTCTGGGATCCCGTTTGGGGAATGCGCAACATCGCCGACCTGATCGATCCCTGCGAGCCGCGCCACTACCGGTTCGACTACTGCCGCGCCGAGGCGATCAACAACGCCGGCCAAATCGTGCTTGACATGGGAAGTGCCCGCTACGGCGTGCTGCTCACGCCCTACCTTCCCGCCGACCTGGACGACAATGAGCAGGTCGACCTCTTCGACCTGGCGGCGCTGCTTTCGCATTTCGGCCTGCCGGGCGGGGCGTCGTATCAGGACGGCGACCTCGATTGCGACGCCGACGTGGATTTGCAGGACCTCGCGATTTTGCTCGGGAATTTCGGGGAGACGCTGCCGTAAACGCCGGCAGGGACGCCGGCGCCACTCGGAATAACCGGCTGGAAGCCGGTGCTACCCATGGGACGCGGGGAGACGCTGCCGTAAGGACCGGCGAGGACGCCGGTGCTACCCGAAACGCGGCGAGACGCTGCCGTGAAGAACCGGCTGGAAGCCGGTGCTACCCGAAACGCGGGGAGACGTTTCCGTGAGACCGGCGAGGACGCCCGCGTTCCCCGACCGGCGGGAGCGTCTGCGATCCCGAGTTGCGCTGCTACTGGCCGACCGCGCGAACGAACGGTAGCGCCTTTCGCCTCCGGTCGCGGCGCTGCACAATCCGCGACATGCGCAAGCGAATTTCTACCGCTCTCCTCGCCTTGTCGTGCGTCTGCCTCTTCGGATGTCCGCCGCGGCCCGGAACGCTCTTGCAGCGCACCGGCGACGAGATCGTCGTCTGTGGGCAGCTCTACCACATCGGCACGCCCGTGCGGCTTTGGCTCGATCTCGGCGGCTATGACGCCTATCGCCTGGAGAAACGCTTCGAGAATCCGCGCATTGTCGCCGGCGGGCCGTCCCCGGCGACGAACCCGGCCGAAGCGGCAAAAGCCCGCTACGGCTCCTGGCGCAAGCACCTGCCCGCCGAGGAATGGGATTCCGTGTGGCACGACGGCTGGACGCCGGAGCGCCTGGCCGAGCACGTCGACCAGTTCGTCATGCACTACGACGTCTGCGGCACGTCGCAGCAGTGCTTCAAAGTGCTGCACGATCTACGCAACCTCAGCGTGCACTTCATGCTCGACGTGGACGGCACAATCTACCAGACGCTCGACCTGAAGGAGCGCGCCTGGCACGCGACCATCGCGAACGACCGCAGCATCGGCATCGAAATCGCCAACATCGGCGCCTATGACACGAAAGTGGGCGGCGTGACTTCGCGACCCGCACTGCTGCCGTTTCCCGCGGAGGCCCCCGGCCTGCTGGCGGCGCCGCTCGATAAGTGGTACCTCCGCGACGGCCGGGCACAGGTCCGGCTGACGCTGCCGGAGTCGCTTGCAGGCGGCGTGCGGACTGCGGGCTTCGTGGGCAGACCGGCCCGGCCCGGTCCGATCGTCGGCCGCGTGCATGGCCGGCCGCTGATGCAGTTCGACTACACCAACGAGCAGTACGAAGCCCTGATCAAGCTGACGGCGGCCGTACACCGCATCCTGCCGCGGATCAAGCTGGATTGCCCGCGTGACGCGGCGGGCGAGCCGCGTTGGGATCTCCTCTCGGCGGACGAATTCGCCGCCTATTCCGGCCTGATCGGGCACTACCACCTGACGACCAACAAGGTCGACCCGGGCCCGGCGTTCGACTGGGAGCGCGTCATCCGCGGCGCCGCCCGGCAGTAGCGGGAGCAGTGGATCGTGTTGCCGTCAAGAAACGCAGGCTGGGCCGCCGCTTCGCCGGGCGTCCGCGCGCACCTTCAGCGATCGCAGCAACCGCGCTTTACCGTCAAAAGATGTAGCGGTTTTTCCGGTCCATTGCTTGACCTTGGCGAGTTTCGCGTCCTTTAATTCATCGATGGGCGTCCAGGCTCGGTCCGCGTCCAGCGGGCGGGCGTGCGCCGCATCCGCATTTGATTTTGTGGGTCCAAGATTCCGTGAGGGGACAGGCATGCGTTTTCGATATCCGCTTCTGGCGTTGGGGGTCGCGCTGGCATCGGCCGCTTCTTCGCTCGCTTCGAGCGTGACCGTCAATCCCTTGAAAGACAACACGTTGTACGAAGATCCCGACGGCCTGCTCAGCAACGGCGCGGGGCAGTACGTTTTCACCGGCGAAACGCGGGCCGGCACCAGCCGCCGCGCGGTCCTGGCTTTCGACGTCGCGTCCGTGATTCCGGCCGGTTCGACGATCGACAGCGTCTCGCTCCGCATGCATTGCTCGCGCTCCACCACGGGCACGCGCACCGTCGAGTTGCACGCGCTGCTGGCCGATTGGGGCGAGGGAACCTCTGACGCCGGCGATCCGGGCGGCGGAGGATCCGGCGCCTCGATGGGCGATGCGACCTGGGTTCACCGCTTTTATCCGGACGTTCCCTGGACGAGTGTCGGCGGCGATTTCTCCCCGACGATCTCGGCATCCACGGGAGTGGCCGGCCTTGCCTTCTACACATGGAGCAGCACGCCGAACATGGTCGCGGACGTGCAATCCTGGCTGAACAATCCCGGACAGAATTTCGGCTGGCTGCTGCTGAGCCAGGAGACCACGGTCAGCGCCAAGCGACTGGATTCGCGCGAAAACGCGGTCGTCGAGAATCGGCCCGCGCTGACCATCAACTACACGATCCCCGAGCCCGCGACGGCGCTGCTGCTGGTAGTGGGTTTGGCGGCGCTACGGCGGCGTTGATCAGGAACCCGCAACGGCGATTGCATCAGCGGCCGCGCTCGGTGTGATTGCCGGCGCCGCTGGCGGTTGGCGCAGCTTGAGCGTCTCCATCGGCGGCAGATCATCGAGGCTGCTCAGCCCGAAGATGTCGAGGAAGCGCTTCGTCGTGGCGTAGAGCATCGGCCGGCCCACGACTTCGGCCCGCCCGCAGATCCGCACCAGGCCCATCTCGCGCAAGCGATGGATCACCTCGCCGCACGCGACGCCGCGAATCGCCTCGATGTCGGCCCGGATGATCGGCTGCTTGTAGGCGATGATCGCGACGGTTTCGAGCGTGGCGTCGCTGAGCCGCGTCTCGGCCCGTTGGCGGTTCAGCTTGTTCAGCCACGGGCGGTATTCCGGTAGCGTCATCAACTGATAGCCGTTGGCGATTTCCACCACCCGAAACGCGACGCCCCAGCTCGTGTACTGATCGTTCAACTCGTGCAAAGCCAGGCGGGCCAGCGTGACGTTGCCCGAACCGACCAGTTCGACCAGCCGCGCCGCGCTGATCGGAGCGTCCGCCGCGAACAGCAGCGCCTCCATCACGCGCAGCGGCATCCCCGGCGCCGCCTGCGCTCCGGCATCAGCGGCATCGCAGGGGTCGCAGATCGGCCTATCCTCTTCGGCGGATGAGGTGATGGCAATGTGGGGCTCGGCGTCCGTCCAAGGCGTCGGCGCCGCATCGCTCGGCTCCGTGGCGACAGAAAGATCGTTGGCAGAAAGGGTATTGTCATCCATGACGCGGTCTCCTCGCATCAACCCAACACATCCAAGAGCATAGCCTCATGCCGGGCGCGCGTCCAGCGGTTTTCGCGGACCGCAACATTCAGTGGTGCGCGACGCGCTGCAATACTACACTGCGGATGCGCGATCATCACGCGAAGGATGACGCCGCTCCGTCAGAGCGAAGAGACACGAAAATGGCGGTTGTCCGTCTATCCAGAAGCGAGTGCCAACTGGTCGTGGTCGACATCCAGGAACGCCTGCTGCCGCACATCAATCAACATGAGTGCGTTGTAGAGCAAAGTGTGAAAATGTTGCAGGCCGCCGCGGTGCTCGACGTGCCGGTGCTGCTCTCCGAGCAGTACCGCGCGAAACTCGGCCCGACCGCAAAGCCGATCCGCGACGCGATCTCCGCCGCGACGGAAATCGAAAAGATGGCCTTCAGCGTTTGTCGCGACGCGACCGCCGGCGAAGCGATTCTGAAGCGCGGCCGGTCGCAAGTGCTGCTGCTGGGGATCGAGACGCACGTCTGCGTGCAGCAGACGGCGCTGGATCTGCTGGCCCGCGGAATGACGCCGGTGGTGCTCGCCGACGCGGTCAGCTCGCGCCGCAGGCTGGATCGCGAGATCGCGATCGAGCGGATGCGCTCGGCCGGCGCCGTCATCACGACCGTCGAGTCGGCGATTTTCGAGCTGCTGGAACTGTCCGGCACCGATCTCTTCCGGCGTATTTTGCCGATCGTACGTTGAGCAGCAGGCGGCGCAGATGATTTTGCAGACGGAGGCGCGGTCCATGAGTTGGCGCAGCGGTTCCCCGAACGACCAGCCCGAAGACGGCGTGCATGAGGATCGGTCCGGCTCGGACGATGACGACGCGTCGGATTGGGACGAAGACGAGGAAGAAGTGGAGAGCCCCGAGGACGACGCCGATACCGAGACGCGCGAATGCCCGGCCTGCGGCGCTGACGTCTACGAATTCGCCGACCGTTGCCCGAAGTGCGGTGGAGCGAAAGCCCCGCAAGCTGCTGATCGCGGCTGTGCTGATTGTGCTGCTCATCGTCGCGACGTTCATGTGTTTTTGAAGCGTTGGCAGCGTCGAATGATGTCGCGTCGGACCTCCGAGTCCGACGACGAAATAGCGACAAGAACCACCGTCGGACACGGAGGTCCGACGCTACGCGTTTCTCTTGCTGATCGTCGGACTCGGAGGTCGGACGCTACAACGACGTATGCGATGGAATGTCGGCCGCGAACCGCAGCGCCTCGGGAATCACACGCTGCGTCACGCTTTCGATCGATCCGTCCATGATCGCGCCGGCGCTGGCCTCGTGCCCGCCGCCGCCGAAGGATTTCGCCAGGGCCAATATCGACGCACCCCGCTCGCCACGGAAGTTCATGCGGATCTTGCCCGCGTTGCCTTCGGAAAACAATATCGCGACCGAAATCCCCTCGATCGAGCGGACGATCTCGACCTGATCGTCGATGTCGTTCGGGCCGCAGCCGGTGTGCGCCATCTCGGCGTTCGAAATCGTGCTCCACGCCAGCCGCCCGTCGTCGCTGACGTGCGTATTGCGGTACACGACCTGCACGAGCTCGAATTCGCCGCGGCTGCGACTGCGGTGGAGTCTTTCGCAAACCTCCGCGACTCGTGCCCCCGCGTGGGCCAGCTCGTGCCCGACCTGGAGGCTGCGCGGCGTCGTGTTCGAAAGCGAAAAGCCCTGCGTGTCGCTGTGCAGGCCGGCGTACAGCAGCGTCGCCAGCGTCGGCGTGACTTGGCAACCCAGCGAGCGAATCAGTTCGTAGGCCATCTCGCAGGCGCTGCTTCGGTGGCCATCGACCCAATTCACCCGGCCGTACCGCTCGTTCGAGGCGTGGTGATCGACGTTGAGCACCGCCGCGTTCGGAAGCGCCGCAAGCTTGCCTTCCACGTTCACCCGCCGGTCCTTGGCGGTGTCGAGCACGAGGGCCAGGTCGCATTCGGCCAGCTCGCGGGCGGTCGCCGCCCGCCAACCCGCCATCTCGGCCAGAAATTCCAGCTTCCGGGAGACGCTGCCCGCGGGCATCGCGACATGCGGATAGAGCCCCAGTTCGGGAAGCGCGAGCCACATCGCGCCGATTGAGCCGAGGCAGTCGGCGTCGGGTGTGACATGTCCGGCGAGAGCCACGCGTTGGCCGCGCCGCAGCGTCTCAGGAAGCTCGGCCGGCACGCCGTTATGTGCGGTAGATACGCTTGCTGACATAAGCACGGATTATAGCCGCTGGCGACCGCCGCGGACGCATCCGCCGTACAATCGCGGAATGGACCGTAGCGACATTCTCTCCGCGTTCTTGGAGACTTTGCCATTCAGCCCCTATCCATTTCAGGAGGAGGCGCTGCTGGCGTGGTTCGATACGGACGCGGGCGTGATGTGCTGCGCCCCGACCGGCATGGGCAAGACGCTGATCGCCGAGTCCGCCGTCTTCGAGGCCCTGAAAACCGGCACGAAGCTATATTACACCACGCCGCTGATCGCGCTGACCGACCAGAAATTCCGCGAGATGCAGAACCTCGCGGAAAAATGGGGCTTCCCGCGCGAATCGATAGGCCTGATCACCGGCAATCGCCGCGTGAATCCGGACGCGACGGTGCGAATCGTGGTCGCCGAGATTCTGCTGAACCACCTGCTGGCTCAGGACGCGGTCCAGACCGGCGCGATCCCCGATCCCGAGGCGGGCTTGCGATTCGACGATGTTTCCGCCGTGGTGATGGACGAGTTTCACAGCTTCAACGACCCCGAGCGCGGCGTCGTCTGGGAACTGTCGCTGGTCCTGCTGCCCAATCACGTCCGCGTGATGCTGCTCTCGACGACCGTCGGCAATCCATACGATTTCGCCGATTGGCTGAAAAAGCAGCACGGGCGAAACCTCACCGTCGTGCTCACGGTCGAGCGAAAGGTGCCGCTCGAATTCGTCTGGACCGAAGACAAGCTGCTGAACGAGCTGTGCCGCGCGATGGCGGAAGACGCCGGCGGCTCGCCCGCGCCGCCGCTGGCTTGCGCCCCGGCGCTGGTGTTCTGCTTCAACCGCGACGAATGCTGGGAAGTCGCCGAGCAGCTTAAGGGGCTTGCGCTGAACTCTTCCGCACAGCGGGCGCAGATCGAAGCCTATCTGGACGAACGCAAGGACGATCTGGCCGAAGGCGTCGGCCCGAAGCTGCGGCAAATGCTGCTGCGCGGCGTGGGCGTGCATCATGCCGGCGTGCTGCCCAAGCACCGCGAAATCGTCGAGCATGTCTTCAATCGCAAGTGGGTTCCGTTTGTGATCTGCACGGAGACGCTTGCCGCGGGCATCAACCTGCCGGCCCGCTCGGTCGTGCTGACCACGCTGATCAAGGGCAAGCGCGGCCAGAAACGGCTTGTGCCGTCGGCGACGGCGCATCAGATCTTCGGCCGGGCCGGCCGGCCGCAATTCGACACGAAGGGTTTCGTCTTCTCCGTCGCCCACGAGGACGACGTGAAGATCTGGAAATGGCGGCAGCGCTACGACCAGATCGACCCGAACTCGAAAGACCCCGGCCTGATGCGGGCCCGCAAGGAGATGGAGCGGAAAAAGCCGCTCCGCCGGAAGACCGAGCAATACTGGAGCAACGCCCAGTTCAAGCAGATCATCGCGGCGGGCCCGGCCCGGCTCTATTCGCAGTCGCGCATGCCGTACCCGGTGCTGATCTACCTGCTGACGCGGGCGGGGGCCCTGCACGACGCACAGGAATTCGTGAAGAAGCGCTTCAACACGCCCGACCGGATCGAGCGTTTTCTGGCCGAGCTCGACGCCATGGTCGGCAATCTGGCCGCGCTGGGCTATCTGACGAAAGCCGAAGACGGCGACCACATCACGCTGAACGAGAGCATCTATCGGCTCGTGCCGTTTCGCACGGTCGATCCGATTTATGGCGCGTTTCTCGCCGAGCATCTTGCCCGCGGCGACGCGACTGAAAAGCTGCTCGCGCTGGAGTCGGCGATCGAGGTTCCGCCCACGATTCTCCGCCATGTTCGCCTGCCGCGGGATCTGCCGAAGGGGCCGCTTCAGACCGAGGTGATCGAGCCGATGCTGATCTCGATGGGCCTGATGGCAGCGGCGGTTTCGGAGGGCGAGAACGAGGACGAGGAGGAATTCATCGAGGGCGAAGACGGCGAGCTCGAGCACCCGCCGACGTTCCCCGAGATGCTGGGCACGGCGTTTCAGTCGCGGCTGGCCAGCCCCGAACAGGTGATCGTGCAGCCGAAGTGGATTGCGGGTCGGGCCTTTGAGCTGGGCTGCGATTTCTACAAATTCGTGAAGGCGGCCGATCTGGTGAAGCAGGAAGGGCTGATCCTGCGGCACCTGCTGCGCCTGGTGATCCTCGCCGGCGAGTTCTTCGCGTTCACGACCGATCCGGAATACCAGTCCATCGCGGAACAGGCGACCAGGACGTGCCACCGCGTCGACCCGGACTACACCGACCGCTTCCTGGCCGAGGCGACGGAGCTGCGGAAGATTCAGGCGTAGTGTTGGGATCGCCGCCCTCGTCCATCAGGCCCCAGCCCCACCGCCGCCGGCGGCGGGCTGGCTATCGGCTGCCGGAATCGGCCTGCGAACCAGAATCAGTGGTTGGGTGGCAAACGCCAGACGATGCTATGCGTGAGCGACGGATCGGGAGCATGCAGGTCCAGCAGGAAGCAGGACGTATCGGGACTGCAAAGCACGCTTTCTACCGTGTGCTCCATCGGCGATTGCTGGGACGAGTCGGCCTCTTCCTTTAGATGCTGCTGCAAAGGCGCCGGCAGGGAGCGGAGGAAGGTCGCCATTCGTGGCACGGCGCGGAGGGCGCCGCTCGGATCGCTCGAAATATCATGTCTCCGCCCGCGCGGCCAGAGGAGCGACTCGATCGTATCCGGCGAAGCCCTGTCGAGTTCCATGAGACTCTTGAGCATACTTCGATTCGACGAGCTGATCGCGCACGGCGAGCCATACACGCACTTCTCTGGAACGCCGACGATCAACCCCATCCGCCGCGTCGCAATCACGGAAGGGGCGCCCAGAAAATCATTGGTCTGAGTGCCGATCCTGTGCGAAGTAATCGCGGCCCGGGCGCGAAACCGGTAGCCGAAATTCTCCACGAAACCGATCGAGCCCGGCGAATAGGACAGTTCCTCCAGATTCAACTGAACATGAACGCGCGCCACGGACTTTCCGACTTCCTGGTCGATTCCGATGCGGACCCGGATCAGATCGCTGAGAGATCTTTCCTGGTCAAAGGGATCGGCGTTTGCGCCGTTCGGAACGGTCGGAACGGTCGGTCCCTGAGCCAGAGTCACCGTCTGCGCCTGATCTCCCAGGTTTCGCGTTCGTCGCCGCATGTCGGCCCAAACGCCCTCGAAATAGCGCAACACGGCCACGTCCCAGATGCCGTCGCGACACGAGGGTGGGATCCAGCAAATCACGACGTAGTAGTTGTTCGCGAGCAGCCCGGTCTCCTCGACATGTTCGCGCGTGCCGGCTGGAAGACCGCCGACAAGCGGATCCCACGTGTCAACCTCGGTCTTCGGCTGCATCCTCGACGCGATGCGCCGGCGGGCGTCTTCGACGCGCGGCCGGAGCTTCTGCAAGACGGCGTCGGGGTCGGTCGCGGGCATCCCCTGAGCCCAGCGCGTCACCGTGCTCGGATCCACCTCGCACCAATCGGCGACCTGCTTCCGCGAGACGCCGGGAAGTTCGAGGATGCCTCGGATCTCGTCCAGAAACTTGGTGTACGCATCGTTCATCGACATTCGCCTCCCGATCCACGCCACCAACAGAACATAGCACCGGGTTACATTCCTGGCACGAACTCCGTTGAGCCTCTCTGCATGGCAATTCGATTTGCGTGTCGTAACATTCTGTCCGCTATGATGTTGCGACTTTGTCAAGTTGAAATGTTCCGCGAAATGCAATTCTACTTGAAAAAAGACTTGCCACCGCGATCTGTATAGCGTAAGCTATACTATGTCGAGAAGGACTGCGGACTGAGAGCCGCGGTTTCACGCCTAACCTGAGGAGGTTGCCGTGAGTGTGCCTTTTCGACAGTTGCGGGAGTTCCTTTCACCTCATGGATGGGAACTGTGGAAGACACGGAAGTCGACCGAGTGGATCGATGGAAAGCTGGTTGCGATTCACTACCGCCTGTTCTCGAAACAGGGGAACGCCGACGACGACCCGCTAATCGTGGAAGTGAACGAAGATGGGTCAGTTAGCGAGGTTGTTTATGAGCGAATCCGAGAGCACTTCGAATCAGGCGGCAACTGATCCGCGAATCGAATTCGGCGACGCGGTTTGGGAGCAGGCGCTGGCGGATGCGAAGAAGTACCGGGTGAGTCTCGATCCGACCGCAGAGGGCGGGTTTATCGGAACCGTCGTTGAGTTCCCGCGCGTTTTCGGAGAAGGGGATTCGGCGGAGCTCTGCGTCGCCTCCATGCATCGGCTGGTTGCGGTCGCCATCGCGACGGCCCGAAAGGCGGGCCGGGCGGTCCCGACTCCGACCCAGGGCGTAAGACGGGACCAGCAGGTAAACGTGCGCGTTTCGGCGAGTGAAAAGGAAAGGCTGTTGGCCGCCGCGCGGGCCGCCGGGTACACGGGGATCGGAGACTACCTGCGTGCGGTAGCGCTCAAGGCGAACGACGCTGCATAGGTGCTCCGATGCGCGTTGCTTTTCGCGGTGTTCTGGAACTCTTCGAGTCGCACGGGTGGGTGCTTCGCCGGCTGGCCGGTCCCACGGAAAAAACGGGCGGCGTGGCTCGTTCGGTTCGCTACCGCGAATTCGCGAAACGTGGCGTGGCCGACGAGCCGTTCATCATTATCCCGATCGATGAGCAAGGATCGATCAGCGGGGAACTCTTCGAGCGCATTCGTGGCTACCTGCAATTAGAGTGTGAAGCGGAGCTATCGCCCCGCGGTTCCGGGGCCGACAACCCGCCGGAATCGCCGCCTCGGCGATTTCCGCTCCGCGGCCGCGCCTACACATACGTCGATCCACTTGAACCCGCGGTTGGCGCCGACGACTGGGAAGCCCTGCCTTGATCCTGCTGGACACCCATGTCTGGGTCTGGTGGATTCAAGGCGATCCACGCGTTGCGTCTTGTGCGCCAATTCTCGATGCTGCCCCGGCGGAGGCCGTGATCGTCAGCGCGATTTCCTGCTGGGAGGTCGCCGTTTTGCATGCGCGGGGGAAGCTGGTATTCGACTGCCCGCTGGATTCGTGGTTCGACGCCGCGATCCGTGCGGCCGGCGTTCGCATCGCGGACGTCAACGCCCAAATCGCCGTCGAATCCACGCGAATTCCCGACTGGCCCCATCGCGATCCGGCGGACCGGATCCTTGTCGCGACAGCGCGTTTTCTTGGTTGCGATTTCGTGACCGAAGATACCAAGATCCTCGCGTACCGGCACGCGAACGCGATCGACCTGAACGAGTTGCTGAAACGGGGTCTTGGTTAGAAAACGTTCGCGTTCGTGATTGGTGGGCTGCCGGGCCGCTCAGCGATCAAACCCCAACCCCACCGCCGCCGGCGGCGGGCTGGCGATCGGCGTGCCCCAGCGTTTCGCGTTGCCCGCTTCCGCACGGCTCTGGTCGGCGCCGCCGGGGCCGGCGTAGGTGTCGTTGCCGGCGAGATCGAAGAACAAGCCGAAGCAGCGGATCGTGCCCCACAGGCCGCCGTTGCCGTTCACCCAGCCCAGGCAACTGTCCTTCGGCGTGAAATACTTGTCGTCGCCGGCCTTGTCGATGAAAAGACCCGTCCCCGCGGCGTTCGACGCGCCGAGCGACAGGCCCGGAGCGTTGTACGTGTCGTTGCCGGCGTCGTCGATCAGCACGCCCAGGCCGACGTCGTGCCCGGCCCCCAGCCCCATCGCCATCGCCGCCTGGTACACGTCGTTTCCGCCGCGGTCCGCCAGCACGCCGACGGCGTAATGAGCCGAGGCGCCCTGGATGTACCACTGGCCGAGGTAGCTGTCGTTGCCGCCGAGGTCGAGCAGCATGCCGGTTCCGTACCAATAGCCGGCGCCCTGCGCGAAAATGCCCGCCGAGTATTTGTCATCGCCGCCGGCGTCCACCAGCACCCCGACGCCGCCGTTGACCTTCCAGCCGTCGGTATAATCGGCCCGCCAGCCGATGGCGAAGCCTTGTCCAAGCGAGCAGTTGTGGGCGGCGCTCTGGGCGGCGGGATAGCGGATGTCCGCATCGTTGAGGATGTACGCGTCGTTGCCGCTTACGTCGATCAGGGCCGCGCCGCCGTTGCAACTCGAATACGCCTGCGACGCGCGATAAGACTCGTAGTGGTCGCTGCCCGCGGCGTCGATGAGCACGCCGAAGCCCGCCAGTGCGCAGCCCTGCGCGGCGTCGATCGCCTTGTACTTGTCGTCGCCGCCGGCGTCGAAGAGCAGGCCGAAGCCGTATTGGCCGCAGCCCTCGCTCTGACCTTCCGAGTCGTACGTGTCGTTGCCCGCCGCGTCCCACAAAACGCCGACGCCCAGCAAGCCGGCGGCGAAGCTGGCGACGGTGCGCGGCTCCGCCTTGTACGTGTCGTTTCCGGCCAGGTCGAGCGCGACGCTGACGCAATGTTGCTGATAGTCGGCGCTGGCGCCGGCGACCGTATACGTGTCGTCGCCGCCCGTGTCGATGATCAGCGCGATGGGGCCGTCATACTTGTGCGTGTTACTGCGGCCGTCGGCCAGCACGACCCAGCCGAGATCGGTATTGATTCGGAAATCGAAGCTCGCGCCGGCCAGCGCCGGATCGGCGACCAGCTTTGCGCGCGCGGCGTCGACGGCGAGCGTGAGATCCTGGCCGGCGACCATTGCGTAGCGGGTGGGGTATTGCTCGACAAAACTCTTGACTGCGAGGTCGTAGTCAACATCGGGGTGCTCGGCCTCGTCGCGGTCCTCTTCGGCGCCGGTCTTGATCGGCGAGCGCAATTTCGCGTGCAGTTTCGGCAGGAACGCCTGGTCGGCGTTCGGCGGCAGGCGATTCGCGCGCTGCACCCACACACGCGCGTCCCGCATGGTCAGGAGCAGCAGAGCGGCGGCTTCCTGTACCGACGCCGGCACGGCCGCGAGTGCGGCGGCGCTGTCCGGGCTCGCCGGAGCGGTCGTGGGCTGCGACGCGGGTGCGGATTGCGGAGCACTGGCGGTTTGCGACGCCGGCCCTGCGGGCGGAGTCGCGCCAAGCTCGCCGAGCACCTTCGCAAGAGCGCCGGGCTGGGCGGCGGCGGCTTTGTGTTTGGCTAGCGGGTCGCCCACCATTCCGCGCCACACGGAGCCGCACAACAGCCGCGACAGCGCGTTGAGCGAGCCGACCGGATAGCCCGCCGCCTGATTTGCGAGCAGCTCGCCGACGGCTGCGGCCTGGGCGTCGGCCCGGAGTGGATCATTCAGCAGCAGGCGCGCGAACGGCGAGTGGATTTGCGATCCGCTTCCGATCATGAAGTCGAAATCGTCCTGGTTGATGCGCACGTCGCGCGGGTCGAGGCCGGCGCCGCGGAGGTACTTGTCCATCGCGACGGCGGGCGGGTCTTCGGGAGTCGGGGCGGAGGCCGGCTGCTGGGCAGACAGCGGGGAAACCGGAAAAAGCAGGCTGCCCAAGGCAATCGCGATTCGCTGTTGTGAGTGCATTCTCGCGCCTTCCATGGAAGAGGTCGAATGGAAAACCGCACGACCATAGCGAGCAAAGCAGGGAATGACAAACGGTGTCGTGGATCGAATCAAGTCCAGGCGCCGAGTTCCGCGTCGAGTCCGCAACTCACGCCAGCGCGCTCTTGACGAGACCGCGCAGCCAACCCACGCAACCACGACTACTGAGGCAAGGCCAGCTTTCCGACCAATTCCGACGCGGAGGCGATGTTGTTCGAATGGAGATACTCACCGAGCGCGTCGGCGATTTTCACCGGCAACGCGGGATCGACGAAGAGGGCGGTGCCGATCCCGACCGCGCTCGCGCCCGCGAGCATGAACTCAATCACGTCCGTCACGGACTGCGCGCCGCCCATGCCGATCAGCGGGATGTTGTTTCGCTGCGCGACCTCGCGGTACACACGATGCACGTTGAAGAGGGCAAGCGGCTTGATCGCCGGGCCGCTCAGCCCGCCGATGACGTTCGCCAGCAGCGGCCGGCGGGTCTTCGCGTTGATCGCCATTCCGACGTAGGTGTTGATCAGGCTGAGCACTTGCGCGCCGCCGTCGATCGCCGCGCGGGCCATCGCCGCGATGTCGGTCACGTTGGGCGAGAGCTTCACGATCAGCAACCGACGGCGTACGACCTTGCGGACCGCCTCGATCAGCCGGCGAAGCAACTCGGGCGACGTGCCGAACATGAGCCCGTCGGAGACGTTCGGGCAGGAGACGTTCAGTTCAAGCCCGGCCAGGCAGTCAAACTCGTCGAGCGCCTCGCACACCGCGACGTAATCCTCCTGCTTGTATCCCGCGACGTTGACGAAAACGCGCGTGGGCATCTCGCGGATGTAGGGGATTTTCTCGGCGATGAAGCGCTGAAGCCCGACATTCGCCAGGCCGATCGCGTTCAGAATCCCCGCCTGCACCTCCACGATGCGCTGCGGTTCGTTGCCGGGCCGCTCGTGCAGCGTGACGCTCTTGGTGGTGAAGCCGCCGAGCCGCGAATAGTCGAGCACGTCCGCGTACTCGGGGCCGTAGCCGCAGGTGCCGGAGGCGGTCAGCAGCGGCGTGCGGAGCTTCACTCCCGCGAGTGATACGGTCAGTCGCGGGTCGGTTTCCTTTTCGGCGGATTTTGCGCTCATGCACTGAGCATCCGGCGCGCCGGCATCCTTGTCAAACGACCGCTAACCAGCGCGTTGTCGGGCTCCGGAAAGCGGCTGCCGTCCCCCGGGGGTGCGGCAATCGATGATATGAGTACGGCGCGCTGCGCACCGCGGGCGCCATGTGAGGACGGCCTGAATGCCGCTCGTGGAGAAGCTACACGCCTGGCTGGTCAGCGGCCCGACGCCGGACTGCGACGACATTCTCGCCGCCGCGCTCGAAAAAGCCGAAAGCGGCTGGTTTGAACGCCTCGTGTCGATTCTGGTGCAGCGCGGCCGGGCGGCGTCGTGGGCCGGCCTGATCGGCATCTACGACCGCCTTGCGCCGGATGTCCGCCGGCTGCTCGCGGCCGACCAGAACAAGCTCGAGGAAGCGCTCGGGCTGGCGCTCAAGGCGCCCTCCGCATCCGCGCGGCTCAACGGCATTCGAGTATTCAAGGAGCACGGCTCGCCCAGGCTGCTGTTCCTGCTCGTCTCGCCGCTGCGCGATTCGAGCACGCAGGTTCGCGTCGCCGCCGGCGAGGCGCTGCGCGATGCGGCGAACGCATACTTCCAGCGTCTGGAGAACGGACCGGGGGCGGAACAGCTCGAGTTGCTCGGCATGAAACGGGCGCTGGCGACCGCGGCACAGGAAACGCTGCGGACGTACGATCTGCATCATCGCAACGAAGCGCTCCAGGTGGCCGCGTGGTTTGCCGCGGAGATCGGGCCTGCGTTCTGGGAGCAGTTGAACAATCTCCGATCGAGGGCCGGCCACGTCATCGCCGAGCACCTTCAAAAGTGGGACGAGCCGCGAATGGCGGGTTTCTTCATCGGAGCGCTTGGGCAGACGGCCTGGCGATCGAAGGTGATCCCGATACTGCAAGCCTGGGCGACCACGCCGCAGATCATCGCGATGCTGCGCGTCGGACACTTGCTCGACGACGGCGAAATCCGCGCGCATGCAGTGGTCGTGCGCGGACAAACCTGGCGTCGATTTGCGGACCGGATGGACGATATTCCCGAAGGGCTCCGCGCGAGCGCCCCACGCTGGCTGAACTCCATCAGCCTGACCGACACTGAGCGCTGCGAACTCCTCGGCGCGTGGGCGCGAAGTTCATGCGGCCCCCTGCGGCGGGCCGCCGTATATGCGCTTGCCGAGAACGAGTCCACCGCGGCCAGGAAGGCGCTGCGGGATGTATCGGGCGGAGTTTCGCGGGAAGCGCAATTCGCCCGCTGGGTCATCGCCGGTGCGATGTCCCAGGTCAACGCCCAGCGCGCCCGCACAGAAGTGGAACGCAAGATTCAGGCGCGCCAGGCCGCATTCACGCCGCCGCCGGAAGAGCCCGAGCTGGATACGAGTTTTCCGATTCTCTGGATGGCGTGCCGGCGAACGGGCCCGTCGGAGCGGGCGGAGCTGCTCCGAACGATTCGCGAGAATTCGGACGTCTGGCGAAACCGTCTCCGCACGATGACGCAGTCTGCGGACGCGCGCGACCGGCTGCTCTTTCTCCAGGTCGTCGGCACCGCGGAACTTGCCGGGCGATTTCGACGCGACGTCGAATCGTTGTTGAAGGATTCGGTGGACTCGATCATCCGCCTTGCAGGCAAGCTGACCTGCGGATTGCCGGTCGACGAATCGCCGGGCGACGCGGTCGACGCGCCGAAAGAAACTCCGAAACTGAACCTCACGCCGGTAGAGCGAGGAGAACTGAAGCAGCTTCTGGATCGATTGGAATCCGACCCGGACGCGGCCCGCGACCCCGCCGTCGTCGCTCGCGTGCGCGAGTTCCTGCAATCGTGGCGTCCGAACGCGAGCGCCGAGCTGATCGGGAGCCGACCATGATGGACCTACTCCTCGCCCAGGCGAGCAGCTCGGACAAGAGCAAAGCCTTTTTCGAAGGACTGCGCAACGCGGTCAGCAACACGTACAGCCCCTCGAGCGCCCTGCTGTTCTGGGGCGCGGCGCTGATCTTCATCATTTTCATCGCGCTGATCGCCCGCCACGCGACGCGCCGCGAGCGGCAAGCCATCCCCGAAAAGCCGAACTACCTGACGCGCGCCGTCGATCTGCTCGGGCTCAGCGAGGAAGATCGCCGCAATCTGACCACGCTCGCCGCGGCCGCAAACCTGTCCGAGCCGGCGTCCATGCTGGTCACTCCGCTGAACTTCGCCCATGCCGTCGCGGCGCTCGACGCGACCCGGCGAAAGCAACTGGCCGCGCCGCTGACCGAGCTCAGTTGCAAGCTGTTCGGGGCCGCGATTCACATTTCCCAATCGTGATACGCATACCGAGTGTCCGGTCGCTCAACCCATGGACTCGTGCGGCGTCCAGATTGCGGATGCGACCCGTCTACTTCTCAAGATCCACAAGCGGTCCCGCGAGCTCCTGGTGGACGCGGATATTTGCGCGCACCACAAGGCGGTTCCGCCAAACAGCGATCGTGCCCAGGCCGCCGTTGCGCTCCCATGAGTCGGGCTGCACGGTCGACAGAATCAACTCGATCAGCGTCTGCATGTCGGGATCGACCTGGCCGGGAGCAGGCGGTTGAGGAGTGTTTTCGCCGCCTTCGCTGGCGCCGCCGGTCAGGACAGTCCCTCCACCTCCGCCGGCCGACGCTTGCTGACCTTGCGGATCCACGTGTGGGCCGCGTGGAAAACTGGGAACACGCAGCAGAAGGTCCGCCACGTCGTAGATGCGCACGAGCATCTCACGCCCCAAGTTGTCTTCCGTGGACAAGATCAGCAGATTGTCGCAGGCGCGATACGCCAGCTTCAGATCCGGGCCGGCGGCCTGGTTCATGATCAGCCATATCACCTGCGAAAGACGCAGGTTGCGGACGTGGAGCGTAATGGCCTTGTCCCTTGAAACTCCCATGTCGCCGAGCACTTCCCAGCGAGCGACGACGTTCAGGCCGCTCTCGCTCTGAAGCCAATCAAGCACCTGATCGAGCGGGACTTCGTCAAATGACACTGCCGGTATCCGCCGATCGAGCGGATTGGCCGCTGGGGCCGGGCGTGCCGCGGCAGCGGCGTTTCGGGGTTCGAGTTGAGCGAAGCTTGGAGCGGCGGCGGCCAGAACGAGCAGAACGGCTAGAGTCGTTCTCATGGCGCAGTCTCCTTGAGGGACCAAGGGCCCAATCGACTTACCCGCTTGTCAGTGGACAACTACTGCCCCCCCAAGAACCAAGTGTAGCTCGGGTTTTTCAAGGCGGACAAAAAACAGCTGAAAAGGAACCCAATTTCGACGCTTTTTTCGGATGGGGTGCAGGCACGGAGGGTGTGGCCGTCGATCTTGGCACACCATCCGACCCCTACGAGCCGCTGGCTGGGGAAAGTAGCGGCCTGCGTCTCGCAGGCCGTAGATTGGGAGTAACGCCGATCGCGGCGGTTCGACGGTCTACGGCCGGCGAGACGCCGGCCGCTACGCATTTTGCCGAGCGGCGGCGCTTGGGCCGCGGGCTGAGCCTGCCCTGATGACTTGGACGTGTGCCAAAATCCCTAGCTCACCCGTTACGCATGGCGGTACGTACGTTCGGCTCGTTCCGCTGAAACACGTGCCGTCGGAACCCCCAGGACACATGAGAGTTTCATCGCTGTGCGACACGAGCGGGCGAACGTCCCGATCCCACGACTCGAACGGTTCCCGTGAAGGGCGTTCATGCCGCCTCGCCGATCCTGAGCGAGG
This sequence comes from Planctomycetota bacterium, assembly GCA_016235145.1. Taxonomy (GTDB): domain Bacteria; phylum Planctomycetota; class Phycisphaerae; order UBA1845; family Fen-1342; genus JACRLV01. Next base: position 22,647 of record JACRLV010000088.1, read on the forward strand.
TTCATTTTTCCCTATGTGCAAAGAACAATCACTTGTGCGACAATTCTGCAAGTCAATGCCGCGACCGCCGGAGCGCGTTCCCGCCAACCGCGACGCGGCCGCTCTTCGCATGGATGTGGGCAGTGTGCATGAGGCATGCGATCCGAGGTGGAACCCGTGAAAAGTAAATCAATTCGATCCGCGCGGTCGGCCGCGCTGGGTTGGGGCCTATTTGCAATCGTCCTGGCGTCCGTGATTCTGCCGAGTGCGTGCACTCGGTTGCCCGATGCCGGCGGCGAGGAAGCAGGCGCATCGACGGACGGCAACGACACGGGCACGGCTACTTCAGACACACCGCCGACGAACGTCGCGCCGCCCCCAGGGGGTTCCGGCGGAGGATCGAGCAGCGGAACCAATTCCGGAGGCGGCTCGTCATCTGGCGGTGGAGGCACATCGTCCAGCTCAAACCCGCCGACCTCCGACACTTCCGGGCAATGCTTCGCTTGTCACAGCGCGACGCTGTACGCCGTGCACAGCGTCCCGGGTTCATGGACGCCGACCTGCGAATCCTGTCACGATGCGCACAACACGAGCGCGGCGAATTCCGGACAGGTGCGATCCTCGATCTGGAATCAGACCTTGGGGCGCTATTTCCCCGTCGTTCTGACGGCGCGCACCGGGCCGGGCAGCTTCAGCGACGGCGTCGGCGCCAACGACGGCGTTTGCCAGGTCTGCCACACCAGCACCGCCTTCCATCGCAACGATGGAACCGGCAGCCCACACAACGAAGGTCAGGACTGCGTGTCCTGTCATTCCCACGCGTCGGGGTTCATACCTTCGGGCGCAGGATCCTGCATCGCCTGCCATAGCAACGCGCAGGGCGCGAGGCGGGCGGTCGTCGGTGCGGATGGCGGCGGCGGGCACACGCTCGGCAACCCCGTGCTCACGGACGCCGATTGCCGGGTCTGCCAGGACACCAGCCAGCATCGCGGCGGAACCGTCCGGCTGTGGAACGATGCGACCGATCATTCGCAGGCGTCCGCGGCGGTTGG
>JACRLV010000088.1:23685-29768 GCA_016235145.1 Planctomycetota bacterium
CACGATCTGCACAATCCGTACAATCCCAATCGTTCCCTGATCCGCCGCGTCGTGCGCAACCGCACGCTCGGCGCCGATCGCCAGGTCCGGTTCGTCGCGCGTTCCGGCCCGGGCAGCTTCAGCGACGGCGTCGACCCGGCCGACGGGATCTGCCAGGCATGCCACACGGCCACGGTCTTCCACCGCTACGACGGCGGCGGCAGCCACCACAACGAAGGCGCCGACTGCGCCACGTGCCATTCGCACCGAAACAGCTTCAATCCGCCGGGAATCGAAGCTTGCATCTCGTGCCATAGCTGGCCGCAGGGTTCGCGCCAGGCGGTCGTGCAGACTGACGGCAGCGGCGGACACCATCTGCACAATGCCGTGCTGAGCGACGCCGACTGCGTCAACTGCCACGACACGAGCCAGCATCGCGGCGGAACCGTGCGGCTGTGGGGGAACCCGGTCGATCAGACCGAGCCGTTTGGGATCACCGGCGATCCGGCCCAGCTCACGGGCTTTTGCCGCGGTTGCCACGACGCCGATACGCATCCCACAATCCACACCAGCGGCGCGCCCTGGACGCCGCATTGCATCGAATGTCACGAGTTGCACGATCTGAGTAACGCCAATCTAACGCTGGTGCGCGATCGCGTGCGCAACCAGACGCTCGGCGTCGATCGCACCGTCGTGTTCACCGCGCGCAGCGGGCCGGGCAGCTTCGACGACGGCGTTGGCGCCAACGACGGCGTTTGCCAGGTCTGCCACACCGCGACCCGCTCGCATCGCCAGGACGGCGGAGGAGTCGCCCACCACGCCGGCGATGATTGTGCCACCTGCCATACGCACAACAACGGTTTCATCCCCGCCGGCGGCACGTCGTGCATCGGGTGCCACACCACCGCGCAGGGCAGCCGCAGACCGGTCCTGGGCGAATTCGGGTTGGCGTCGCACCACGTCCAGTCCGCCGCGACGGACGATGACTGCATCACCTGCCACGATCTGACCGAGCACCCCAGCGGCCAGGTTCGCCTGCGAAACGTCGACGATCCGGATAACGCCGCGGCCAGCGTCCTACTGAGCGGCGATCCGCTCAACAGCGAGGTCGAAGCCCGCAAATGTGAGCCGTTCTGCCTGGCCTGCCACGATTCGAACGCGGCGGGCGGCCGCGCGCCTTTCTCCGACGGGCGGATGCCGGCGGCGATCAACGCCTCTCTGTGGGCTGCCGGCGCACACGTCAGCCGCACGACCTGCCTCGGCGACGGCGAGAACTTCGGCTGCCACGCGACCGGCCACGGCTCGCTCAAGACGCGCCTTCAGGCGCCCTGGACTGCGAATCAGCCGGCGGTGCCAGGCGATCCGCTGCGGCAGGAAGAGGGCATGTGCTACTCCTGCCACGACGCCGACGGTCCGGCCCTGACCGACACCCAGGCTCAATTCGCACTGGCGACGCATCACAAGGTCAGCGCCTTGGAGCAGGCCGACGGGACGCGCCTAGAATGCCGCAATTGCCACGATCCGCACACGCTCAGCTTCAGTCAATCGCTGATGAACCCCGATACGCGCGAGGTCTGGAGCGGCTCGGGCGAGGCTTTCTGCCTGACCTGCCACGACGGCGCGCCGCCCGCGGACGTGGCGTTCCCGCCCACCTCCACCGGCACGGGTTTCAACAAATCCACCTTTGTCGGCACGACCCACGATTCCCAAACCGGACCGAACAGTTGTCAGCACTGCCATCTGTCGCACGGTTCGCAGAATCTGGCCATCCTGCGGCAGCGCTACGTCACCGCCGACAACAATCCGTATTCGCCCGGCGACGGCGATTACGCTGCGTGCTGGTCGTGCCATAGCGAGAACACGATCATCCAGTTGAACAACGCGTTCGCGAACCGTCACAAGAAGCACGTGCAGGAAGAGCGAGCGCCGTGCATCATCTGCCACGACGTGCACCGCGGCTTCGACGTCGCCGAGCCGGGCTTGATCGACCTGGACTACCCGATCCGCCGCGGCGGCTATGACATCTCGTTCATCAACGGCCGCAACGGCAGCACGGCGTTCTATCTGAACGCCGGTCAGACGCAGGGATCGTGCTACATCCGCTGCCACAGTGAGTCGCACACGCCGCAGACATACACGCGCTACAACGTGGCGACGACGACGTGCAGCGCGTGCCACTGAAGCCGACCCCGCCGCCACGCAAGCCGGCGGCACAGGACCAAACCCCTCGCCCGGTACTCCGGGAGAGGGCCAAGGTGAGGGCGCATTTCTGAGCCCTCAGTGCGGGCGTTGCCGGCAGCCCAGTGGAAAAAAGTGGACGTGCCCGGAAGGTGAAGGGACGTTTACCGACCGGCACCCTTGGAGCACGCCGCGAACGCGTTTCTATCGCACTTCCGCCCACTGATCCACGTGTGCTGCTTCCAGACGCGCGCGACCATCGACTTGTCGAGGCCCATGTGGTTGGCCGGCAGGCGCTGGCTCCAGTGCGTGGCGTTCGCCGGCGTCGTGTGGAGACAGTGGAAGTGCGGGCGCAGAAGGTTCGCGGAACTGAGAGCACGGGACGTCGGGAAAGACCTGGCCGCCCAAACGGCGGAGAGTTCTCACGGGCCGTGGCGCATCAGTCGCAGCCCGGCAATGAGCTTCGCGCTGCCCAACGCCTACTTCGACGCGCTGCGGTTTCCGACCCTCGCGCTCGTTTGAGCGCATAACCAAACCGAACCGCCGTGTACGGACCCGTACGCACGGTGGTGTGACAGGGAAAGCCCGCGAGGGCCTACCTATGTCTATTCTATCGCGAGTTTCCGCAAGGGTTTACGCGGTTCTATTCAGGGGTGTGCCTCCCGGCGCCTCAGCTGCGCGGGTGTTCGCGTTCCGGCCCGTCGGCGCTGCCGTCCGGGCGAGAGTTTCTGAGTGTCTGCGCGTCGCCGACCGTGGCGGAACACGAAGCGAGCGATTCGCCCGAGAGCAGCAGCGTCAGGTCATTCAAATCCGTGTCGCCATCGCAATCCAAGGCGCCGCCGTTGTTGAGGCCGAAAGACGACAACAGCAACGTAAGATCAAGCAGGTCGACGAGCTGATCGTCGTTCAAATCGCTCGGACAGATTTGAAACGTGATGCCCACCCGCGCGTCCATCAGTGTGCCCGTGACCGGCGTGCCAGGCGAGGTTCCCGACCAGACCGCTGTGGTCGCCGGCGGGCTGCCGAGCGTTGAGCGCATTTCGATCAGCGTGGCAGATGTGGTCGATTGCAGAGCCTGGAAGCGAAAAGTGGTGATGAGCACGCCGCCGGGGGTTGCTGCAACGGGGGCGCCAAAGGGCGCGTATGCACTGTACAAGCCCGTTCCGTCCTGGGGTGGTACGACCTCGTTAATACCGAAGGGGTCGTTTGCGGGAAAGAACGACGCCAATAGCGGAACCGCACCAGTCTGGCTCAGGCCCAGCAGGTGCAGGTACGCCGGATCCCAGACGAACGCCAGGTCGATCGCCGACAGCAGTTGATCATTGCCGGAATCAGATACGGCGTAGAGGCCGACCTCCACCAGATCGCCGGGACATACCGACTGGGCCGGCTTGCGCCATTTCAGATCGATGTTCGCATCTGCATGCGCGATCGCGATCCAGCTTGCGAGCACCCAAGCCAGGCACGCCGCCAGCCGTCTTCCACTGATACGTGACATTTCGAGTCTCCTCGCACGTCGCGTCATCGCCTGCCGCGCGATGCTGACGCTCTTGCGGATACGACGCCGTTGGGCGCCCCGGCATTCTCTCCGCTACGGCCGCCATATGCGAATCGGCGCCGATTCCGGCGCAACTCGCGCCGGCGGAGCAGCCGGGACCGGCTCATCCACACTCGGACGTGCGCCGGTGACAAACGCTATGATATCCAGCATATCGAGTACGCCATCGCGATTCAGATCGCCGGCGGACAATTCGCCCATGCCGCGCGCGATCAGCTCCGCGACGGGAATCGAAGTTATCGGTCCCGAACCGCCTTCCGCAACGTAGATCATTCGGCCGTCGTTTCCTTGTAGTCCGGCCTGGCCGCAACAATTTGCCTCGTGGTGCATCAGATAATTCTGCTGAATAAACGTGAAATCATCGGTGTAAACCGTTGTCGGATATAGACCCGCGGCAGTTCCATTGATTTCCGCGTGCGGGTACGGCGTGGAGCAGGTGGTATTCGCGTCGTAGATCGCGTCGCCGTTGCTGTCGTAGTGGACGCCCCACTGATATGAGAACACACCGAAATCGAGAATGTCGATCCAGTAGTCGTCGTTCAGGTTGCCGCCGATCAGCTTGTCGTCGCCCGTAAAGTCAGCGACGTACTGCGTGTCGACCACGTCGAAGCCCTCATCCGTCTGCCGCAACGTGTGCAGCCTGTCGCGGGCCGTGATGCACTCGTATGGACCGCTCGCGCACGGCACGAGCACTACCTGGCTTGCAGCCATGCCGCCTGTGAACACCAGAACCTGGCTCACAGTCGCGGCCGGCGTCGCGCCCGGACAGTTCCAGAGATCGAACGTGATGCAGCGCGTGCCCGTGAAGGCCCAGCCAAACTCGACGCTTACCACGAGCTCATTGACGGGTAGAACCGTTACGAGGAAATAGTCGGAACCCTCGTTGCCGCAGCCGTCTGACACGCGGGCGGTTACTCTGTGTGTTCCGACCGGGAAGACGTGAGTCGTTCCAACCTGGTCCGTAACCTCGTTGCTTCCGTTGTCCCCTTCATCGATGTCGTACGCCGTCGTGAAAGTGGTCGGACAATTGTCGGTTGCCGTGGCCGCCGCCCAGCTCACCAGCGCCGTGCAGCCGCCGGCATCCGCCGGGTAGGGCGGCGGGTCCGCGCCGGCGTTCACCACCGGCGCGCTCGTGTCGGACCATACGCCGGACACGCTGAACGCCGGCGCCGGATTGCCGCACTCGTCCGCTCCGGTGATCGAAATCGAGACAGTCGCAGAGCAAGTGACTACGCCCGTAAGAGTGGCGTCGCCATTGATGGTCACCGTGGTCGGATTGACCTGCGTCTTTACCAGGTCACCCGCGTTGATCGCGCCGCTGGTGGTGCTCATGCTGAAACCGACCGCGCTGGCAAGAATTCCGCAGTTGTCCGTCACCGTAACGCTGACCAGAACGGATGCGCCGCAGGAAGCACTCAATGCGCCGCCCGCGATCGAGCCCCCGATCGAGGGCGCGGTGCTGTCGATGCGCGTGCCGTACGAGACGGACGCGCTGTTGTTGCAAATGTCCGTCACGGTCACCGTCACGGCCGCCGAGCATGCGCCGATTGTGCTCGTCGTCACGACGAGCGCGCCGGCCGGCGTGCAATTGTCGCTATACGTGGTTGCGGCGATCGCGGCGGCTTCCGCGGCGGCGACGCTCGGATAGCAATAACCGATTGTTCCAGCGGACACCGACGGGGGCGTGTTGTCGACGACGGTGATCGTCTGAACGCACTCGCTGTAATTCCCGGCGCAGTCGGTCGCGCGATAGGTGCGCTCCATAATGTACGAATTGCCGGGACAACCGCCGCCGCCGTTGTCGATGTAGCTCTCAAACGTAATCGTCGGCGGCACGGGGCCGTAGCAGCCGTTATCAACGGCGACGCCGCCCTGCGCCGCGAATTCGGCGTAATCGGCCGCCGGCGGAGGTAGTTCGGCGAAACACTGCACATTCAACGGCGGGCACGTGATCGACGGTGGCGTGCCGTCGACGCAGATGGTCTGCGAGTCGATCAGCATCGGCACAACTTCCGCGCCGACCGGATCGCTGAAGCGGGTCGGCGGCGCGTGCGTACGAAAAACAACTTGTGTGAGCCCTTCGGTCGCGCCCGCGGTGAAGTTCAGCGTGGCGAGCGCCGCGCTCGACGACGTTGGCGTTTGCCCGGCGGGGTCATTGATCCCCGCCGCCAGGTCGAGATTGGCGCCGACCGCGTTGATCGGATCGAGAATCGGCAGGCCGTATGGCATGGGTGTGACGTAGGCGCCGGATGAAAAGTTCAGGCGGCCGGGCGTGAATTCCAGGAATGCCTGATATCCCCGAACCAACCCGGGCAGGCACGACTGCGAGAGCGTAACTGTAACCGGCTCGCCGGGCTTCACGCACACG
>JACRLV010000346.1 GCA_016235145.1 Planctomycetota bacterium
AACGCTCGCGCCACTACCCGCGCAAGAAACGCGAAAAGCCGCCGGGCGCTCCGTTTTTGCGCAGGCTCACCCTGCAAGAAAAGACCGAAATTAATCGGATGAACTTGCAAGGAACCCCCAGAGTTGGTTAACGGCGTTGCATGCCACCCGCCCGATCTCACCTCAACTCATCCGCCAACTGCCGCACCACGGGGCTGTCGGCGGCGACCTTCTGCAATTCGCGCAGGCGGGCTCGGGCTTCGTCCTTGCGGCCCAGGTCGATCAGGCAGCGGATGCGAATCGCGGCGGCGTCCAAGTCGCCGGGCGAGAGCCGCTCCGCCGCGTCGAGGTGCGGCAGGGCCTCGTTGCAGCGGCCGAGGCCGCCGAGCGCGGTCGCCAGCATGACCTGCGTTTCGACGGATTGCGCATCGAGCTCGACCGAACGCTGGAGAGGAGGAAGCGCCTGCGCGACCTGCCCGCGGAAAAGCAGGGCGGACCCCAGATTCGACAGCGCCGCGGCGGAATTCGGCTTGAGCGAAACGGCCTGGCGGGCCGCGGTCTCGGCCTTGGCGTATTTCCCGAGCACCAGGTACGCCGATGACAGGTTCGTGAAGACCTCGCTTACGCCGCCGCCCAGCGCGATCGCCCGCTCGCAATGGCTCACCGCTTCCTCGGGCCGCTCCGCGCGGAGCGCGAGTTGCGCGAGCAGACACAGGCCCTCGCCCTGTTTCGGAAACAGCTCCAGCGACCGCTGCACATGCGCCCGAGCCTCTTCCAGCTTTCCTTCTTCGACTAGGTAGCTGGCCAGGTTGTGGTGCGCCATCCAGGCATCGGGGTTCGCCGCGACGGTGCGCTCCCAGAGCGTTCGCGCGTCCTTGTACTGGCGTGTCTGGAGGTTTGTGCGGACGATCAACGCGAGGAGGACGAGCCCCACGCCGGCCGCCAGCGCCCATTGGGCGGGGTTCATAACGGCCCGTTGAAGAACTCGTTTCGACCCTTTGCGATCGTCGGATTCATCGAGAAACACGGCAGCCGAGGGCGGCTGCGGTCCATTTTGCAATGGACTGCGAAGCCGCCGTCGGAGCAACTCTACTCCGCAGGCGACCAGCGCGAGCGGCGCCAGGGTCGCGTGATACTGAAAATGGTCCGCGACCCAGGAGTAGCGCATCGGGTAGACATCGACGAATCCGAGCGCGGGCACGAGCGTTCCGCAGTAGAGCAGCGCGACCACAAATGCGCCGCAGCCGATGCGTTCTCGCATGGCCCAGAGTGCGCCCAGCACGGCCAGCGCCGCCGCCGGGAAGACCCACTGCCCCAGCTCGCGGGCGGAGATCGCCCAGCGGGGATAGATGAAGATGAGGTCCGCCGGCCACGCCAGCTTGCCGAGATAGAAGCACGCCGCCCGCGCCGCCAGGACGACCCGATCGAGCCCGGACAATCCGAAATCGAGCGCGCCGGCGCCGACGTGGTCGCGCTCGGTCACAACCGTGACATAGGCGAGCAGCAGGCCGATGGCGAACATCGGCGCCATCAGCAGAGCGGTCCGCACGGACAATCGCCCGCGCCACCACTCCACGAGCAGGATCGCCGCGGGCAGCGAACAGGTCACGGTCTTGCTCAGCAGCGCGCAGACAAAAAAGAAGATCATCCCGGCGTACGCACCCCAGCGCGGGCGCGCGTCGCGGGCGCCATCCGGCATCGCGTATAGCCAGCGGTGAAACGCGGCCAGGTAGAAGAAAAGCGACAGGACGTTTTTTCGTTCGGTGATCCACGCGACCGATTCGACCTGCACGGGATGCAGGGCAAACAAAGCGGCCGCCAGCGCGGCCCCCGGCACGCGCAAGCGCCTCAGCGCCAGATAGAGCAAGCCGGCGCTGGCCGCGTGCAGCGCGATGTTCACGCTGTGATAGCCGAGCGCGTTGAGCCCCCAGAGGCGGTATTCGCACCAGAACGTCACGAAGACCAGCGGGTAATACTGCGGCGTTGTGCGCGGCTTCCAGACGTCGAACACGCCGGACGGGCTGCGCAGAACGAGGTTTTCCGTCACGTACTGGTCGTCGTCCCAGATGTATTGTGCGGAAAAGACCGGCCAATAGGCGGCCGCAATCGCCGCGATCAGCGCGAGCGCCACGAGCAGGCTTTGGGAAAACGGACGGCGCGCGGAATGGAGCGAAAGCTCGGCCGTTGTCGCGTCCAAATCGGGATCCTCCGCGGGGCGCAGCCGCGTTTCGATTATGAGCGGAACATGAGGGGAAAGAAACACCGCCGGCGGCGTCAGCGGCCCGGCTGCACGGCGATTTCGTCGAACGACGAGGAGGCATCGGCCTTTGTCCAAAGACCAATCATGCCCGATTCGGCAAGGGCGTCGTCCGAATCATCGAGCAGCTTGCGTCCGTCGACGTCGCAGCGGCCGCGCGCGTATACAATGGGCGGCCGTGCACCCGAAAGCGCAGCCGCCTATTTCCCGTCGGCGGCCTTCTTCTTGTATTCCTCAAGCGTCTTTTCAAATCGCGGCTTCATCCGCTCGCTCGCGAGCTCGACCGCCTTGGTCTGCTTCTCGATCGCCGCGGTCAGATCGCCGCTCAGGTAATGCACGCGGGCCAGCGCTTCCAAGACGCCGGCATCCTTGCCGCCGCTCAACTCATCGGCCTTCGTCGCGGCGGAAAAAGCGACCGTGAGCAGACCCTTGTCCGCGGGGCGTTGCGGGTTCGAGAAGATGCGAACCACATTCATCAGTTCGCCGACGTTCTTTCCCTTTGTCGCTTTGACGATCATCTCCTCGGCGGCTTTCTTCGCGTCGTCGCTCTTGCCGGCCGCCAGCAGAACCTCGATCCGGAGATCGGGCATCTGTTTGGCCAGGCCCGGGTATTTTGTGGAAAGCGTGGTCCAGTCGGCTTCGGCTTCCGCCGCGTTGCTGCCGGCTTTTTGGCGAATGCCGCCCACAAGCTGCATGGCGGCATCGGTGTCTTTCTTCAGGGCGGCAGGACCGTCGGCGTAACTCCATTTGCCGGCCAGGATCGGGTCGAGCGCGAATTCAAGGAACATCGGATGGCCGATCCAGGCTACGTTGCCCGCGGCGTCAACCACGAAGCAGGTCGGGATGCCGCGCTGGTTGGCGGCGGTCATGTAGGCGGTCTTCGTGGTCGCCTCTCGATCCCAGGCGACGGTGTAGGCCATGCCGTCGCCCTTTTCGGCGACCATCTTCTCCACGCCTTCCAGCGAGTTGCCATTCCGGTCGGCCGCGGTGCATCCGATCACCGTTACACCCTTCGGACCGTATTCGTGCTGGATCTCGGACAGGTGCGGCATCCCGCGGATGCACGGGCCGCACCACGTGGCCCAAAACTCAACGACGTAGAACTTACCGGACTCGAACGCCGCGACGGGACCACCTTTCACCCACTTCTCGATCGCCAGCGGCGGGGCCTTGTCGCCGACCTTGAGCGTCGGAGCAGGCGGTTCGGCGGGCTTTGACGATGGAGCGTCCTGAGCAAAGGCCGCGCAGGCTAGCGAAACGGCGATAAGCGGCGCCCAACGGCGGATCGCCCGAATCTGACGAAAGTCGATCACAAGGATGCTCCTTCTGTTGGCAAGCGTAGGGCTCGAGATTCACTCGAAACGGCGCATGCTACTGGCGTAACCCACTGGATTTCAAGGGAATTCCCGATCGGCCCCGATACCGGTCATTTTTTGAGCCCCGTCGGTTATACTCACCGTGCATGGAAACGACGCTGGGACTGGATCTGGAACGCACGCTGCGCGGCGACCGGCGCTACGACCCAGGCGCGTACCATTTCCTTATTCGCGGGCTGGAATTCACTTCTCTGCGGATTCACGGCGAGCGAACCGACGAGGCGCCGCGGCACGTCTCCGGCGGCCAGCTTTGCGAAGGGCTGCGCGATTTCGCGCATGAGCAATGGGGACTGTTGGCGCCTGTGGTTCTGGAGCGCTGGGGCGTTCGGCGGACGCGGGATTTCGGCGAGATGGTCTTTCGGCTGATCGAGCTCGGCGTCTTCGGCAAACAGCCCAGCGACCGCATTGAGGATTTCGACGAAGTGTTCGCCTTTGCCGACGCGTTTTCGTGCTATCCGATCGCCGAGGACGCGCTCGAAGCGCGCGAGCCGACGCCCTGACGGCGCGAGCATTTTCGTAGCGTCGGACCTCCGAGTCCGACGATGAGTCGGCGGCGCGGGAATAAACGTCGGACTCGGAGGTCCGACGCTACGA
>JACRLV010000345.1 GCA_016235145.1 Planctomycetota bacterium
TCGTTGGATTTTGGATGAAAGATGCCCGTAGCGAGCGACGAGACGGCTCCTGCCCCGACAGCGATCCCATCGAGTGCCTCCGCGAGCTTGCGCAGTAATCCCAGGTCGTCAACTCGAAGCAGCGCCCGGGGCACGAACGATCCCAGTGCCTCCGCACCCTCGATCTGCACATCAACGCGATTGGATTCACGGGCGACCACTGTCGCCTTGAACTGACTTCCTTCCGCTTCCAGAGTTCCACTTGCGTCTTCGGGCACAAGCGAGGCGTCGGCGAGCGTGAAACGATAGATCGTGTATGGCGATTTGTCGGGCGTGACACGCTTTCCAGCATGCAGCTCGTATCTTTGCTCACCTCCCTTCTTTTCCAATTCGGCGAGTTCGGCGCGAACAGCTTCGGCGAACCAGCATGCCAGCTCGCGCGGATTATCGGGCATGTGGGTAGATGGGGACGACATCGCTTAACCTCGCTTTGCAATCCGTCATAAGATCGCAAGAACGAACCCAATGCGGGCGGGACGCCCGCACTCCCCCTACTTCGTCTCCTTCCCCGTCTCCCCCGTGCCTTTTAGGGCGTTCAGTTCCGCCCGCAGCGCCGAGATCTGCTGAGTCTCGCGGGCTTTTTCGACCTGCTCTTCCGCCGCGATCAGGCGGTCGATTTCCTCGTCGCTGATCGCTTCGGCCGGGGCGGCGGCCACGTCCGCCGAGGCGCCTTGTTCGATCGAATCGAGGAACATTTGCATGCGTTCCTCCATGGTCTGGCTCTGGCTGAGCGCTTTTTCCCACTGGAGCTGCGTTTTGGACAGGTCCATGTCGCCGTAAAGCTTCGCGACCTCGCCGGCCATGAGCGTCATCGCGCTCGCGAAATCGGCCGAGGCCTCGGCCTGGCGTTTGATCAGCAGGGCGTTCTTGACCGCCAGGAGCTGCCGTTCGAGCAGCTTCTTGATCGTCGCCGTCTTCTTGAGCGAGTTGCGGATGAACGCGTACTGGGCCATGTCGCCGATCTGGCGGGCGGAGCGGGCGTTCTTGACGAACTCGTCGGAGAACTTGTTCTGCTCGGCGATGGACTTCTCGATCCGGCGGATTCCCTGGCGGATTTTGATGTCCTGCTCGATTCGACGCTCTTCTTTCGACTTAAAGAGACCCATTGCATACTCCCGTTCCTGGATCAGGAAACAAGGGAACAAAGAAACAAGGAAACAAGGGGTCGGCCGACAAAACCCCAACTCGCCTGGCGGGTCACTTGTTCGGCTTGTCCGAGTTTCCTTCATCAAACTTCGTGCCGCGGAACTTGCCTGACGTTGCCTTCAGGTGCTTTAGATAGCCCGCGAGCATCCTTGAACAACTTTCGCACCGTTCCAGCAGCCAATCGTAAGCTTTGGTGTCGAGCATACCGACATCATGCGCGAGAATCACCTGGCAGCGAAGTTCGCCCGCCGAGCCCTTCGCGACATAGATGAACTCGATGTACTGCTTGCGCGTACCGCGCTCGTAGCCCTCGGCGATGTTCGAGCAGATACTGACCGCGGCTCGCTTCATCTGCGAGCTCAATGTGAGGTCACGGCGAAGACCCTGTGATTGCGCTGCCCGATAAACGCCGCGGACCAATTCCCGCGCAAGCTGCCACACTTCCAGATCCTCAAATCGCCGAATCGGCCCCCGCTCGGCCTTTTGCCCATTTGCCATCCGTGTCTCCGTGCGCCGCTTGGGGCTTCGGTGTTGATGTTCCCTTGTCTCTTTGTTTCCTTGTTTCCTTGTTACCCTTCGGCCTTGCTTCGCTCCCGCACCCGCCGCTCCGCCTCATCGAAGGCGGCGGAGCTGTCCTTGATCAGGCCGGCGTCCATGTCGTTCCAGACACGGAGCAGCTCCGCGGCGGCGGGCGAGACGCCCGCACCACCCGCGTCGGCTTCGTGGCCGGCCTGGAGGATGGCGTCGAGGCGTTCCTGGTAGACCTCGGTGGTGATCTTGTCGCTTTCGATCAGCCGCTCGATCAGGGCCAGGTCGCCGTCGCGGATCAGGCCCTTGCCCATCGCCCCGACGCCGGCCCGCCCGGCGGTTTCGCGCAGCAGCCGCAGCCGCGTGACCGTCAGGGCCTCCTTGGTGCGGATGTTCAGGTGCCGGCTGAGCATCATCTGCTCGGTGTGCAGCAGGTCATATTGCTGGGCATAGGTCCGCCGCATTTCGGGGGTTTTCTCCTTCGCCCCCTTGTCGATGACGGCCTGCTTGTCTTTCGACAGCTTGCCGATGCGGGCCATCATGCGGTCGCGCTCGCTGGTCAGGAGCATTTCCTGGGCCCGCAGTTCGGCGGCGTCCATGGTGGCGAGGGTTTTGCGGCGGGTGGTGAGCCATTCGAAGAAGTTCATGGTGACTGCTCGGGGTTCAGGGTTCAGGATTCCGGGTAGCACCGGCTTCCAGCCGGTAATTGTCATGCAAGGTGGGCTCAGCCCACCAATCTTCCGTTCGGCACGCGGCTGCGTGGTGCGTTGAGTCCACCCCGCGATCACTTGCTTCCTCCGCATGCGAATTCCATAACGATCGGGCGGTGATCCGAAACCTGCGAATCAACCGCTTCGGCCGACTTCACGGTCCAATGCGGCGACGCGAACGCCCGATCCAGCGAAATAGTCGGCTGGTTGCTTGGGAAGGTCGCTCCCAGGCCCTCAACCGGGAGCATCGCCTCGGCGAGCTTGCCGATCGACTGCGCGCTGACGGGATTGAAATCGCCGGCGATAATCGTCGCCTGCTGCTGCCTGCCGGCCCAATCCGCCAGGGCCTGGCATTCCTGCTCGCGGCGGGCGGTGGTTTCGTTTGCGTGTTGCAGGTCGAGCTTCCACGTGCCGGTCAGATGAACGCAGACGATGGTCGCCGATTGTCCGCTCCTGTCAATCGTCGCGGCCAGCGCATAAGCCCGATCGGCGGCGGTGGACAGCTCTTTCGATTCCTGAATCGGAAACCGCGACAGCACGGCGATGCACTGCCGCCGCTCGTCATCCAGCCGCCCGCAACTCGAAACCGCCTGCATCTTTAGCGCGGCGGCGATGTGCTGCGTTTGATTCACAGGAGACGATCCTGTCGCGGGCTCGATCGACTCCTGAAGCAAAACAACATCGGGCCGCAGCGCGATCAACTCACTCGTCACGGCATCGACGCCGCCTTCGCATTTTTGGATGTTCCAGGCAACAGCACGAAGGGTGACTTCGCCAGTTTCGTTTCGGGTGAGAGCGCGCGAGTCGGCTGCGGGCTTCGACTCACAGTCAATAAGTAGCGTCAACAAGACTGGCCACGAAAACCAGCCCCCGAACCGGCGAATGTTGATTAGGTCACTCAAGGAGAGCTATCCTGCTTCGTCGGGTTTCGGCGAAAGCCTCAGCTTCGCACGGCGTTCATTTCGACATCCGGAATACCGTGGCGTTTGGAAACCGACGATCCGGCTTGCGCGCGCATCATTCCAGGAGCCGAATCGTTTGCGGGCAGTTTCGGCACAAAATCGTCCAAGTGTTTCATATTGTCGCACTGCTAGCTTGGGCGAACCCAGTTGCTTGGCGACGCTGGAGAGGTCGTCCAAGTATTCCTGTATTGGGCCATTTGCGCTTCGGGTCTTGCGCGGCGGCGCCAACCTCTGTAAATCGACGGCAGAACGCGCGGACCGCGGCCGCATCTTCAAGCGCTTGGGTCACAGTTTCGGCTACTGGATTGCGCGAGGAATAGCGTGCTTGGACTGCGAATGGTTGCAGTCGCCCCGTCGGTTCGTCCAACTGCCGGAATTCAGGCGATAGTTGCTCACAAAGTCTCAACAGTCTTTGAAAATCGTGTACCTTGGGAAAGTCCACATCGCGAAATCGCAAGCACGCCTTCAAGTACTTCTCGGCACTCTGTTGGCAATGAAACAGAACGTGATTACCGAATCCGACGGGATCATCGGCTGCCAGCTTCTGCGCGGCGCGCAAATCGCCTTCGGCGATTTCGACCCAATGGCGATAGTCAGGGGAGTCGGCCATGCAGCACTCTTCCGCGGCGGAGGATCTCGCATACGAACGGATCGTTGACGGCCTGATGTTTGCGAATATCGCTCGGTGTCATGACCACTACATCAGCGGGTCGCGGTCGGTCTCCGTAATAACCAACAAATCGACGTCGCTCCAATCGCGCGCGTCGCCGTGGGCGCGCGAACCGAAAAGGACCACGGACGCATCGGGAGCTTTCTCGATGATGCGATCAACCAATTCGCCATAGAGCGCTTCGTCAATGGGCTCCGCGAGCATTGGGGACCGCTTGCGATGTTCTTCCATACGAATCATTGTCAATCTCTTGTTTCCTTCCGTTTCCTACTAACCAATCTCCGGCTTCGCTTCGCGTTTCTCGGGCAACGGCGGCGGTGTGCCTGGCGCGCGGGCGGCCCCGCGCGCTGGCGCTTGGGGTTCTGAAAGACCGGCGGCGCCGATTCGCGCGCCGCTGCCCGCCGCAGCGCCGCTCGCGCCGGCGGCTGCTCCAGCGGCCGACGGGCCGGCTCTTTCCGCCGCCGCCTGTTTGAATTCCTCCAGAATCGCCGCCTCTTCGTCGAGTTGCGTCGCGCTCGCGGCGCCGACCTCGATGCTGCGTGCCAGATCCGCGTTCGCGGACAACTCCGCCGCCATCTGCTCGGCTTGCGCGGCCTCGCGCGTGATTTCCTCGGCCTTGGGCAGTTCCAACCGGCGGTTCTGCTCCGCGAGCGTCAGGTGGTGGATGTGCGTGCCGATCACGTCGAGTGCGTTGGTCAGGTTCTGGGCCTGGGCCTTCAGCCGCTTCATCTCGGTGCGTACGCGGACCAACTTGCCCGCGAGCTGCTTGCGCTCCGCATCGCTGGTCGCCGCCGCTCCGGCCTGGATCGACTGCCGCTCCTGGGCTTCGAGCGCGTCGGTTTTCTGGTCGACCTCGTGCCGCTCCTGCTCGATGCGGACGCGCTGGATGGTCATTTCCTTGACGCGTTCGGCGACGGTCGGCTTCATCCGCAGCAGTTTTCGAACTCGGCTCCAAAGGCTCATTTGCGAATGCTCCTCCGCCAGCGGCGTACGGGCGACGTGCGTCACGCCGTCGTGCGCGACGGTCATCAGCCGCGGCTCGGCCCGGCACGCCTGCCGCACCAGCAGTTCGGCCTCGGACTCCGACACGCCGAGCTTTTCCGACAGCTCGCGCAGCGAGATGCCGCGCGAATCGACCAGGTGCGTGTTCTCATTCAGATGATACAGCAGCCGCTTGAGCCGTTCGTCCTGCGATTCGAGTTCGAGCAGTTTCGCCCAGGGCGTGCCCTTCAGCCGCGGCGGCATGGTGACGTCCCAACCGCCGTCCTCGCGCCCGCCCATCAGCACGAGCGTCGGGTTGCCGCTGCCTTCGGCGAGAACTTTGGCTTCGGGTGTAAAGCCGGTCGGGCTGGCGAGGATCACGCCGGTGGGTTGCGAGCGGCGGGGCAGCAGCGTGTAGCGAGCCAGGGCGTCCAGCACGTCTTCGCGGCCGACCGGGCGGGCGGGTTGACTTTTCACGAGCGGCTCGACTGGCGCGAGCGTTCGGACGCGAACGCGTGAAACCGTCTTATAGAACAGTCCGCCGAGGTGCTTGCGCGAAAAGGTGAATTCGCAGCTCCGCGTGCCGGGCAGTTTCTCGATCGCGTCGCGGTCGAAAACTTCGAGCCGGGCCAGTTCAGAGCGGACGGAATCGACGCCCTCCGCGGTGGGCTCGACCGCCAGGTGATCGGCGGGCAATTTGCCGCGAATCAGCGCCAGGGCCCGACCGCGAAGCTGGGCGACGAAGCGCTCCTCGAATTGCCGATGGCGCGAGCGATCATCCATCAATCGAATCCCTCGAACGAATCGCCGAGCTTGTATGTGCCACTGCTCTTGAGCAGTGATTGGAGTTTGGCACCACTGCTCTTGGGAAGCGAGATTCGATGTTCAAGTCGTGCCGGCGCGCCGGAATCCACTGCTCAAGAGCAGTGGCACACACGCAGACTTTCGAAAAGGCGGTGCAAATCCCCATCGGCTACGCCCCCACCGCGGTACTCAGCGACGCGCCGCAGAAGATGCAGAACTGATCCTGCGGACCGGGAAATCCGCCGCACTCGCGGCAACGCCGGATGCTCTCGACAAGCTGCACGCCGCATTGCGTGCAGAACTGATCGTCGCCTTCGATCGCCTGGTTGCACTTGGGACAGCGCGCTCCGCGAGACGTCCCGGCGCAGGCTCCGCTTGTTCGGGGCGGCGCGGCGACGGCATGCCGCGGCAGGGGCGGCGTCGCCCGAAGCGGCCGCATGCGCTGGTTCAGATCATCGAGCACCGCCCCAGCGCTCTCGTATCGGCGGTCGCAATGCGCGTACAGCCGCTGGAAGATGGCGTCGAGTCCCGGCGGCGTGTCGCGGCGGATCACGCTGGGCAGCTCGGCGCCGGCGGGCCGCTCGCCGGTCAGCATCTCGAACAGCATCACGCCGATCGAGAACAGATCGCTACGGGCGTCGGCCTGCTGGTGACCGTCGCGCAGCTCGGGGGCCATGTAGGCCAGCGTGCCCACGAGCTTGTTGTCGCGGTCGATGGACGCAGATTGCACCATCGATCGCAGCGTATCGACGTTCTTGGCCCCCAATCCGAAATCGACGACCTTCACCTCTTCGACTGTCAGCTCGGTCAGCGGCTTCTGATCCAGGTGCAGCAGGACGTTTCCCGGCTTCAGATCACGATGCAGCACGCCCTTGGCATGGGCTTCGATCATCCCGGCGAGAACGCCGCGAAGCACGGTCTCGATAACCGCGATCGGCAGACCGCGGCGATTGTCCCTGATCGCC
>JACRLV010000354.1 GCA_016235145.1 Planctomycetota bacterium
CAACAGCTTTCGTGCATCCTTGCTTGCCATGCGAACATGATAACCGAAAGGCAACGTCAGTTCAATAGATTATGTCCGGATTAATATAATGGCACACGAGGGCGCAGCCGCCGCTGGAAAAACAATCCTCCAGCGGGACGGACGACACCGTTACAGCGGGTCCTGCCTGTACAAAAGAGCCCGTGTACAACCCGCTCAATTGCTGAAATTTCGAGAAACGGGGGTAGGTAGCCGACGAGAGTCGACTGCCGGGGATCGGCCAATTGGGGGGCTTGGGCTTGCTCAATGCGACTTGTAGCGCGCCTTCGAGCGACATTGACGCCGGACGAAACTTGGCTCGCCCACATGCCCACAACATATTGAACGTAACTCGCGAAGGTGAGCTTTCGGTGCCTACGTCTGTGTTGCCGGCCGCGCACTGACGACGCCAAGCAATAACTACCGGGTCAGTTATTCTGTCGGGGAGCCTTCTTTTGTTGCGCAGTTTCGCGAGATACGAATCGGGGCTATCTGCCGATAGATTTGAGATGAAGGCCGATAGATCGCGTAATAGACTCTGCTTGTCAAACGTCGGACTCGGAAAGCAAGAATCGATCGCGCCGCCGACGGCCCTTTCGACACTAACCGCGTCATTCAATGTTACGTAGGAAAACGCAGCCCAATCGCGTTCCCGGGACAGATACCACGCTTTTTCCGCGGGACCGAACTGCTCGTCTGCCGCGTCGGACCCGCTCTTCGGACGCGACCAATGCGAGAGAATCCCCGCAGTCCCTACGACAATAACGGAAACAACGACTCGGCGAAACAAGCCCATCTTCTGGCCCGCTGGTGCGAGACTTTCATTGAGCGACAGGATGTCAACCGCGAAATCGCACGCCGAAGCGGATCACAACATCTCTAATCGAAACGAGGCTCGCGACTCCGCATCATCCACTGCCAACTGCAACCCGGTTGGCGCCGCGGTATCTGCCGTCGCCGACGTGAATTCAGGTAGAGGACTGCGATTGCTCTTTGCACACGGTGCCGGAGCAGCACGTTCTACACCAATTACGCACGTCATAGCTGCCCGTGCATTGATTGCACGCTTCGTTGATTGCCGGAGAGCCGCCCTCCGGACAGCTGCAGGCGGGCGGTAACGGAACAATTTGGGACGAACAAATCACAACTCCAAAGAGAAAGACATACGGCTGCTAGGGTTCGCGACATGGAGTGTCTCCTTTTTCCAGCGAGAAGCCTATACTGGGGGGGGGGGGTTGTCAACGCTATTTTCTCTTTTTTGTTCTGCCTTCGAGTTGCATGGTTCAACGGCACGCTGCATGATATTCGCCGGACAGCGACCCGTTCCGCAGGTATCCCCCAGGGATGCCGGCCGATACGCTTGGCAAACCAGCTTCGCCTCACCCTCACGTCGCGGGTGGGACAACCCCTGGACAACCATCGGTTTTCGGTTCGCATTTCCTCCCCGCATCCCCGTCGTGCTCGACCTGAGTCGTGCCTGCCGTCGTAGCCTAACGGAATGTCGCGTGAGACTCCGTTGGCGAGAATGTTCTTTACAATCTGTCGTGGTGCACGGGAGGAGCATGGCTGCCAAAGGACGCCGCCGCGCCGCCGGACGCGCGATTTGTAGAGTCGGACCTCCGAGTCCGACGGTGTTTTTCAGCACGGTTGCGTCGTCGAACTCGGAGGTCCGACGCTACGGTTCGCGCGCGGCCGATCCACCAGCCTCGGCCGGATTCGGCTCGTCAAAACCAATGCCCGACGCGCCGCTCTGGATTGGCCCTCTATTCTCCAAGATCCTCGCCCGGCTGCGGCGGGCGGGGCGAATCCGCCAGCCACTCCGCCACCACGATCGGCGAGTCGGTGAAACGCTGGACCACCCGTAGCGGAACCGGCGGCTCGTCCGTGCCCTTCGTGCGAACCGTCTGGCCGACCCAGGCCGGCGAGAAATCCAGCGTCGCCAGGCGAGCCGCCGGATCGACCATGCGTACTTTGCCGCGCACCGGCTGGCGTTTCAGCTCGTCCAGCCGCCGCAGGGAGCGTTCGATCTGCTCGCGTTGGAGCGGCGGCGCATCCGGCTTGGAGGCATCAAGCACGGCCCGACCGGCAGGCGAATCGAGTCGAGCCAACTCAAGCGCCGCGGCGAGCGCCAAACGCTGGTCGCTGAGATCCAGAAGCTCGACCAGCACAGGCTCGCCGATCTCCAGTCGCAACTGCCCCAACACCGGAATCGCCTGCGCCAGCGTGCGCGCATCAACCCCGCGCAGATATTCGCGCCAATCGGAAGCCGTGACCGCCGCGGGCTCGTCCAGATACGCCGGCGAATGGCGATAGTAGATTTCGAGCGTCAGCACGTTGATCGCAGTGGCATATACACGCCCGCCGGATCGCCCCCACCGCCCCCAGCCCTGCGCGAACGACGGAAACGAGCCGAACGAATGGCTCTTCACGCCGCGGGCGTTCTTTTCGCGCTCCTGAAGCGGCAGCACGGCGTCACGCAAGGCGTTGTTCCAGCGCGGCCAGGCGTCGCCGCCGACGCGAAATGCTGCCAGCGTTCCGTAGTACCAGTAGTAATAATCATGCAGCTCCGTCGGATCGCCTTGCTTCATGCGCGCGACGGACGGCAGCTCACCCAGGATCAAGGCCGACTGCTTTCGCACCATCGCCTGATCCGGCCGCCAGCCGAGAAGCTGTCGAGCCATCAGTCCGACGCCGATCATCGCCGGTCCGTAGCGATAATCCGGGTCGTTGTTCTGATCCTCGAGCTTCAAGCCGATGCCGGCGTCGGCGTACCAGGTGCGGCCGTCGGACTCGGTCGCGCGATCGATGTGCAGCGCGGCGCCGATGAATGCCCGCGGGGGCACTTTCATGCCGGCGGCCACGCAGGCCTGAAGCGCCTGCACCATCCAGCCCGTGATCGAAGTGTCGTTGCGCCCGCTCGAGGCGCGCGGCAGATAGTCCCACCCGCCGAGCGGCTGTTGCGTCAGAACGATTCGGTCGATCGCCTTTTCCAACGCCGGCGCGACCAGCGGCTCGCTGGTGAGCGAGTAGAACTCCGCCAGTGCGAGGGTGGCGATAGCGTTGTTGTAGCCGGCCATCGATTCATCGGCGGAGAAGCCGCCGTCGGGTTGCTGCATGCGCAGCAGCGCGGCGAC
This sequence comes from Planctomycetota bacterium, assembly GCA_016235145.1. Classification (GTDB taxonomy): domain Bacteria; phylum Planctomycetota; class Phycisphaerae; order UBA1845; family Fen-1342; genus JACRLV01. The sequence goes on from JACRLV010000354.1 coordinate 3,153, forward strand.
GGCCCGGCGGACGGTGTCGGCGTGCGGCCCGGCCTGATCGGTGTAGCCGGCCCCGAGAAACGCCAGCAGGCACAAACCCGTCACGCCGGGAGTCAGATCGGAGCTGCGGCGATAAAGGGCCGGCCCGGGGCAAGGCGAATCTTCCGGGCAATGGCGGCGGAAATCGACCCGGTCCCAGATGCCGTCCGGCTCCTGGTGCGCGGCCAGCCAGATCAGCCCGGCTTCGACCGCGTTCTCGGTATCGATCGTGCCGCCGAGCTGCTCGACGCGACGCTTGCGGCCGGCGGCGGAGCGCTCGTCGCCCGGGCGGCTGGCGGGTTGAGATTGAGTGTGCATCGCGCCGCGATCGTCGAGGTTCCGATCGTCCGGACGTTGCGGCGCGTCGGGCCCGAAGATGCGGATCGGTGGAAGCTCGGTCCGCGATGTGGGCTGCGACTCGGCGGGCTTGGGCTTTTTCGACGTCGGGGGCGATTGCTGGGCGCTGGTTGGCGGACACAGCCAACCTGTAATCGCGGAGCATATCGCCAGCGCCGGAAGCCATACGCCGGCAACGCGACGGACGCCTTTTTTGGGTGTGGCCGGCGATTTTGGCGAACGATCCGAGCCCCAAGCGCGAGCGCGTGGGTGTTCTCCACGTACTACGCTCAATCGCGCAAATACCCGCGCGCTGGCGCTTGATTCATCTCCCGAAGAATCTTCTCGCGCCGCGAGGAATTTCGGGAGGCGATTCGACGGTCGGGCTCGGAGCAAAGCAGCGGCCTGCGTCTCGCAGGCCGTAGAATTCGAGCGAATCCGGATCGCGGGGACGGTTCCACGCTCTACGGCCGGCGGGACGCCGACCGCTACATTTTCCCTCCGACCGTCAGCGC
>JACRLV010000057.1 GCA_016235145.1 Planctomycetota bacterium
AGAGGGCGGTCGCGATGCCGCGGCCGATGCCGGAGCTCGCGCCCGTGACGAGCGCCTTCTGCCCCTTGAGCACGGGACGCACCTCGCACTCCGGCATGTGAACCTGCGGCAACTGATCGGGCTTGATGTCACGGATCAGAGTGCTGCTCATTGGCGGCGTTCTGTCGGGCAATGTGACGGTCGGCATTCGATTCTCCCACAATGCGACGGGTGTCGCGCGAGTTCGGGTAGGTCCATTTGTCGATTCAGTGTTCGGACCCGGCGGAGACGCGCGATCGTCGCTTGTGATTCAGGCGCGGGATCTCAGCGCCGGCCAAACCCTTCGCAATGCCCGCGGACTCGTGCCGAACGTCGTACGAGGGCTGCCCGAGAAGCGCGGCCACCAGCCCCGTCCAGCCGCATTGATGCGAGGCGCCGACCCCGCGGCCCGTGTCGCCGTCGAAATACTCGTGAAAGAGCGGGTAATCGCGGAAATGCGGGTCGCGATTGAGCCGCTCGTATCGCGTGCCACTGCTCTGTGAGCAGTGCTCTTCTCCCTGTGTGCCACTGCTCTGTGAGCAGTGCTCTTCTCCCCGCGTGCCACTGCTCTGTGAGCAGTGCTCTGCTCCCTGTGTGCCACTGCTCTGTGAGCAGTGCTCTTGGTCCGCGCGCGCGGAAGACGCTGCCGGCACAGCAGTGGCACATCGTCCGAATACCGGCCGCTGACCGCTGGCGTCTTTCAGGAAGATTCGCGCCAGTCGTCGCGACAGTTCGTCGGCGACCTGTGCGATGCTCAGGAATTTCCCCGAACCCGTCGGACACTCGATCTTGAAGTCGTCGCCGTAGTAATGGTGGAATTTCCGCAGCGATTCGACCAGCAGGTAATTCACCGGGAACCAGATCGGGCCGCGCCAGTTCGAGTTTCCGCCGAACGCGCCGGAGTCGGATTCCGCCGGCTGGTAGCGCACGGTCAGCGCGTGCCCGTCCAGCGGAAAAAGATAAGGCTGGCCGCGATGGGCGCGCGAGACCGAGCGCACGCCGTAGTCGGACAGAAACTCGCTTTCATCGAGCATGCGGCGCAGCAGCGCTTTCATGCGGTGGCCGCGCAGCAGCGAGAGCAGCCGGCGCTGGCCTTTGCCGGGAACATCCCAGTGCGATACCAGGGCGGCCAGCTCCGGGCGGTAGTTCAGGAACCATTCCAGCCGCCGCTTGAACTCGGGCAGGCGCTCGAGCAATTCCGGTTCGAGCGTCTCGACGGCGTACAGCGGAATCAGCCCGACCATCGAGCGCACTTTCAGCGGCGTGACGCGGCCGTCCGGCAGATTGAGCACGTCGTAGTAGAACTGGTCGTGTTCGCACCAGAGGCCGACGCCGCCGTCAGACCGGTTGGAAACGGGTCCCACACATACGTCGTTGCGACCGATGTTGTTCATCGCCTCGGCGATATGCAGGAAGTGTTCGAAGAACTTGGTTGCGATGTCTTCGTACACGCGGTTGTGAAGGGCGAGTTCCAAGGCGATGCGCATGAGATTGAGACAGTACATCGCCATCCAGCTTGTGCCGTCGGCCTGGTTGATGAAGCCGCCGGTCGGCAGGGGGGCGCTGCGGTCGAAAACGCCGATGTTGTCGAGCCCGAGGAAGCCGCCCTGGAAGATGTTGCGGCCCTGGGCGTCCTTGCGGTTCACCCACCACGTGAAGTTCAACATGAGCTTGTGGAACACGCGCTCGAGAAAGGCGAGATCGCCGGCGTAGCCCGGCTCGCCCGCCGCGCGGCGCTGCTCCCGGTCCATTTCAAACACGCGCCAAGTCGCCCATGCATGCACCGGCGGGTTCACGTCGCCGAACGCCCACTCGTAGGCGGGAATTTGTCCGTTCGGGTGCATATACCACTCGCGCGTCAGCAGCACGAGCTGGTCCTTGGCGAACGCGGGGTCGATCAGCGCGAAGGGGATCATGTGGAATGCCAGATCCCACGCGGCGTACCATGGGTACTCCCACTTGTCGGGCATGCTGATGATGTCGGCGTTGTTCAGGTGCGTCCAGTCGCGGTTGCGGCCGAAGCGGCGATCGGCTGGCGGTGCGGGCTGGCCGGGGTCGCCGCGGAGCCACTCCGGCACGTCGAAGTAATAGAACTGCTTGTTCCAGATCATGCCCGCGAGGGCCTGCCGCTGCACGAGGCGGGCGTCGTCGTCCGCGATGTCCTTCTGTATCTCCGCGTAGAATGCGTCGGCTTCGCGGCGGCGGGCTTCGATGATGGCGTCGAAGTCCTCGAACGGATGCGTCGTGCCACTGCTCTGTGAGCAGTGCTCCGTGCCACTGCTCTGTGAGCAGTGCTTCTCGCTCATCTTCGCCAATGCCACGGCTGACACAGCAGTGGCACACTCGTCCGTTCTCTTCAAACGGAGTCGAAATCCAGCGCTTCCGCCGGCGGGAATTTCGGCGCGATAGAGGATGCCGGCTTTTGTTCCGGTTTGAGCGGGATTGACTGCATCTTGGCGGCCTTGAACCACGTATTCGTGAAATGCGTCCTTGGGAAAGCGTGCGCCATTGTCGGAGCCGAAGAGCCGGCGTGCGTTGGTCTCATTATCAGCGAACAGAAACGCAGGTTCGCCGTCGACCAGGAGCGCGTAACATCCCCGTTCAGCGTGTTTCGCCGCGATGTAGGGTGTGCTCAGCCCGCCGTCGCACGGCGCTTGACTGACCAGCGTCATGGTGGGCTGAGCCCACCCTACTGAGGTGCGATCCGAGGAATTGTGCGAAACACCGCCCCGATTCGAAACCGGCGGGACGCCGATGCTCCCCGCTGCGGGCGAGACGCCCGCACTCCCCGCTGCGGGCGAGACGCCCGCACTCCCCCATGACCAGGTATTGCGAAACCACAGTTGCGGAAGGACGTGAATTTCAGCGGTATCCGGTCCGCGGTTATGGACGGTGACCAGCATCAGAATGTCGTCCGGGCCGGCCTTGGCGTATTCGACGAACACGTCGAAGTAGCGATCGTCGTCGAACACACCCGTGTCGAGCAGCTCGTACTCCGGCTGGTCCTTTCCGCGGCGGCGGTTTTCCTCGACGAGCTTTGCGTACGGGAATTCGCACTGCGGATACTTGTAGAGCATCTTCAAGTACGAATGCGTCGGCGTCGCGTCAAGGTAGTAGTACAGCTCGTTCACGTCCTCGCCGTGGTTGCCCTCGCTGTTGGTGAGACCGAAGACCTCGCCCCAGCGGTAGGCGCGGCTGCGGGCGTGGTCGTGGGGGAGGTAATCCCACGCCGTGCCGTGCGTGCTGTAGTCCTCGCGCACCGTGCCCCACTGGCGCTCGCTCAAGTAGGGGCCCCAGCTGCGCCAGCGGGCGGACCGGCCGGATTGTTGATCCTGGTGATTCTCTGCCAGGCGCTGCTGCTCTGCCTTTTTCATGCGGCGTCGCACTCCAATTGGTGAATCGCGTTTCTGCTCTTGGATGCAAACCACGGCTTGTGGTTTCGAATCGGGATACTGAGGAATCGACATTCGGATCGGTTCGAATCAGAATTGGCGCTGGCGCCAGCGAAGCTGTACAGGACAGACATGCTCGTTGTTCCGCACGACGAGCTGCCCCGACGGCGTCCGGTCTGGGAGGCCAGGTCGGATTTCTTTCTGGACACTGAGCTGGAAGACGAGGCCTTGGGGAAAATCGCCGCATTTCTGAGAACGTCGGGATATTCCGCGGCGCAACTCGAGAAGATTCTCAAAGCGGAAGTTGCTCCGCTGCTGTACGGGAATCTATGCCTCTGGGTCACGGTCGCCGGCGTTTGGAATGGATTTGACGTTGATTGGATCGAACAGCGGATCCTGGCCGGCAAGCATCGCTGGTATCAGCGCTGGTACGGATTCGCGAACCGCTGTTGCTGCGACGGCATTCTTCGGTACGTGAAAAAGCGCTACTGGAGCCGCGTTTTGCCGCAGTTGTGCGCGCCCTGACAGACCACTGCCGGGCTCAAAATCGCCGCGTTTGCGTCGACTCTTGTTACCTTCGCCAACACCCGCTCATCCAATCCCGCGAACACGGTCGCCGATCGCTGCATGGGCTGCGTCAGGCGATCAGCGGGTGGTGATGTTCATCTCCCGGAGTCGATCACACTGACAAGGAGCGAAGTAGATGATGACGTCCGTTCGCCGTTTTCCGCTGGCTCTGCGGGCCGCAGTGATGTTGCTCGCGGGAACTGTGGCCGCCAGCGCCGTCCTGGCCCAAAGCCACAACGCCAAGCCCGCCGCCGGTGCGAATCAGGTCACGACTGTTTTCAAAGGCGCCAAAGTAAACGGCGGCACAGTCACGCATGAACACAAGGACGGTCGGCATGTGCTGACCCTGTCCGATGACTTCAAGACGCCGGACACGCCGGCGCCGCACTGGCAGGTCGTCGATTCGAAGGGAAACGTGTACCTGCTGAATCGGCTGATGGTGAAAGGCGGACTGCTCGGCGGTGACAAGCTCAACAAGACCATCACGCTGCCGTCGTATATCGAAGATGTCGCGAAGGTGCAGATCTGGTGCGCCTGGGCCGAGGTTCTCCTGGGCGAGGCGCCGTTCGACGCGCCCGTGAAGTAGGCGACGACGGGACCGCGCGCACTTGCAGAGCGGTCGAAGACGATCCGCCCGGAAAGTGCGGCATCGAAAACCATGCGACACGGGCAGCGCTGCTTCGCACGTTGCCCGTGCCGCCGTATCATCTGCTACGGGAGGGAGCCCTCGCCTGCTGTCGCTCCGCGTCCAATACGCACCCGACAAGAAGCGGGTTGAACGCCGATCACGCACGCGGTTTTGGGAGCGATTCACGATTTCAGCAGTCCGGCAGGCGGACGAATGACCCGAGCACGAACCTTGCAATCCGCGACGCCTGCCACCGTCAGGTAACCTCCGCGGCGAAAGGGCATCCAAAGCAATATGACCTGCCAGGAAGTGGCTGATTTTCTGATGGACTACCTCGACGGCGCGCTGTCGACCGAGACACGCGCCGTTTTCGATCACCACTTGGGCGTTTGCCGGGAGTGCCGGGACTATCTCAGCTCGTACGAAACGACGGTGGCGCTCGCCCGCTCGTCGCAGTGTGACGCGGATGATCAAAACGCGCCGCCGCCGCCCGCGGAACTGATTGCTGCGATCCTCTCGAGTCGTCGCGCTGAGGCGCCCGCCGCGCCCCCGGATGGATCGCTCGCGGCGGAGTCGAACTCGGACCCGAAATAGCCTTTCACGGTCAAAGTAACCCAATCCAGCACGGCCGCATCTACTCTTCCGCGGCGCAACGTCGTTGCTCCCATCCCAAGCATCGCGGAGCGATCAAGCGATGGATACGCGAGACGATGACAGGGTCGAGTGGCTGGAGACCGACGGACTCGGCGGCTTTGCCTCAGGCACGGTCGGCGGCGTGCGAACCCGCCGCTACCAAGGGCTGCTGCTTGCTGCGACCCGTCCGCCCACGGGCCGCCTGATGCTCGTCAATGGCTTGGATGCGTGGATCGAAACCACGGCCGGGAGGTTTTGGCTGACCGCGCAAGGATACGTTCCAGGAACCGTTCACCCGGAAAACAGGCCGACGCTCGAGTCGTTCACCAGCGAACCTTGGCCAAGTTGGGCGCTGCGGCTCGGCGACGGCACGCGGGTCCGGCAGGAGTGCTTTGTGCGGCGCGGCGCGCCGCTCGTCGCCGTCACCTGGAACCTATTGAGTTCCCAGCCCGGCGGGCCGATCACGCTGTGCGTGCGGCCGCTTCTCTCCGGCCGCGACTATCACGCCTTGCACCATGAGAACCCTGCGTTTGCGTTCAAACCGATGCGGCGCGACGGATGCCTCGTTTGGACGCCCTACGACGGCGTTCCGTCGATCGTCTCGTGCGCCAACGCCGAGTACCAGCACGATCCGCATTGGTATCGAAACTTCCTTTACGTGCATGAACGCGATCGGGGCCTCGATCACGTGGAGGATCTGGCGGCTCCCGGCATTCTGCGTTTCGACCTCGCCGCGGGCGAAGCCGCGTGGCTCCTCGCCGCCGGCGTGGACGGGCAGCAGGCCATTCCGAATCCGGAGGACGCGCTCGCGTCGGCGGCCGCGTTGCGAAGCGCCGAGCGAAGACGCCGGCGACAATTCGCCGCGCCGCTGCACCGGGCCGCCGATGCCTACTTCGTGCAGCGCGGCGAGGGAAAGACGATCGTCGCGGGCTATCCCTGGTTCACGGACTGGGGCCGCGACACTTTCATCGCACTCCGCGGACTTTGCCTGGCGACCGGCCGGCACGACGACGCGAAGGCGATTCTGCTCGAATGGGCCGGCGCCGTGTCCGAAGGGATGCTCCCGAACCGATTCCCCGACAGCGGCGAGACTCCCGAATACAACGCCGTCGATGCATCCCTCTGGTACATCATCGCTGCGCACGAATTCCTCGTCGCCGTGGACGCCGGCAAGACGCGCCTATCGCGCGACGAACGGCGGCGGCTCGAAGGGGCGGTGCGCGAGATCCTCGCCGGGTATCAGGCGGGCACGCGTTACGGAATTCGCTGCGACGACGACGGTCTGCTGGCCGCGGGAGCGCCGGGCGTCCAACTCACCTGGATGGACGCCAAGGTCGGCGATTGGGTCGTGACGCCGCGCATCGGCAAGCCGGTGGAAGTGCAGGCATTGTGGCTCAACGCGTTGTGGGCGGCGCGCTACCTGGACGACCGGTGGGCGGAGCTTTTTGTCCGCGGCCGTGACAGTTTTCGCGGTCGATTCTGGAGCGATGCGCGCGGCTATCTCTATGATGTGGTGGACAGCGACCATCGACCCGGAAAGGTCGACGCGCGTTTTCGGCCCAACCAGATCTTCGCCGTCGGCGGACTGCCGATCGCGCTCTTCGAGAATGGTCGCGCCCGGCAGATCGTCGATTCCGTGGAGCAGAAACTCTGGACCCCGCTCGGTCTGCGCTCGCTCGCTCCGGATGATCCGGAGTTCGCGCCGCAATACCGCGGCGGAGTCCGCGAGCGCGACGGCGCCTATCACCAGGGCACCGTCTGGCCCTGGCTGATCGGACCATTTGTGGAAGCGTGGCTGCGCGTGCGCGGCGATACGCCAGAGGCGCGGCGCGACGCGCGGCAGCGGTTCGTCGCGCCGCTCCACGAGCACCTCGCACAAGCCGGCGTCGGGCACCTTTCGGAGGTCGCCGACGCCATCGCGCCCCACCTGCCCGGCGGCTGCCCTTTCCAGGCCTGGTCGCTGGCGGAGCTGCTGCGGCTGGAACAAACGGTCTTTGCCGAGCGCCCGGCGGAACGAACACGACGCATGACGCGGGCGGCGGCAGAGACGTTCGCTGCCGCGCCAAAGGCGTCCGCCCGCCATGTCTGAGGCGCTGCTGCGGCATTGGCCCGAGTACCTGATGGAGGCTGCCCTGCTCGGCTGCTTCATGATCTCGGCGTGCGTATTTGGCACATTGCTCGAACATCCTGCGGCGGCCGCTCGACGGCGGATTCGCAGCGCCCTCGGCCGGCGTGCGCTGATGGGCGTCGCGATGGGTCTCACCGCCATCGGGCTGATCTATTCGCCGTGGGGCGGGCAGTCCGGCGCACACATGAATCCGGCGACTACGTTGACCTTCCTCGTTTTAGGCAAGGTGGCCGCCTGGGACGCGTTTTTCTATGTCGCGGCCCACTTTGGCGGCGCAGTCGCGGGCGTCGCAATTTCGCGGGGGCTGCTTGGACAGCGGCTGCGGCACGAATCGGTCAATCACGTCGTGACCGTCCCTGGCGCCCGCGGCGTCCGTGCGGCATGGTTTGCGGAGTTGGCGATCGCATTCGGGATGATGCTCACGGTACTCGTGGTGGTCGGGGGAATGCTGCTGGCTGGAGCTGCGTACGCCGCCCTGCCAATGCGCGTCTACTGCGCGAAGCTCGACCACTGCAACGACCGCCGCTGTATTTTCCGCTGCGAGTTCGACCCGCTGCGCTCGTCCGCCTCGCCGCTCGAATTGTCAACGCACGACCCCTGAAACCAGGCGGCTCAGCGTGCATCTCAAGGCTGTCGAGTCCTCAGGGGAGCCATGATGGACACTTCGCATCCGCGCCAAATTCGTCGCCCGGCCGCGGCCGTGCTGCTTGCCGTGTTCCTGGCTGTGTCGACACGGGCCCAGCCGGGCGACCGACCGACCTCCCAACCGAGCGGCATCGACTCCGTGGCCGCGGTGGGCATCACCGTCGCGGATTTGGATCGTTCCAGCGCATTCTTTCGCGAGGTGCTGACGTTCGAGAGCGTCTCCGAAACGCGACTCGCAGGCGCGGAGTTCGCCTCCCTGCACGGTCTGCCGACGTCGGCCACCGCGCGTCTCGCACGGCTAAGACTGGGCGACGAGTTCATTGAGCTCACGCAGTATCAATCGCCCAAAGGCCGACCGATGCCGGCGGACTCGCGCAGCAACGATCATTGATTCCAGCACATCGCAATCATCGTCCGCGACATGGACCAGGCGCACGCCTGGCTGCACGAGAAGATGGTGCGGCACGCCTCGAAAGACCCGCAGCGTTTGCCCGACTGGAACCAGAACGCCGCGGGAATCAAGGCGTTCTATTTTCGCGATCCCGACGGGCACTTCCTGGAGGTGCTCGAATTTCCTCCGGACAAGGGAGACCCGAAGTGGCATCGCAAGGGGAGTGCGGGCGTCGCGCCCGCGCCGCTCTTTCTCGGCATCGACCACACAGCGATCGTCGTCGGCGACACCGAGGCGAGCCTGCGGTTTTACCGCGACCTCCTGGGGTTCCGCGTGGTCGGCGGCGGCGAGAACTTCGGCCTGGAGCAGGAGGCGCTCAACAACGTGCCCGGGGCGCACCTGCGCATCACGACTTTGCGGGCGGAATCAGGCCCGGCGATCGAGTTTCTCCTGGCAGACGACGCTGATATCCCCCAATGCCGCGGCGCTGGCGGGCGAGTTGCACGACCGAAAGTGGAAACTCGCGTCGGACGGACCAATCCGCATCGGGCGCTCGGATGCGGACGATTCAAGCGGCTTCCTGGTGCGCGACCCAGACGGTCACGCACTTCGGATTGTCAAGGAGCGTCCACCTGTCGCTGGTGCAGTCAAGCCAAAGGAATTGCCATGACGGCGGCATCCACAACGCAGCCATTCCAAATTCCTCAAAGTTCGCCGGGGCGGCTCGGCGGAATCCTCGGCGACGCGCTGCGAAATCTCTGCGAGCGCGTGCTTGCGTTTCCGTCCTTGAACGCGGTCTATTCAGTCGCCCAAACGCCGGCGGAAGATCGCTTCTGCGATCGAGTCCTGCGATCCCTGGGCGTTGACGTCCAATTCTCCGCGGACGATCTCGGCGCCATTCCAACGAGCGGTCCGCTCGTAGTTGTGGCGAATCACCCGTTCGGCGCGCTCGATGGGCTGGTCCTCACGGCTCTCCTCCAGCGCGTTCGTCCGGACGTGCGAGTCCTGGCGAACTACGTGCTGGCGCGCATCCCCGAGATGCGCGCGACAAGCCTCTTCGTCGATCCCTTCGGCGGCCCCGGCGCCGCAATCCGAAACCGTGCGGCGATGAAGACGGCAGTGCAGTGGGTCGCGGGAGGCGGTGCGCTGGGTGTGTTTCCGGCGGGAGAGGTGTCGCACTTTACCTGGAAGCGCGGCTGCGTCACCGACTCGCCCTGGTCTGATGCGGTCGCGCGGCTGGCGCTCCGCACCTGTGCAACGGTCGTGCCAGTCTGTTTCGACGGTCAGAACGGCCGGCTTTTCCAGGTTCTGGGGCTCATTCATCCGCGGCTGCGGACCGCGTTGCTGCCGCGCGAGCTGCTGCGTCTGCGCGGTCAGACCGTCCGCGTGGAAATCGGAACACCGATCAGGCCGCAGCGCCTGGCCGGGATGGTCCCCCATCCCGCGGGCAGCAAGTCTCTGCCGCACGCGCAGGCAGTGCAGGTCACGGAGTACCTGCGGCTCCGCACGTACATTCTCATGGGCCGCATCGGCGGCAGAAACGTCGCGAAAGGCGGCGCAAAGGTTCCGTCAAAGACCGTTAAGGAGATCGCGCCGGCGATTTCGGGCGCCCAACTCGCAAAGGACGTTGCGGCGTTGCCCGCGGAACAGTTTCTTGCGACGAGCGGCAGCCTCCGCGTGTGTTTCGGTCGTGCCGATCAACTGCCGCACGTGCTGCCCGAGATCGGCCGCCTCCGCGAACTCACGTTCCGACTGGTCGGCGAGGGCACCGGCCGTGCCATTGACCTTGACCGGTTCGACGAGCACTACCTGCACCTGTTCGTCTGGGACGCCGCGACCAGCAGCATTCTCGGCGCCTACCGGATGGGGCAGACGGACGTGCTCCTGAGGCGCTTCGGCGCCGCCGGTTTGTACACGCGCACGCTCTTTCAATACGGGGCGCGGTTGCTCGACCGACTCGATCCGGCGCTGGAGCTCGGGCGCTCTTTCGTGATTCCCGCTCGTCAGCGCGACTACGCGCCGCTGCTGCTGCTATGGAAAGGCGTCGGGCGATTCGTTGCGATGAATCCGCGCTACCGGAGGCTCTTCGGGGCCGTCAGCATCAGCGATGAATTCCAATCGATGACCAAGCAACTGCTGATGGCCTTTCTGAAGTCTCATCGCTTCGACGGAACCCTGGCGGAGCTGGTAAGGCCGAGAACGCCGCCCAAGACGCCGCGATTCCTCCATGCGGACCATCTCCGTCTCGCGACGCTCGTGTCCGACGTGGATCAGGTGGAAGAGTTGGTCGGCGAAATCGAGTCGAATCGGCGGAGCATCCCCGTGCTGCTCCGGCAGTACCTGAAACTCAACGCCAAGCTCCTGGGGTTCAATATCGATCCGGATTTCGGCGATGTGTTGGACGGCCTCGTGCTGGTCGATCTGGTGACTGTGGAGCGCACGATCCTGAATCGCTATCTCGGTCCGGGGCAAGCGACTCGATTTCTGGCCGAGCATTCCATCAGCCCGAGCTGAGTGCGGTTTCAGTTCCAACCGGCGGCCGGGCGGAATCGGGCATTCTCGGAGCACGGAACTTGTCAGTCCGACGTCAGACTCACCCGACGATCGCGATAGTGAGCCCGCACGTCCTTGAGAACACTCCCCAGTCGCGAGGGCCGGCAGCCGAGCCGCCGGTTCGCCGCGCCGATCTCGAAGAGCAGCTTCCATTGACGAAAGAGAACCCGGTAGGCGCGGAACAGCGACCAATCCGGGTCGTACAGGTTGGTCGACTCGGACGTGACGCCGTTCAGCTCGACGATGGAAAACCCTCGTCCGGCCGCGAATTCCCGCGGGTCGGCGTAGCGGACGTCAAACCGACCGAAGAAGAAACCGTGAAACCCCCGGGCGATCGCATCGATCGCTTG
>JACRLV010000355.1:0-1460 GCA_016235145.1 Planctomycetota bacterium
ATATCCGCCCAGAATAGCGTCGTCGGACTCGGAGGTCCGACGCTACGAGTTCCAATCCCGTCGGACTCGGAGGTCCGACGCTACAGATTCGACGAACTGTCCAGGCGGCCGGCCTCGACAGCTCGGACAACTTCCTCGAAACGCGGTTCGATTTCGTGCGGCTCTCCGACCGCCCGCATGGCGCCGCCGACATCCTTCAGCCCGTTGCCCGTAATCATGATGACGACGTCGCTCGACGCGCCAAGGAGGCCCCGCGCGCGCGCCTCTACCACGCCGGCGATCGCCGCGCCGGCGGCAGGTTCCGCGAACACGCCCGTCAATCGCCCGGTCGTTCGGACTGCGTGCATGATTTGCTCATCCGCAACCGCGACGAAATCGCCGCCGCTGGCCCGCACCGCGTGGATCGCTTTCCGCCAGTTTCGCGGGATCGGCACGTCGATGCTGTCGGCATACGTGCCGCTCTTCCCGCTGCGGTCAAGCTTGCCCGTGGCGAATGCGCGCAGCACGGGGCTGACCGCGGCTGCCTGCACGCCGAGCACACGCGCTTGCCAATCGATCAGCCCGATTTCGCGCATCTGGGCGAGGCCTTTGTGCACCGCGGCGATCGAGCAGCCGTCGCCGACGCTGCACGCGACCCAGTCCGGCGGGTCTTCGGCGCACTGTTCGGCGACCTCCAGCCCGCCGGTCTTCTTGCCCTCGACGAGGTAAGGATTCGCGCCGGCATTGCGGTTGTACCAGCCGAACCGTTCGCAGCTCTGCGTGCAGAGGTCGTAGGCATCGGCGTACGTGCCGCGGATCTTGAAGACGCACGCGCCGTAGGCGAGAAGCTGGGCCAGCTTCGCGTCGGGCACGAGCTGCGAGACGAAGATCGCGCAGCGCAATCCCGCCGCGGCGGCACATCCGGCGAGGCTGCTGGCCGCATTGCCCGTCGACGCACAGGCGACGGTCGTGGCCCCGCGCTCGATCGCGTGATTGACCGCCACGGAGCTTGGCCGGTCCTTGAAAGAGCCGGACGGGTTGCGTCCGTCGTCCTTGAGCCGCACGCGCCGCACGCCCAGCTCTTTCGCGAGCCGCGGCGCGTCGATGAGCGGCGTCCAGCCAACATCGGCGGGAAGCGGGTGGGGGGTGTCGACGGGCAGCAGTTCGCGATAACGCCAATGTGATCGCACGCGACCGGCCAGGGCATCACGATTCATCGTCTTACGGACCGCTTCGAGATCAAGTTCGACATCCAGAACCCCGTCATCCGGCCCGCAGGCTGGGCAGGTCCACGGTCCGTCGGTCGGATACACCGCGTGACAGCAGACGCAGGTCAGTCTGGCAACGTGCGACATCATCTCGGCGTCTATTCCCTTTCGTTGTGGCGAGCGGCGGGCCGCGTTTTTTCCTTGAGCCTGCCGGCCCGCCGTGATAGCCTCCCCAGTAGCTGAAAACGAGTATCTCCTGCGGGGTCGTGCCGG
>JACRLV010000355.1:1467-3485 GCA_016235145.1 Planctomycetota bacterium
TGCGACCATTCGGGGCTTCCAGCCGTGCGTATTTCGCGATTACCGCGCTCGGCTTCGCGACGGCTGCATCCAGCGCACAACCCACCTGCGATTCCATCGGGCCGGACCTCATCATCGGCGACCTGAACAGCCTTGTAAATTACTCGGCGGCGGGGGACATCGAGGCGTTCGCGTGCGGGCATGTTGTCTGCAACATCGGCGACGCGCCCGCCGCGTACATCGCCGCGACTCCCGCGCACCCGGTTTTCGCGAAGAATCTGTATCACCTTTCATCCGGCCACGCCGACGGCTCGTCGCGTTTCGAACAGCTCGGCCAGTCCTGGCTCTTCCACGGGTATTTCGCGCTCCAGATGCAGAACTGCTGCACTGATTGCGCGCCGCGCGACGGCTCGCAACTGGGCTCGCATTGTTCGGACAGCAACACCGGCGCCATCGTCGGGACTCAATCGGGACTCGGACCGAAATGGCAGGTCAACCCCGTTACGGGCGTTTTTTCTTATCCACCCGCCAACCCGGCGTATTCAGGGACTGTCGCCCGTCGGCTTCAGGCAAGAATCCCGGAACTTCAGCCCAGCGGCGCGAACGACCAGTATTTTGTTGAGGGCATCGTCATCAGCGCGGATGACGCCGTTGCGGGAAACGGCGCCAACAACGCGTCGTACCGTCCGGTCAGTCTTGCGGGCAGCGGGCAGAATTGGAATCTGGCGCTCTCCGGTTCCACCGTGCGCGGCCGGCCCGCGATCTACGCCTGGCAGGCGGCCGATCAGGCGGTGCGAATTGAGCCGGTTCAAACGCCGGACGGCGGTTGGCTCATTGTCGGGGCGCGGGCGAATCCGCTGCCCGGGCAGGCGGGCTACTGGCACTACGAATACGCGGTTTTCAATCTCAACAGCGAGCTCGCGATCCGCAGCTTCGACGCCGGCGGACCCGTCGCGCTGGAGATCCAGTCGCTCGGATTCCACGATGTGGACTATCACAGCGGCGACGGTCCGGGAAATGTGAATTTCGCCGGAACGGACTGGACCGTGTCCACGCGGCTGACGTGGGAGACGGAGACCTTCGACCAGAATCAATCCGCCAATGCGCTGCGCTGGGGCACGCTCTACAATTTCCGTGTCGATGTCGCCGCGCCGCCGAGTGACCAGGCTCTGGTCCTCGGAGTCTTTCAGCCCTCAACGCCGGACAGCGTGGCGACGCCGCCGCTGCCGGCCCCAGGTTTGCGCACCGGCGACACGAACGGCGACGGGATCGCGGACTTGCACGATCTGGCGAACCTCCTGGCCGCTTTTGGGACGTGTGCGGGGCAGGAGAATTTCCGCCCGGATTGTGACTTTGACCGCAACGGCTGCATCGAACTGGCAGATCTGGCGGTCCTGCTGGCCTGGTTTGGGCGTTAGGGGCATGCCGCCCGCGGAATAATCGGGTCTTTTGCGAGGTTATGGTTAGGCATGAGAATCTGGAAAAGCCGTTTGAGCGCGTTGCTGGCAATCGTTCCGATCATCGGGGCTGTCCTGTGGGCCCAGGACGGCGCCGGAAAAGCTGAAACTCCCAAACAAGAATCGAAAGGCAAGGACCAGCCGAATATGACTCCGCGTTATTCGAAATCGGGCTACGACATCACGCCGCTGTCGCGCGAGCGCGTCGCCGAGCTGGCCAGGAAGCTCGATCCAGAGGCGTATCGGATTACGCAGAAAGCGGGTACGGAGCCGGCGTTTTGCGGCAACCTGCTCGATAACAAGAAGGAAGGCGTCTACGTTTGCGCCGTGTGCGGGCTGCCGCTTTTTTCGAGCGAGCACAAATTCAACTCCGGCACCGGCTGGCCGAGCTTTTTCCGCGAGTCCGATCCGGCCCACGTGGCCCGCAAGCCGGACAACACCCTCGGCATGCAGCGGGTCGAGATCGACTGCGCCCGCTGCGACGCTCACCTGGGGCACGTGTTTGACGATGGGCCGAAGCCCACCGGCGAGCGGCACTGCCTGAATTCCGCGTCGCTGTGTTTCATCGAGAAAGGGCAGGAA
>JACRLV010000365.1 GCA_016235145.1 Planctomycetota bacterium
GAATTCAGCAATCGCAGGTTCCGTGTTGGATCACCTACACAAACGATGCGGTTCACGAACTGATCCGCGCCAACCTGCACCGCGCCCCGATGTACAGCGGGCAGATTCAATCGCTCGGACCAAGATATTGCCCCAGCATCGAAGACAAGGTGGTCCGTTTCGCCGACAAGACACAGCACCAGGTCTTCCTGGAGCCCGAGGGCCGCACGAGCGATCGCGTCTACGTCAACGGCGTCAGCACGTCGTTGCCGCAGGACGTGCAGCAGCAAATTATCGCGCGCATCCCGGGGCTCGAAAAAGCCCGCGTGCTTCAGTGGGGCTACGCGGTCGAATACGACTTCGTGCCGCCGGAGCAAATCGACGCTTCGCTGATGACCCGGCGAGTCGCGGGGCTTTTTCTGGCCGGGCAGATCAACGGCACGAGCGGCTATGAAGAAGCCGCCGGCCAGGGACTGATCGCGGGCATCAATGCGTTTCGCCGGCTCGCGGCCCTGCCGCCGCTGGTCCTCGGCCGCGACCAGGCGTACATCGGCGTGATGATCGACGACCTCGTGACGCGCGGCGTGCTGGAGCCGTACCGCATGTTCACCTCGCGGGCCGAGCACCGCATGCACCTGCGCTACGACAACGCGGACGCCCGCCTGACGCCGATCGGGCGCGAAATCGGACTGGTGGATGCGCCGCGCTGGTCGCGTTATGAGCGCAAGGCGGAGCGGCTGACGCTGCTGCGCGCGACGCTCGCCGCGACACGCGTCGAAGGCCGCACGCTGGCCGAATGGCTCCGGCGGCCCGAAGAGGACGGCGAGCGATTCCTGGGCACGCTTCCCGCGCTCGACTCCTTTCGCCAGGAAGCGGACGTTTGGGCGGCGGCGCTGGTCGAAATCAAGTACGCCGGCTATCTGGAGCGGCAGGAACGGACGATCGAGCACTTTCGCTCGCTGGAGGACCGGCCGATCCCGGCGGAGTTCGAGTATCAGCGAGTTCCGCACCTGCGCCGCGAGGCGCTGGAGAGGTGGACCGCCGTGCAGCCGCGCTCCATCGGCCAAGCCGCCCGCGTGCCGGGCATTTCGCCGAGCGACGTCACGCTGCTGATGGTCGCCCTGGCGCGGCATTCGCCGGACATAACAACAACGTAGGGTGGGCTCAGCCCAGCGACCCGCATCCTCGTTCTCGTAGCGTCGGACCTCGGAGTCCGACGGGGATATCAATCGTCTACCCGTCGGACTCCGAGGTCCGACGCTACGATTGGCCGACGCTACGATCGGTTGCGCCCCGCAGTTTCTACGAGCAAATCGACCCGAACCCCGCCAGCAAATACGTGAGGTCGCTCAGGTCCACGTCGCCGTCGCCGTCCTGGTCGCCGCCGGCCCAGGTCGCGCCGCTGGTCTGTCCGAAATGCGCAAGCAGAACCGTCAAATCGCTCAGGTCGACGTCTCCGTCGCCGTCGACGTCGCCATTGCACGGCAAGCGGCTGAAATACACGTAGTTGCCGATCGACGGATCCCAATTCGAGATCGCCATGTCGGGATGAATCGAATACGTGTACTCGACCTCCAGCGAAACGGCCGGCGCGGCGTGCACCGTGATCCAGCCGTGCTCGATATTCGCGTAGTACTGCGACGGACCGAGCGGAACGCCGTCGAGCCGCACGCTGCTGACCCACTGAATCGGCTGCTTGGCGAGGTAGTAGAGCCGCCGCGACGAGGCCGGGAAAGTCTCGACGCGCGTCCGCAGCGTGCGGTTGCGGATGTCGCCGAAGACGATCTTCTCGACCACGCTCGTGCCGCCGGACGTGAAGTTTGGCGCCGCCCCGAAATTGCCCGCGGTATTCAGGAAAATCCGCGTGCGGTCCCACCAAGCGCCCGTCGCCAGATCGAGATCGCCGTCGCCATCCACATCAGCGAGCTCGACGGCCGAGCAATAGCCGTCCGAGTAGGTCCAATTCGCGGTCTGCGAAAAAAAGCCGGCGGCCTGACCGTTGTAGCGGCGGAACCGTCCGCTGCCGCCGCCGAGCTGGTTGTTGTCGGCGATAATCAGCTCGGGATAGCCGTCACCGTTGAGGTCGCCGGCGCAGGCCATCAGGCCGAACTGCGACGGGACGTCGTTCGTCCGCCACGCGGTCGCGGTGTTGAGCGCGCCGCCGGCGTTGGCATAGCCCCACGTGTACGTCAGCGATCCGAGGCCGATCAGATCGAGCCAGCCGTCGTTGGTGGCGTCGACCCACATCAGGCTGTCGTAGCACCAGGTGTCGGCCGATTGCCAGCTTGGCGTGGTCTCCAGCGCGCCGCCGACGTTCATGTGCACCACGTTTCGATAGGCGTGCGGCGTCGAGCCGTACGCGTCGCCGGTGCCGACCGCCAGGTCCGGCCGCCCGTCGTTGTTCATGTCGCCGAACGCGACCGTGAAGGCGGGCGCGACGAAGCTCGATACCCAGGCCGGCGTCGATGAGAGCGTGCCGGCGTTGTTCATGTAGAGCTTGGCGCAGGGGCCGCCCTGGTTGAGCAGCAGCGCGACGGCGACGTCCGGCCAGCCGTCGCCGTTCACGTCCGCGACGTCGAGGTGGCCGTTGTACGCGATGTCGCTGGATTGCCAGCTCGACAGCGAGGGGAACGCGCCGCTTCCGGTGTTGTAGTACACGCTGAGCCGCTCGCGGTTCATGTCGTTGCCGTTGGATACGACCAGATCGAGCCAGCCGTCGCGGTTGAGATCCACCAGCGCCGCGCCGGTGGCATAGCCGGCGTCGCCCGAAACCCAGTTGGGAGACGGGTTGAAGATCGTCTGGGCATCGACGGTCAACGCCGACAAGAGGAGGCTGCACGCCGCGCCGCACACGACCGCGAACACGCGAGATTTCATTGCTTTCCCTCCGAATCAACCGCGAAATGGACTTGCGCACTCCGGCTTTCCGCCGGACGCTTCCGAGATTCACTCTAGCTCGAACGGGCCGCTCAATCCAGACATTCGCGTCTGATTCGTCATTTCGCGAGCGGCGGCACGATGGGGGGGCAGCCAGCGTCCTTGGAAGCGAACTCGCGCCGGCGCCGGC
>JACRLV010000124.1 GCA_016235145.1 Planctomycetota bacterium
GGAAAGATCGCCGTCGGGTACTGCGCCCAGGTCCGCCCGCGGTCATCGGTCAAGGCGAAGCGAAGGCGAGTGTAGTCATTTGCAGGAAAGGAGCGAAAGTCATTCCACGCGGCGATTGCGACAATGCGCGGCCCAAGCTGGCCGCCCTCGCAGGGGGGAGCGGACGCCGCCGCGATGCTCGTTTCGCTTGCCGCTTTCCCGGCCGCCGCGGCGTCGACCCGAATTTGCGGGCCGATCGTGGGCGGCTGAGAAAACGAGCGCAGTGGAACCAACCAAGACAGGGCAAGCACGCTGACAATGTGAAAAACAAGACGCCGCCCGGCGGACGTCCGAGCACCCACGCCTCCCTGTGCATGCGGCTGCATCCCGTAACTCCTGTTTCAAACCCACGACCCTGCCGACGAATCCGTCAGTACCGATTGCGCACAACGGAGAGTGGCGGGCGAGACGCCCGCGCTCCCCAAGATGCAACACGCTACGGCGGCTCCGGCATGCGGGCCGACAGCAGCGTGCGCAGTTGCGGCGGAACGTCGGCGTCGGTCCGCTCGGCCGCGTGGAGCGACTCCCAAGCCCCGGCGTAGTCCGTCAGGTAGTAGCGCACCACAGCCAGCCGAGAATGCGACTCGCCCCGCTCCGGCGCCCGGCGCACGACCTCCGCCCAGGCATCGCGGGCTTCCTCCAGCCGGCCGAGCATCTGGCAGCAAGCGCCGAGCCGATGGCGCGCCTCCAGCAGCGTTTCGTTACGCGCCAAGGCCGAGCGGAAACAAGCCGCTGATTCCTCTACCAAGGCAACGCCAAGAAGCGACGAACCCAGGCTTTCGTAACGCAAGGCATTCTGCGGGTCGAGAAACGTGCTGAGCACGCGATGACGGATTTCGCCGATTCGGTCCCCGTTCCGCGCGCACTCCCTCGCGGCGTGTTCCTGTTCATCGGTCGTCGTCGCGCCCCCTTCCCGACTCAGGTCTCCCTCCGCCGCTGGATCGAATGCGGCCACCCCGCGCTCAAATCGCAACCCGACGAGCGCCTGGCGAAGACCGGCGAACTCATCATCGCCGGGACCGGTTCCTGCGGAATAGCTCGCTTTAGACGGAGTTGGAACGGGAGCGGCGACAGGCGGGGAGTTGGACGCCGAGCGATTCGAGGGGGACGCGGCGGGCGAAGAAGTTGCGCAGCCCGGCGCACTAATCAGCCAGAAGGCAGAAGGCAGAAGGCAGAAGGCAGAAGGCAGAAGGCAGAAGGCAGAAGGCGCTTCGACGATCATATCGCACAACGTGCTCCTGTCGAAGTTCGAGTTGACCAGCTAACTTTAGGCCCCATAAGCGACAAAAGTCAACCTGGTTTTGGATCGAGTCAGATTCCATTGGAATGTCGTGATTGATGCTGGCGCGCTATCTATCCACGAATGCCCGCGCCAGGCTATCTCGGCCCGGGCCGTCGGCGAAGATTGAGCTTACGCTGGCTTGGGTTCCGGTTCGGCGGCCTGGCTTGTCCGTCCGGCGGTAAGGCAAGCAATGATCCCCGTCGCGGTCAGCGCCGCCGCGCCCAGTAGCCAGACCATCGGCGGGTTGCCCGCATCGTCGGTCACATAGCCCGCACGTGAGAGGAAGGGCCCAAGGGAGTCAGAACGGCCGGCGAGCAGCACGATGCCGTTGTGCATTGCGTGTGCGAGCACGCCCGGCCAGATCGATCCGCATCGCACGACCAGGAAGCCGAACAGCAAACAGCTCCTCCGTCTCCGCGTTCATCGGCAGGAAAGTCCGCTGAATGGCGAACCACTTCTCCAGCACAATCCACATCGACAGCCCGAAGCACGCGGCGGCAAACCAAGCCCACGCCGGCGCGGGCCGCAGGCGAAACGTCGTGAACGGGTCGGACCGCAGGTAGCGCGTCGTGAACCAGGGAAACAGGATGAGCAGCGAAATCAGCGTCGCCGCCATCGCCATGAGCGACCGGATTCCCTCGGTCAGACCCGCCCGCTGCGTCGCATTCTGGATGAAGAAGTTCAGCGTGTAGACCAGCGTGAGCACGAGCAGGGCCGCGGCGGTGTTCGGCGTCGGCCGCGGGCGGAAGAAACGCCGCTGAAACAGCGTCTTGACGCTGCCCGCGTCGGAGAACAGCACAGCCTCCTGGCCAAACAGCTTGGCCGCGATCGCCACCGCCGCGCCGGCGTACAGGCTGGTCGAGAGCGTCACGACGACGATCTCAAACCCGAATCCCGTCCGACCGGAGAGCAGCTCACGGGCGAGCACGACGATGTTCGCGACCGGCATGATGAGCAGCGGGCCCTCGAGCCGCGTGCCGGGCAGAATGCCCACCACGCCGGGAATCAGGGCCGCCATCATCACCGGCACGATGTAGTTCTGGGCTTCCTTGAAGCTGCGGGCGAAGCTGCACACGGCCAGCAGCATCGCCGAGAACATGACGGCCAGCGGCACGAGCATCAGCAGGATCAGCGGCAGGGCGGAGAGCGGGATGCTCAGCTTCGCGCCGGGCATCAGCGCGCTGCCCACGCCGCCGAGATACACCGTGCCGCCGATCGAAAGCAGATTCAACAGGGCGCTCAGCAGCCCGATGAAGGTCACGACGATGAACTTGCCGGCGATCAGCTCGATGGTCGGCACCGGCGCGACCATGAGCGTTTCGAGCGTGCCGCGCTCGCGTTCGCCGGCGGTCAGGTCGATCGCCGGATAGATCGCGCCGGTGATGGTCATCATGATCAGGATCAGCGGGACGATCTTGCCGAGCACGGAGCCGGCCATCTGCTCTTCCGTCGCGACGTTGCGTTCGTCGAGCGTGAGCGGGTTGACAAACGCCGGTTCGAGATTGAGCTTGCGCAGGCGCGATTCCAGCATGCCTCGATTGGCGCGCTCCAGGATGCCGGCGATGCCGTTCGAGGCGATTTCGCTGCGGATGTCCGCCTCGTTGTACGTGACCACGACGTGCGTCGAGCCCGTGAGCGCGTCCCAGGTCGACGGGCCGCTCGTCTGGATGGCGCAGTGCACCCCGCCATCCCGCACGGCCTTTTCGATGTCCTTCACGCCGATGATGCGGTATGTCGGCGGTCGCTCCCGCACGTTGGCCCGGGCGCCGCGCGTGCCTCCCTTGGCGGGCTGGGTTGCGGCCCCGGGCGGCAGCGGCTGATCGGCTTCGGCGACGCGATCTTCCGCCGGCATGCTTTCGGGCAGCTCCTGGCGAGCTGGGTCGCTGTCGATCAGGCGTTGAAGCCAGCGGCCCGTGGCCTCATCGAGCACGCCCACGTCGTATTGCTCGGTCTGAAGCTGGCTGACCTGGACCTCGAGCGCCTGGATCGATCCGAGCATCAGCGCCGGGTACAGCACCATCGGCACGAGCACCATCGCGATCAGCGTCCGCCGGTCGCGGAGCGTGTCGACGAGCTCTTTCCGCCAGATGGTGTTAATTCGTGAGAACCGGCTCATGCTCGCCTACGATTTGGAGGAAAATGTCGCTCAGCCGCTCGCGTTGCGTCTGCGTCCGCAGCGTTTGGAGCGTGCCTTCGGCGATCAGTTTGCCGCGGTGGATGAGTCCGATCCGGCGGCACAGCCGTTCGATTTCGTCGAGTGCGTGGGTCGAAAGCAGGATGGCCTTGCCGGCCCGGGCCTGCACGTCGATCAGGTCGAGGATGATGCGGTTGCTCAGCACGTCGAGGCCGAGCGTCGGCTCGTCCATGATCAGGATGGGCGGGTCCGCGATCAGCGCCCGGGCGATGCTGACGCGCTGCTTCTGCCCGGTTGAGAGGGCGCCGCAGCGCAGTTTCAGAAAATCGGTCATGTGCAGAAAATCGACCAGCTCGTCGATCCGCCGCGTCATCACCGGACGCGACAAGCCGTAGAGCGTCGCGAAATACTCCAGCAGCTCGCGCACCGATAGACGGACATACAGGCCGGTATTGGCCGTGAGATAACCGATCTGGCGTTTGACGGCTTCGGGCCGCTCGGTCACATCCTCGCCGTTGATCCACACGCGCCCGGCGGTCGGCCGAAGCAGCCCGCTGATCATGCGGAGGGTGGTGGTCTTTCCCGCGCCGTTGGGGCCCAGCAGGCCGTAGATC
>JACRLV010000058.1 GCA_016235145.1 Planctomycetota bacterium
AAGATGCCGCCGGCTCGGTGGAACCGCCGACCCACCACGAGGCTCGCCCATGCTCCGAACACGCGCCACCGATATCCGCGATCTTTTCCGCCTCAAAGTCGTCGGCCGCCCCGCCATCTCCCCCGACGGCCGGCAGGTCGCTTTCGAGCTCCGGCGGCCTGACTTGGCGGAAAACAAGAACTTCACCCAAATCATGCTCGTCAACGCCGAGACGCTCGATTGCCGCCCGCTGACCGGCGAATCGAAGCACTCCAGCGCGCGGCCGAAATGGTCGCCGGACGGCTCGAAGATCGCCTTCCTCTCCGACCGCGACAAGGGCTCGTGCCTGTTCGTGCTGGAGATGGGCGGCGGCGAACCGCGGCGGATCACCGAACCCGACGGGTACGTGCATGATTTCGGCTGGTCGCCGGACGGCGGGTCGATCGCCTATTCTCGGCAGGCGATGAACGAGCGCGAGCTGCTGGACCGCGACGGCAAGCAGGACGACGCGAAGGCCCGCCCGCAGTTCAAGCACATCACCCGCCTGCATCACAAGCTCGACGGGGCCGGCTGGTGGAACGGCCACTACACGCACGTCTGGTGCGTCGATCTGCACAGCGGCCGCAAACGCCAGCTCACGCACGGCGAGTACGACCACTCCGAGCCGCGCTTCTCGCCGGACGGCAAGCTGATCTCGTTCGTTTCCAATCGCATGCCCGAGCCGGACCTGAACTTTGAGAACGCGGACATCTATGTCGTTCGCCCGGGCGGCGGCCCGACCCGCAAGGTCACGCAGAAGAACGGCTCGTGCGCCGGGCACGCCTGGTCGCCGGACGGAAAATCCATCGCCTTCATCGGCAATCCCGCAAAGACCGGCGATTGGTGGAAATACAACGAGCGAATCTGGATCGTCCCGTCCCGCGGCGGCAAACCGCGCGAGATCGCAACCGCGATCGACAATCCCTGCCGCAACATCACGCTCGGCGACGTGTCGGCGTCGGGTTTTGAATATTCGCCGCCGGTCTGGTCCGCCGACGGCACGCGGCTCTATTTCCTCGTCAGCGAGCGCGGCGCCTGCCGGATGTACAGCCAGTCGATCGCCGACGGCGACCTGCGCTGCGAGATCAACGGCGACATCAACATCTATTTCATGCAGCGAACGGCGGTCGACGGGCCGATCACATTGTGCATCGGCACGACGACCAACCCCGGCGACGTCTACCTCACCGAGCAGCTTTGGCGGCAGCATAGCGACGCGAAAAGCGTGGGCTGGCGGGCCGTCGCGCGGAATCAGGCGGAAATGCCCAAGCGCCTCACGCATGTGAACAGCGCCGCGCTCGACCCGCTCGACCTGCCGGCGCCCGAGGAGATCTTCGTCCGCAACGGCCGGACCACGATCCACGCCTGGGTCTTCAAGCCGCCGGGTTTTTCGCCGAAGAAACGCTATCCGGCGATTCTGGAAATCCACGGCGGGCCGGCCGCGCAGGTGGGCTGCGCGTTCTTTCACGAGAAGCAGCTTTTTGCGGCCCGCGGCTACGTCGTCGTATCGGGCAATCCGCGCGGCAGCCTCGGCTATGGGCTCAAGCACTGCAACGCGATCCACGCCGACTGGGGCAACAAGGACTATGCCGACATTTCCAGGCTGGCGGACTGGATTTTCGCCCAGCGGTTCGTGGACAAGAAACGCGTCGGCGTGACGGGCGGCTCCTACGGCGGATTCATGACGAACTGGATCGTCGGACATACCAACCGCTTCCGCGCCGCCGTCACGCAGCGCAGCGTCGTCAACCTCGAATCGATGTTCGGCACCAGCGATTACGGCTACGACCTCGGGCACGAGTTCGGCGGCCAGCCGTGGGAGATCCTGAATCGCTATCGCGCGCAATCGCCGCTGACGTACGTGCGCAACATCCGCACGCCGCTGCTGATCGAGCACGAGGAGGAAGACCACCGCTGCCCGATCGAGCAGGCCGAGCAGCTTTTCGCGGCGCTGCGGGTGCTGGGTCGGACGGTGGAGATGGTGCGTTTCGAAGGCGAATCGCACGGCCTCTGCCGCGGCGGCCGCCCGCACAACCGGGCCGAACGCCTGCGGCGAATCCTGGACTGGTTTGAGCGGTACATGCCAAAATAGGGCTTGGGCCGCGGCCTGGCGCTATGCCGCTCCGTGACCGGCCGGCTCGATGTGAACCGTGACATCCTGAATCCGCACGTCCGACGCGAGCAGCGCGTCTTTCACCCGGTGGCCGATCTCGTGGCCCGCCCGCACGGTCAGGTCGCCGTTCACCTCGACGTGAATCTCCACGTACTGCGTCAGACCCGTGCGGCGAATGCGGCATTTTTCGATCGCGTGCACGCCTTCGACCTCCGACGCGACCCGGCGAATTCGCTGCTCGTCCTCCGGCGGCGGGGCGGCGTCCATCACGTCGTCCAGGGCCGCCCGCAGCAGCCGCACGCCGTTCCAGCCGATCACGCCGCAGGCCACCAGGGCCGCCCAATCGTCCGCCGACTCGTACCCCTTGCCGGCGATCAGCGCGATGCTGATGCCGACAAAGGCGGCGGCGCTGGTCAGGGCGTCGGAGCGATGATGCCAGGCGTCGGATTGCACGGCCCGGCTGCCGATCTTCTCGCCGGTCGCGCGGAATCGCCGGTAGAGCAATTCCTTGAACACGACAACCAGGACCAGCACGACGAGCGTGAACGGCGCGGGCGCATGGTGCGGCACGACGATTTCGCGCACGCTTTGCAATGCGATCGTCACGGCCGCCGCCAGCAGCGCCAGCGCCACCGCGAGCGCGCCGAGCGATTCGGCCCGACCGTGGCCGAACGGGTGGTTCTCATCCGGCGGAATGGCCGCGATGCGGAGGCTGCCCCAGACCACGAACGAGCTCAGGATGTCGGTCAGCGACTCGACGCCGTCGGCGATCAACGCATAGGAGTTGCCGACCACGCCGCTGATGATCTTGATCGTCGCCAGCACGGCCGATCCGAAAATGCCGTAGAGCGTCAGGCGCATGCCCTGGCGAGCGGCCTGTTCGCGTGCGGCGTCGGTCATTGGCGGCTACTTTTCGTTGAGGATGCGTTGGCGCATGAAGCGGACGTATTCTTTTTCGATCGCGTCGAAATCGCTGCCAACGAAAGCGGAAAAGAGGCATTGGCCGAAGCTATAGACCTGCTGATTTGAGGTCGCGAAAGCCGCTTGGGCGAACGATTCGAGATTGTCTTCCGCCAGGGCCTTGCGCAGACGATCAAAACTGGCCGCATAGCGACCGACCTTGGTCTTCTCGTCCGGCAGTCCCTGCTCCAGAAAAAGCATGAGCGCCCAGACCTGGGCGTAGTAGGTGCTGATTTTGCGATCCGAGCCGCCGATGACGTGGCCGGCGTTGATTCGCAGCAATTCGGACAGAGGGAAGATCTGCTCGCGCAGCAGCGCGTCCGCCAGGGCGTTTCGCCGCAGCGGATTGAGCCAGGGGTCCAGATCGCTGATGCCCTCGGCGGAGCCGCGGAATCCTTCGCAATACGCCGCCAGCCCTTCGTTCAACCACGCAGGCACGTTCGGCCGCACGCACCGATCCAGGTATTGGTGAAAGCCCTCGTGCGTCATCAGCGGAAACGTGGCTTCGTGCGAGACGTATTCCAGGACCGTCACGCCCTGCTCCGAGAAGCCGCCGTTGCGCACCTTCAGCAGCGTGGCCGCCTTCTGCGGCGAGAGCTGCTTGGTGAAATGCTCGAACTCCGCCCGCTGCGCGAAGAGGTAGATCTTCATCTTCTCGCTCGGCTCGCGCGGCGCGGGCACGAGGCGGCGATAATTCCGGTAGGCCGTCTCCATCACCTGCGGCAGCGTCGCGAACAGCGAGGAATCGGTGATCGTCGTGTAGAAGTCGTAGTGCTCGCTGGTGATCCGCTGGCCGGGATGGCTGCCGTAGCGCCAATCGGCGCGTTCGTACGCGGGATTCACGACAATCAGCGGATCGGGCTTGTTGCGCGGCGCGCAGCCCGTCGCCGAGAGGGCCAGCGCTGCGCCGACCGCGGCCATGATCCAGGCGTTCAAAGAACGCCTGTGCGGGCGATTTCGCGTCTCTTTCGCTTGTGCTGAACGGATCTTCGACATGCTAGCGAATCTCCACTTGGCCGCTGCCCTTGCGCACGCGTCCGATGACCATGGCCGGCTGCCCCGCCGACTTGAGCGCCCGAATGACGGCGGCCGTCGACGCCGCCCGCGTCGCCAGCACAAACCCGATCCCCATGTTGAAGACGTCGTACAGCTCCTGCTCTTCGATGCCGTGCCGTTCGAGCAGGCCGAAGATCGGCGGGACGGGCCAGCTTCCGCGGCGCAGCACGGCGTCGCAGTCGGGCGGCAGAAGTCGCGGCACGTTGCCGGGCAGACCGCTGCCGGTGATGTGGGCCATGCCGGTGATTCGCGGCTTGCCGGCGTATCGCCGCAGGGCGTGCAGCACCGGCTTCACATAGATTCGCGTCGGCCGCAGCAGGGCGTCGATCAGCGGTTCGTTGAGCGAGCGCTGCTTTTCGAAGAGCGGCAGAGCGGCGTCTTCGAGCAGCAGTTTGCGGGCCAGGGCGTAGCCGTTGGAGTGCAGCCCGGTCGAAGGCAGCCCGATCAGATCGTCGCCGGGCCGGACATTGCGCGATTCGATCATGCGCCCGCGTTCGACCACGCCGACCGCGAAGCCGGCCAGGTCGAAGTGGCCGCGCTTGTAAAGATCGGGCATCTCCGCGGTCTCGCCGCCGAGCAGGGCGCAGCCGGCTTCTTCGCAGGCCCGCGCGACGCTATCGACGAGCGCCTCGACCATCGGCGGCGTCAGCTTGTGCACCGCGAGGTAATCGAGAAAAAAGAGCGGCTCGGCCCCGCAGCAGAGCATGTCGTTGACGCTCATCGCGACCAGGTCGAACCCGATCGTGTCGAAGCGCCCGGCCGTCGCCGCCAGCAGAACCTTGCTCCCGACGCCGTCCGTGCACGAGACCAGAACCGGGTCGCGGTAATTTCGCGCGAACAGCCGCTCGTCGTAATCCAGCCGGAACAGCCCCGCGAACCCGCCATGCGCCGCCAGCACGCGCGGACCGTACGTCCGCCGCACGATCGGACCGATCCGGCCCTCGGCGTCGTCCGCGGCGGCGAGATTCACGCCGGCTGCGGCGTAGGTGGTGCGAGTCGAAGTTTGAGCCATGGATGCGCGCCTTCCGCAGGCGTGATAGATACACCAAGCATGAGCGACGGAAAAGGGCGCCGCACGCGGCGTCAACCGGCGAGCATCTTCTCGTACGCCGCGGCGTCCATGAGCTTTTCGAGCGGCGCGAGGTCTGCGCACCGCACGCGGATCATCCAGCCTTCGCCTTGCGGATCGTTGTTGACCAGCTCGGGGTGGTCGGCCAGCTTGGGATTCGTCTCGATCACCTCTCCGCTGACCGCCGAATAGACGTCGCTGGTCGCCTTGACCGACTCGACCTCGCCGAAGCTCGATCCGGCCGACAGCTTGCGCCCGACCTCGGGCAGCGAAACGTACGTGATGTCCGTCAGCTCGTCGGCGGCGAACTTGGTGATGCCCATCGTGACGACGTTGCCGCTGGTGCGAAACCACTCGTGCGTCTGCGTGTACTTGCAGTCCTTGGCGACCGCCATGAACGCTCTCCTCGGAAAAAACCCTCCGGCCAAACGCCGGTGCCATTGACCAGCGCGAATTCTATCGGGCGGGGAACGAGCGTGCGACCCGCCGCGCGACCGGCCGCGCGAAAGCGCGGGCCGCTACTCCCTCTCCCGGTGCTCCGGGAGAGGGTTGGGGTGAGGGTGCATTCTCAAACCGCGCCATGCCTCTACTCTACCCGGCTGAGACTTCCCGCGCGTCGCGGATACAATCGCGAAATGTCGCCGCCACGGTGGTCCGCTGCGCACGGAGTCGTCCGCACGCGTCTTGCGGCCCCCCTGCGGCGACCTGCGAGGAATCTGTGTGAGTCAAGAACCAAGGCCCTTTCCGGCTGATGATGATGCCGCGCGACACGAACGCGCACGGCACGATCTTCGGCGGCGTGCTGCTCAGCTACATCGACCAGGCCGGCGCGGTCGAGGCCCGCCGCCACACGCCATACAAATTCGTCACCGTCGCCATGGACAAGGTGGAGTTCAAGCAGCCGGTCTTCGTCGGCGACGTGCTGAGCTTCAACACGAAGCTGGTGAAGGTCGGGCGGACGTCCATGACCATCAAGGTCGAGGTCGAAGCGGAACGTTTCCAGGATCCCACCCGCTCGATCCCCGTCACCGAGGCCCTGCTCGTTTACGTCTCCATCGACGATTCCGGCCATCCGGTGCCGCTGGCGATCGCACACGGCCCGGCGTAGAAAACGCCGGCAAGCAGAGCGCAGCTTTCGTAGCGTCGGACCTCCGAGTCCGACGGCGATTCTTCTGAAAGCAGCCCCGCCGGTCCGCCGAGTCCGACATGGACTTCCGCCGGAATTTCGTCGTCGGACTCGGAGGTCCGTCGCTACGGGGTACTTCGTCGGATTCGGAGGTCCGACGCTACGGGGTACTTCGTCGGACTCGGAGGTCCGACGCTACGCGCTCGTTGTGCCGGCGCCTCTCTCCGGCGGAAATCGTCAGACCCGCGTGCCGCTCGCGCCGCGCAGCCGCTTGCGCAGCTCTTTCGCCTGGCTTTCGTAGCCGTTCTTTCCCATCAGGGCGTACGTGTAGTCCTTGCCCAGTTGCACCGCCGGCTGGTCGTACGGATCGATCTCGAACAACTCGCCCGCGATTGTCGTCGCGGCCTCCCACAGCATGATGAACTGGCCGACGGTCGCCTC
>JACRLV010000366.1:0-650 GCA_016235145.1 Planctomycetota bacterium
ACGGCGTCGGCGGCACGTGCGCGTATCCGTAGACCTCGAATTCCCGTACGCGGCACACACGCTCGTTGGCGTACTCCCACGCCCCCTGCGCCGCCGCCCCGAGCACGGCCGCTTCCAATGTGCGCGGATCGTCATTGCCGAGGATCAACAGCACGCGCGGATATTCCGCCCCGAGTTGCGCGCGCAGGCGCATCAGCCGGGCGACCAGGAAGTCATCGATGAAATCCTCCCGTGCGGGCTCGAATGAGGACATTCGCTCGGCGGGAAACAAGTCGCCGCCGAGCAACACAGCTTCCGGCCGCTCGCTGGCGATGCGATCAAAGAGCGTTAGATACCGTTGTGGTTGGCCGTGCAGATCGGAGACGAAGAACCACAAAGACACGCGTGCCCCTTTCGCCCGGACTCGTGCTCACTACTCCCTCTCCCGGTACTCCGGGAGAGGGCCGGGGTGAGGGCGCATTTTCAAGACCCCGAGCGCGAACTCACACCGACAGCGCCGCGGGCTTGATCGCGAGCTTCTGCCAGACTCGCACGCGCCGACGGACAGATCGCACGTACGCACGCGTCTGTGCGGGGGCGAGGCCCACGTACCTGCGCGCGTCAAGCACCGCCTCCCAGCGAACGCCGGCGAACATTTCATCCGCCCGCAA
>JACRLV010000366.1:716-5214 GCA_016235145.1 Planctomycetota bacterium
CGTTCGGCCGAGCGTGTTTCTTTACGTGCTCGCCGGCCAACTGGGCGTGCCCGCGGATGCGCTCGTGCAGCGCCTGGCGATCGCCGCCCCGGGCTGCTGCTTCCATCAAGATGTCTTCGGTCGCGATGAACGGCAACTCGGCGGCAACGTGCGCGGCGATCGTTGCGGGGTAGACGACCAACCCGTCGAAAATGGAGTAGAGCAGGATGCCGAGCGCATCCGCTGCCAGGAACGCCTCGGGGAAGACGATCCGCTTGTTGCTCGAATCGTCGAGCGTGCGCTCGAACATCTGCGAGGCGTGCGTCAGTGCCGGCGAGCTCGACAGGCTGATGAGGTAGCGGGCCAGCCCCGTCGCCCGCTCGCAAAGCGCCGGGTTGCGCTTGTACGGCATCGCCGAGCTGCCGACCTGCGTCTTCTGAAACGGCTCTTCGATCTCCTTGAGCATCGCCAGCAGACGGATGTCGTTGCAGATCTTGTGGACCGAGCCCGCAAGCGACGCCAACGCGAAGACGATCTCGGCGTCGATCTTGCGGCTGTAGGTCTGCCCGCAGACGGGATAGCAACCGTCGAATCCGAGCTTGGCCGCGAATCTCGCTTCGAGCTTGCGCACTTTCGCTTCGCTGCCGAGCAGTTTCAGGAACGATGCCTGCGTGCCCGTCGCGCCGCGTAGACCGCGGCATCGCAGATCGCACAACAGGCGGTCGAGCGCGTCGAGATCGCGCTCGAGGTCGGACAGCCAGAGCGCGGCGCGCTTGCCGACCGTTGTGAGTTGCGCGGGTTGAAGATGCGTAAAGCCGAGCGTCGGCAGGTCGGCGTGGGCTTCGCAGAAATCCGCCAGCACGTCCGTCGCCGCCGCCAGCCGCCCCAGCACCAGCGCGATCGCCGAGCGCGTCAGCAGCAGGTCGGCGTTGTCGACCACGTCCATGCTGGTCGCGCCGAGGTGAATGATGCCGCGGGCCGCGGGCGCGGCGTCGCCGAAAGCGTGAATGTGCGCCATCACATCGTGGCGGGTCTGCTTTTCGTATTCGGCGGCGGCGGCGAAATCGATGTCATCGACCGCGTTTCGCATCGCGCGAATCTGCGACTCGCGGATGGGCAGGCCGAGTTCTTTCTGCGCCTCGGCCAGCGCGATCCAAATCCGCCGCCAGGTGGAGTGCCGCTGCTGCGGGCTCCACAGCCGGATCATTTCGGCCGAGGCGTAGCGCGAAACGAGCGGAGTCTCGAACTTTTCGTAATCGACGGGCGGCGCCGCCGGCCCGGTGCGATTTCGCCGGCGTTTCGTCGCATCGGCGGTCGCGCCCGTGTGATGCCAGGTCGTGTGCTGATGGTGGGTTTTCACGCCGGGTCAGTCCTCCAGCGCCTGCCGCAGATCCGCGAGGATGTCCTCGACGGACTCGAGGCCGACGTGCAGCCGGATGAGCCATTCCTTCCTGGTCGGGTCCGATGCGAAGAACGTGCCGCCGATCGCTAGGCTTTCGTGCCCGCCCCAGCTCACGCCCTGGGCGAACAGCTTCAGGCGGTTCAGAAATCGGTGCGTGGCCTCGCTGGTCTGCTCCAGCAGCGTGAAGCTGAACAGGCTCGAAGAGCCGCGCAGCTGCCGCCGGGCGATTTCGTGCTGCGGGTGGCTGGGCAGCCCCGGGTGGATCACCCGCGCGACCTTCGAATGCTCCGCCAGCATGCGGGCCGCGGCGAGTCCGACCGCCTGGTGGTGCTCCATCCGCACCGCCAGCGTCCGCAGGCCGCGGATCATCAGCCACGCCGCAAACGGGTCGAGCGTCGCGCCGCCCAGCTCCGCCTCTTTCAAAACGCGGTCGCGCAGCCCCAGGTCGCGCCCGACCGCGACGCCGGCGACCACGTCGGAGTGTCCGTTCAGGTATTTGGTCGCGCTGTGCACGACCAGATCGACGCCGAGGTCCAGCGGCGTAAAGAAGTACGGCGTCGCCCACGAATTGTCGAAGATGGTGCGAATCTGCCGCTTTTGAGCGGCCTCAACCAGCGGCACGATCTCGGGGCATTCGAAATAGCCGCTGGTCGGGCTTTCGAGGTAGAGGATCTTTGTGTCGTCGCGAATCGCCCCAACGATGTCGGCGGTCGCGACGCCGCTGACGTACGTCGTTTCCACGCCGAAGCGTTTCAGATGCTGGAGATACGTCCGCGTCGGCCCGTAGGCGTGGGCGACGCAGACGACGTGACCCGGCCCGTCGAGACAGCCGGCGAGCGCCGAGCTGATCGCACCCATGCCCGACCCGAAGCAATTGCACCACGCGCCGCGTTCCATGCGGGCGAGCTTGGCTTCGAGGATTTAGGTAGTCGGGTTGCCGACCCGCGTGTAGTCGTAGTGCGGGTTGGTCGGCGCCATGCGGTTGGCGAACGCTTCGGCGTCGGGATA
The DNA here is from genome assembly GCA_016235145.1 of Planctomycetota bacterium. GTDB lineage: Bacteria > Planctomycetota > Phycisphaerae > UBA1845 > Fen-1342 > JACRLV01. The sequence continues at coordinate 3,106 of JACRLV010000366.1, forward strand.
GATGAAGGTCGATGATTGGTAGATCGGCGGGGCGGCGGCGCCGGCGCGGCCGGCGTAGTCGTCGGCGTAGTGCGTGGCGATGGTCCCGAACCCGGGGTTCGGCATGGGGTCGCTGTAGGTGCGTGGCGGCTTCATGCCCGCAGTGTCGCGAAGCCGCGCCGGCGGTCAAGCGCGGCGGGCGGAATGGGCTCCGGAAGGCGTCGTCGAACGGGACGGAATCCTAGGGGCATTCCTGCGTTTGAAAAAACGCCGCCCGCAAGCGATCGGCGACGGGTGTGTTACAATCTCAGTGAAGCACCAGGGGCGGCCCGCACGCGGCGGGCATGAGATTCGCGGCACGACCGGCCGCGGGGACTCTTTGAACCTGATCAGCGACGAGCCGATCAACTCAATCCGATTCGTGCGGGAGATTGCGGATGACAGCCCCCGTGAGCCATCGCCGCAAAACGCCCGGCCGGCGGACTGTGGTGCCGCGTGGCGCTCGGAAAACACCGGGCGAAACGCTTTTTGAAGCGTACCTCCGTGGGCAACACGCCGAGGTCGAGCACGAGAACTACGATTTGCCGCCGGGCACCTCAAAGAAGCCCGATTATCGCGTCGAAATCGACCAGCATGTTCTGTATTGCGAGGTCAAAGACCTCCACATGCGTAAACCGCTCCCTGAGCGGGCTGTATGCTTCAGCCCATTCCCTGGCATCCGAAAAGAGATCCACGACGCGCGAAAGCAGTTCAAAGGGTACAGGGGTCACGCTTGTGTGCTGGTTCTGCACAATGTCGATGATTGGGAGTTCTGCGACGAACCGGCGATTCTGTTTGCGGCGATGCTGGGCGATGACGGGTTCAGCGTCCCCTTGACGAACTCTCCGGCCGTCGACGATGAATCGGCGTCGATCTTCCTTGATGGCGGGAAAATGCTGCACAAGGGGCGCATCCAAAATACGACCTTCAGCGCGCTCGCGGTGCTGCGGGAATTCGAAATCCCCAATCCGGCTCGCATCGAAGAAAAGAAGATCGGCCTGAGCCGCATCCCCTCTGGCTTGAGCCCGCGAGAGCGGGCGTTGCGGGAGATCACCGTTATTCGCGAATGCAGGGAACCAGCGAACCTCGGTCGCGTGCCTGCGCTCGCTGTGCATGAAAACCCATTCGCGGCCGTGCCGCTCCCCGACGGCGTCCTGAATGGGCCGTATGATGCGCGATACCGCATCGACCTTACTCCAAGAAACGGACGTTACACGGGCCGCATCCAACGCGCGTTCGCCGGAGAAGAACTCATCGCGGCGAATCAACTGCTGCACGCAAACAGCGGCATTTACGAGCGAATCGATCGATTCGCGCGCCAAATCACCCAGCAGTTTCATCCCGAACGCGTCATTCTGTTCGGTTCGCACGCACGCGGCACGGCCGAGCCCGACTCCGATGTTGATCTTCTCGTCATCTTCCCCGGCAACCGCGATCTGTCGGAGAAGGCGCTCGAAATCCGACGCCGAATCAACCCTGAGTTTCCGTTGGACCTGCTCACGCGCTCGGCGGGCCAGGTCGCGCGTCGCTGCCGACTCGGCGATCCGTTCTTTACGGAAATTCTCGCCAGCGGCAGGCTGATCTACCCATGAAGACGATCGCCGCCGAATGGGTGGCCAAGGCCGAAAATGACTATCTGGACGCGCAACGGATTCTGCGGTCGCGGACGCGAAGCGACTTCAGCAATTCCTGTTTCCACTCCCAGCAATGCGCCGAAAAGTACATGAAGGCCGTGCTCGTGGAACACGGCTGCGGATACAAGCGCGTGCATGATCTGCCGACGCTCCTGAATCAGCTCACCGCCATCAATCCATTCTGGGATGCGCTTCGCCAGGCGGCCAATGATCTCACCGATTTCGCGGTGAGGTTTCGCTATCCTGAGGGCGGGACCGCGGACAGATCCGCCGCAAGAGCAGCGCTGGCGGCCTGCAAGCTCATTCGAGTGACCCTTCGCGAGCATCTGGGCGCGCGAGCCTCCGCCCGGCGCCCGATCGTCCCGAAGACCCGGCGGCGAAAGCGCTAGTCCCAGGCCGGTCGATTCGGCCTCGAGCCGAAAGATCGACGCGCGGGGAGTTTTCAATGGTGCGCAGC
>JACRLV010000059.1 GCA_016235145.1 Planctomycetota bacterium
CCTTTCCGAGCTCGGATTCGCTGCGGAACTCGCCGGCGCCGACATGGAAACGCTGGAGACCGGCATCCGCAAGATGCAGAAGACTGTCTCGGAGGCGATCGGCGGATCAAAGAGCGCCGCCGATGCGCTTGCGCAGCTCGGCCTCTCGGTCGCCGACCTGAAGGGCCTCTCGCCCGAGCAGCAATTCAAACTGCTCGCCGACCGGATCAGCCAGATTGAAGACCCGACGGCACGGGCGGCGGCCGCGATGGAGATCTTCGGCAAGTCGGGCACGCGCCTGCTGCCGCTGATCGCCGACGGCGCGAAGGGACTGGCGAAGTTCCAGGAGCAGGCCCGAGCGCTGGGCCTGACGATCTCGACGCAGGCAGCGAAGGACGCGTCGATCTTGGCTGATGCGCTGGACACGCTGTGGAAAGTGATCAAGCAGGCGGTCTTCTCGATCGGCTCGGCGCTCGCGCCCACCATCACCGAGCTGGCGGGCAAGCTCACGCGCGCGGTGGTCGCTTTCAGCGAATGGATCAAGCAGAACAAGGCCATCGTCGTCACAGTCTTTCAGGTTGCCGCAGGCGTGGCCGCCGCTGGCGTGGCGCTGGTCGCACTTGGATTCCTCGTGTCGGGCCTCGGCGCGGCGCTTGGCGGACTCGCGACGATTGTGACGGGGATCGGGACCGCGTTCGGCGTGATCGGCGGCGCAATCGCCGCGCTGGTTTCGCCGATCGGACTGGCCATTGCCGCTGTCGCCGCGCTAGGAACAGCGATTCTGCTGTACACGGGTGCGGGCGCGGATGCGCTGACCTGGCTGGGCGAGCAGTTCGCCTGGCTGCGCGACAGCATATCTAAGGTAATAGGGGGAATCACCGACGCCCTCGCTGCCGGCGACATCACGCTCGCGGCACAGATCCTCTGGCTGGCGCTGAAGTTAGCGTGGCAGGAGGGCGTCGCGGCGCTCAACCGGGCATGGCTCGAAGCCAAGCGCTTCTTCATCGGAACCGCGCAGGCCATGTGGTTCGGCGCGCTCGCCGCGGCGCAGCAGGTTTTTCACGCCCTCGAAGTCGCCTGGATTGAGACCACCGCGTTCCTCTCCAAGACCTGGACCAACTTCACCAGCGACGTGCAGGAGGCGTGGCATCTCGTGCAGAACTGGCTGACGAAACGCTGGATCGACGTGATGAATCTTTTCGGCGACCTCACGGACGAGCAGGCAGCGGCGGCCAAGCAGATGGCCGACCAGGACTTCGCCGACACCGCCGCGGGCATCGAGCAGCGCCGCAGCGGCGCGCTGACGGAACGCGAGCAGCGCCGCCAGAGCGAGCGTACTCAGTCCGCCGCCGTCAACGAGGCAACGCTGGCCGAGATCGGCAAGCAGTTCGATGAAGCCCAGGCGGCGCTCGACAGCGCGACCGATTCGCGCGTGGCCGAGACGAAGCGCGCCCTGGCCGACGCCCGCAAGCAGCTCGACGAAGCGATCGCGGCGGCGCGCGCCAAGCGCGAGGCTGCGGACGCAGGCGGCGGCCCGCCGCGCCGCAAGCAGAAAGACCCGCTCGACGGACTGGAGGACCGGCTCGCGGGATTGGGCGATCTCGTGGCCAAGAAGATCTCCGTGACGGGCACATTCAACCCGCTCGCCGCGCAGGGGCTCGGCGCTGGCGATGCGGACGAACGGACGGCCCGCGCGACGGAGCAGACCGCAAAGCACACGAAGCGCCTGGCCGACGCGGCGGTCACGGGCGGCCTCACGTTCGCATAGGAGGTCCGCTTGCCCGTCGAAGTCGTCGAAAAGTTCGAGAGCCGGCTGGTCACGACGGGCGCGAACCCCTCGGTCGAGCTGCGCTACGCCATTCGTGGCACGAACGACGACGTCGAGGCCCGTAGCGCACTCGTCATCGGCTCGCCCACGCTGTACGACCCGTGGGGTTCGGGCCTGCTGTTCCTGCCGCGCGATACCGTCAGCATTCAGCCCGTCGGCGACCTGCTCTGGGAGGGCATCGTCCGATACGGAACCGTCCCGCAGACGAACGAGTCAGTCTTCTCGTTCGACACGGGCGGCGGCGCGCAGCACATCACGCAGAGTCTCGCCAATGTTGCCCGCTACGCGCCGGCGGGCCAGACCGCGCCGAACTTTAAGGGCGCGATCGGCGTCACGGCCGACAGCGTAGAAGGCGTGGACATCACCGTCCCGGTCTACCACTTCGCCGAGACACATTACCTGGCCGACGCCGTGGTCACGCTCGCCTACAAGCTGACGCTGTTCGCGCTGACGGGCCGCGTAAACAACTCTGCATTCAAAGGGTTCGCTGCGGGCGAGTGCCTGTTTCTGGGCGCAGCCGGCACGAAACGCGGTAGCGGCGACTGGGAGATCGGCTATCGCTTCGCCTCCAGCCCGAACGTGACCGGGCTTACGGTCGGCGATATCAAGGGCATCAACAAGAAGGGCTGGGAATACCTGTGGGTCCGCTACGCGGACGCCGAGGATGCGGCGGCGAAGGCGCTGGTGAAGAAGCCAATCGCGGCCTACGTCGAGCAGGTCTATCCGTACGGCGATCTCAACGCACTGGGGATTTGAGCATGTCGAACAGCGAGGGGACGCTGATCATGGGCGCGCTCTTCCAAATCGTTGGAGCAAGAACGCTATCGCTGGATCATTGCGGCGGGAATCTCGAATCGAATCATGCCCTCGCCGCCGAAGTTCTTCGCGGGGAGCTCAAGGCGCAAGTGCTCAATGTTCCCGATCGGTGGCTCAAAAACGAGGATGTCATAGAGCGCCTTTCCGGGATAGAGCGACTCGCGTTCGACTCCGCCTTCGGCGCGCGTACTGAATCCGAAGTCGATTCGCTTATAGATGTTGTCGTGGTTATCTCGAATGGATGCGAAGTCTCGCGAAATCGAGAAATCTCGGCCCATCCACGTGGCGAAATCGAGTTTGCGGTTCTGGCTCTCGTTCGTCACTTCTATCGCGACCACGAGGTACGGCTCTGTCGATTCAAAGCTCCCGGAACGAATGGAATCTTGCAGCTTGATCTTGCCCACCCGTACCGAGACGATTCGAATCTGCACATCGCCTTGCCTCAGTCGTTCCTCTGCGGGGCCCCAAGTTACACCGGGCCTTTGGTTATCCTGAGGTGCCGGCTTCGCAGGCCTGTTGCCGCTCGTACTCGCAGCCTTGGGTCTTACGATTTCCTGATTCGTGGCGACATCCCGGTTACTGGCACCTGCGACCTGCCGAATTGCCTCGCCAGCGGCCATCGTGATCGATACTGCGATGACGAGAGCGAGGCCGGACGTAAGACCGCCCGCAATTGGATATCCGATCCCAGTCCCGCGTCGGAACACCGCCACGAGAAAGCCGAGAATCGCAAGGATCAGCCCCAGGGCACTCAGAGGCGTGGAGAGGATTCCGAGCAGCGGAATCCAGCAAAACAGGAATGCTACGATGCCGAGCACGAGGGACGCGATCCCAAGGCTCGAGCTGCGGCGAGGCAGGTGGACGTTGACCGACGGCACACCCGGCGCGTGGCCCGCCTCAAGAATCGGCGGCGGCGCGGTTCGAACGACCGTCGCCTGAGCTGGCAAGCGAACGGGGGCGACGTGGCTGACCATTATGTTCCGCCGGCTCGCGAGCGACTCTGCAGCGACTTCGTCCCTGGCGTCGATGATGATCTCGACGTCCTCTCCTGTTTCCCGATCAGCACCGACGACCTGATATTTCACGGCCAATCTCCCGCGGCTCATCGAACAGAGATGCGGCGACGAATCCGCCGCTCAATGCTAACCGAACCCAAAGCGCCAGACCAAAGCCGAACGGCTCTGCGGTAGGCAATAATGGCCAACGTGCTGCAAAAAGTGAAGCGCGGCGACCCACTGGTGATCCCGGCGGGGACGTTCAACACGTTTGTCGATGCCGCCCGCGACTTCCAGCAGCGGCAGCGCAGCGCCCACCGAACTACGCAGCGCGACCAGCTCGACACCGGCATCGTCCTGATCCGTAACGAAAGCGGCGCGGACCGCGGGCGTTTCGACGTGCTGGGAATCAGCGGGCCGATCATCGAGCCGGTCGACAACGCCGAGGAGTTCAAGCAGCGCGTAGCGCTCAAGGGCGTCGTGCCGTTCAGCCCGCACGCCGGCAAGTTCGCGATCCTGCTGGAACCGGCGACGAATCAGACCATCGTGCGGGCCTGCCTCGACGGCGTCTGTCCCGCGCGCGTGCGCATGGACGACGAAGCCCACGAGTTCGCTGACGTGGACGTCGGGCAGGCGGCACAACTCAAGAGCGCAGAGTCGGGTACAGCACGGCTGCTCTGGGTCGAGCCGGTCGAAGATCGCGCCGATCCCGAGATCGCCTGGACCGTCGTGCGCATCGGCGGCGGAGGCGCGGGCGGGACCGCCTCGGCGTCGTTCGCGATGATCACTTCCAAGTCCGGTATCGCGCCGCCGTTCCGCTACGCGGCCGCCGAAGCCACGATGGACGAAGACGGCGCGTGGTCGCAGGTCGGCGGCGGCGCGGCCTACAACAACGTCTTCAACCTGGAGGAGCAGGGCGCGGGCGGCCAGTGGGTCAATCCGCTGGTCGTCGGCGACGTGGTGATCATCTTCCCTGCGCCCGACTCCGAAGTGGACGCCTTCGTCTGCACGCGCTCGCACTACCGGGGGACGTATTGATGGGCGCGTTCGTCGTGCGACAGGTCGATCGCGACTCCGGCGTGGAATTGAGCCGCGTAGTCGTGCCGAACATTCTCGCCTACGAGGGCGTCCGCTACGTCCTGCGCCAGATCTTCCCGCCGTACGACGGTGCGATGACGTTCCAGCTCGGGGTCTGCGGCGTGAATACCGGCTTTCCGAACACTCGGCCGAATCCTGGCGGCGGCGGAGGCTTCGGCCCCGACCTGACGTTCGCGCAGATCACGGATGCGAACGCGAACGAAGGCAGCTGTTACACGCAAGGCATGCGGAATTCCTTCGGCTACGCACGGCAGTCGGTCGCTTTCACCGCGTCGCTGGAAGCCGACGGAGGGGCGCTGGCCGCGCCGGAGAAGGAGTTTCCGAATGAACACGACTGGACGCCGCAGGCCGCGTCGGCTTGGAATCTGCCCTGGACGCCCGACATCATCGAGCAAGCGCCGCCCGAGTGGAACAACCGCCACGACTGGGAGCCCGAGGTCGGCTACCCGTGGCAATGGCCGCGTAAGCGCTGCTATGAGGAGTGCGACCCGTCCGACCCGCTGAACTGCATCCACTCCTACATGCACCAGTGGGACGCGACGGGCGAGCTGGACTGGCTCTGTGACTTCCGCAAGATGGGCGGTTTCCCGATCACGCTCGCCTTCCTGATCGACACGGCGCACAGCAAGCTGATCGCCGCCGCGACGTTCGCAGCGCCCGTGTTGCTGCGCCCGGGCACGACGCTCCACGTCGAGTACAAGGCGCGCATCTTCGGGACACGCGTCACGCGCGACTTCGCGCTGCGCTTCGCCAAGTACGCCTTTCAGAAGACCGGTAGCCGCTACGACACGATCTACTGCCGGCCGCTGTTGTCCGGCGCACCCAAGCCGACGCGGCGCACGACCTACGACGACATCGACGACCACTTCCATGCGCAGTTCGCGCCGGTCGCGCTCAGTTCATGGACCTACGTCGCCGGCCCGCCGCCGCGCGTCGAGTCGAGCAACACGCCGCAGTGGACCAATTCCACCGGCGGCGCGGTCGGACCGTTCTCGTGGCTGGCCGTGTACGGCGATGTCGGCGGCTCGAACGAGTTGATGTGGCTGACGAAGATCGATCCACCGGCCAGCGTGTCGAATGGCGACATCCTGCGCGTGCCCAGCAAGGTCAAATTCCAACTGGACGGGGTGTAAGCGATGCCGTTCGTTGACATCAACAGCGACCAGCATGCGATTTACGGCACGCATTCGCATGCCGAGGAAGGCTTCGCCACGCGCGGCGGCATGTATCCGGGCCAGCTCAAGTGGTCCGATCTGCACCCGCCCGGTGTGCGCGTGCTGCCGAAGGGCTCGCCGCCG
>JACRLV010000060.1 GCA_016235145.1 Planctomycetota bacterium
GGAGGGGCGCCCGGTCGGACGCCGACTGCGGCGTCCGGGGCGGCTCTGCTGCGACATCCGGCGATCCCCAGAGCGCGTGCCCGGTGGGCGTCGCGGGCGCGGGGCGCGCTGTCGGCGGCTCGGCGGCCGGCGGGGGCGGCGGCTCGGGCTGCGCCGGCGGCGGGCTCGAAGGCGGCGTGACGGCGACGGCCGCCGGTTCGCGCACCGCAGCAACATCCGCCGGTTCGCGAGTCGCTGCGACCGCCGGTTGTTCCGCCGCCTGGGCCGATTCGCGCACGACTTCACGCTGCCCGTTCGCATCAGTCACCACGAATTCGACGGTCTGTGCCTTGCGGTTGAACAGCAGAACGGTCCGATACTGGACCGCTTCCGTCGCGGCGCGGCCGAATGTCAGCGTCCCGCCCATGCGGTCGGTCAGCCCGTCCATCAGGGCGTACGAAAAGTAGCGGGCTGCCGGCCGATTCGCCTCATCATCGACGACCAGTTGCGGCGATCCAAGCGCGATCGATCGGCTGCCCGTCTGGGCGAGCGGCGCCAGCTTTGAGGCGATGCGACCGGCGAAAGAATCGAACTCGGGCTCCGTCAGCGGATCAACCGTGCTGATGCGGGTCGCAACGGCGGTGGACCCCGCCGGCGGGCAGCCCGTAATCAACAGCGAGCAACAGAGCAGCGCCAAACCACAGCAATAGCGGCCTGCGATCATGTTGAGCATCCTCTTCGGCGGCAGATGCGGACGGGTAGATCCGTCCGGCCTGCATCCGGTGTCTCGATATAATCGCAGACACCCCGTTTTTCCATCGCGTTAGCGGGGGAATGAAGAACGCGCGTGAGAATCCGGCCGCGGCGGCGTTCGGATCAGGCGGATAATCGGCGATACGCCGAGGTACAGGTACAACCGACAGGGGTTCAAGATGCACGGCACGGCCGCGACGACGTTGATCCTGATGCTGTTTCCGCCGCTGGTTCAGGCGGACAATCCCTGGATCGAGCGGGCGCCGGCCGCGCTTCAACGCGCAAAAGACGCGCCGTCGGTGGACTCTTACCTAACCGCACTCGACGTCCTTCGCCGCGCGGACCAGCGCAGGGCGGTTCGCCGACGCGGAGACGATCGCGAAATCGCTCTCGCCTGAAACGAAAGATGCGGACGCACTCGCGCTGCTCATCACGATCGATCTCGCCCGCGGCGAATCGCAGCGGCTGATGGAACTGGCGAATCGGCTCGAAAAGATCGGCCCCACGGCGTCGACGCACCACAACGCAATCCTGGCGGCGCGGCTGGAAACCGACGACCTCGCCAAGGTCGGCGAGCGCTTTCGAGCCGCCGGCCGCGCGGTGAAACCCGCCGAGGGATATCCGGACACGGTGCTGGGCGAGTCGATCGAGGGTCTGGCGGATTTCTACGACCGCGCCGGCGTCAAACCGACGAATCAGCTCGTGGACACCGGCGCGGCGCCCATGCCGTTCATGGCGCTGGTCGGTCTGCCTTTCGTCGAGGCGTATCTCAACGGAAAAGGTCCGTACCGGCTGATCGTCGATACGGGCGGCAGCAACGGCGTTTCGCTGACGGACGATCTCGCCAAGGAAATCGGGATCGAGACGCTCGCGAGCGGATCGGTCCGCGGCGTCTCGGGAAAGGCGCCCGCCGGGCACGCAATCCTGTCTGAGTTGACCATCGGCGACATTCGCATGCGACGCGCGCTCACGCGGACATTCGAAATGCCCGTCGTCTTGCGAGGCGTTTGCGATGGGATTCTGGGGACCGGAGTGTTTGATCGCGCCCGCATGACGCTGGATTTCCAGAACGAGCGGCTGGTGATCGAAAAATCCTCGGACCGCGCGGCGGCGGGTGCTGCCTCACGGGCGTGGATCGTGGAGGACGCCAAGATCTTCGTGCCGGTGCGGGTCCAGGATCAGGACATGCTCGCCGTGGTCGATTCCGGCGCCACCACCTGCGCGATCGCCCCGTCCGCATTGAAAACCCTGTTTCCGGAGGCCAAGCTGCTCGAACTCGGCGCCGCGGGGATGGGAGTGGGCGAAGGCGACGCACCGCGGATCAACCTCGCCCCGAGCGTGAAGTTCGCCGCCTTTGGGCGTGAAATGGAGAACTACTCGCTGGTCGGTCTCGACATGCTCGACACCGTCTTCGGGCCGCATCTGGGCGCCCAGGCCAACGTGCTGCTGGGCATGCCTCTGCTTCGCCAGATGAAGTCCTTCACCGTGGATTTCGCCGCATGCCGCGTTTGGGTTGAGTGGCTGGCAACGGAGTGACCGCCAGACTCTTGTCTTTGTCGCTCTCTGTCCGATTGGGGCAGGACTCGCCGTTCAGCCGGCCCCTTCCGGCGTGCGCTCCAAGCGGCTGCGAATTCGGTATATGATGCCCGCCCCAGCCGGAGTGGCGGAACTGGCAGACGCGCGGGATTCAAAATCCCGTGCCCGCGAGGGCGTGTGGGTTCGAGTCCCACCTTCGGCAATCCAATCCGACGGTTGGCGCTGACGCGCACCGGCCTGCATCGATGCCGGCCGAGCGCATCGATTCGCCGGCCGGCGCTGCGTCCAGGAGCGTTCGACGCGCGTGAAACTTTTCGCAGCCAATCCGCCCTTCTCGCCATGCGAAATCCCGCCGGCGCCGCGCGTGCAAACCTCGTGGTTCGTCGCGATCGTGCTGCTGGCGCTGGCCTGGCGCGTCGCGGTGGCAGTCGCCATGCCCGCTCTGGCCCGCGACGGCGTCGGCTATTGCTGGAACGCCCGCTCGCTCGGGCGCGAGGGGCTGGCGGCGCTGCAACATGAGGAATTCAACCAGCACCCGCTCTATGCCGCGATCATTCTCGCAGCTCACTTCGCGGCCCGCGCCGCCGGAGCGCCGGATTCGCCGTTGCTGTGGCAGCATGCCGGCCAGGCCGTTTCGCTGCTTTGCGGAATCGCGGTGGTGATTCTCTGCGGCCGACTTGCGATTCGCGCCGCCCGGGCCGTCGATCCGTCGATCGACATGCGGGGGGCAGGCGCATGGGCGATGTTGCTGGCGGCGTTGTTGCCGCTCAATGTCGCGCTGTCCGCCGACGTGATGTCCGAGCCGCTTTTCCTGTCGCTCTATCTTGCCGGAGCGTGCCTGCTGGTGCGCGAGCCAACCCCGGCCCGTTCGCTCGGCTTCGGGTTGTTCTGCGGACTGGCTTTTCTGACGCGCCCCGAGGGCGCGACGCTGGCGCCGGCGCTGGCGGCCGCGCTGCTCGCTCGGCGGCACGCTCTTGGATGGAAGCGCGTTTCAGTCGGTGCAGTGCTGGCGATCGCGGGTTTCCTGGTTTGCGCGGCGCCCTACTGGGCGACCATCGGCGGCCTCAGCCCCAAGATGAGCAAGCAGACCGTCGGCGAGTTCGTCGCCGCCCCGGCAGCGGCCGTCCCCGATCCGTGCCGGCCAACGCTCGCCGCGCTCGACTACCAGGAGACCGCGTGGTATGCGGCGGCGCCGCGGACCGCGTATGAGACCGTTCGCGCCGGCCGTGTGGTCATTCTGCTGCTCGCCGCACCGGTCCTGATCTGGTTGCGCAGTCGGCTGCTCTCGTGGCCGCTGGTTGGATTGACCACGGCCGCGGCCGCACACTTCATGCTGTGCTCGATCCTCCTGACGCGGCACGGATACCTCGACCCGCGGCACATGCTGCTGGTGGTGGTGCTGCTGATTCCGGCGTCCGCCGCCCTGCTTTCCGAAGGCTGGCGGCGACTGTGGCCTGCGCGGCGGCTGCCGGCGATCGTCTTCGTGGCCGCGGCGATCGTCCCGCTGGTCGTCTACGCCATGCGAGTCCCCCATACCGATGACGGACACATTCCCGCAATTGCAGCCTGGATCCGATCGCAACCCGGCGTGAGCGAGCGGACGATCCTGGTAGGCGGCAGCAGCCAGCGGCGGATCGCGTTCTACGCGGACATCGGATTCCGGGCGTGGGCGGAAAACGCCCCGTCGGACGACGAGAAGCACGCATCGCTGGTCGATCACCTCGTCACATGGCAGCCGCGAGCCGACTACTTCGCGATCGAGATCGATCCGAGGGCACGCGAAAGGTCGGAAATCCGCAAGAACGACGCAACGCTCAAACGCCTGCTGACGGACGCGGCGATCTCTGCGCGTTGGGTGCTTGCGCACGAGGCGATCGTCAAGGGCGACCGGCGTTTGCAGGTCTACGCGCGAAAACCGTAACGTTGAACGCGATGCTCAGTCGCCGGCCGGGGCGCTCGCCGGTTGACTCGCAGGCGCGCTTTCCGGTTGGCTTGCCGGCGCGCTTTCCGGTTGGCTTGCCGGCGCACTTTCCGGCTGACTCGCGGGCCCGCTGGCCGGGGCGCTTGCGGGCGGCTCCGGCGGAGATTGGATGCCGTAGATCACCACGTCCGCGACATCGCGATCATCCGGATCGAATTTCAAGGGCGTCTGATGCGTGCCGCGATAGAGGACCGTGAAGACCCGATCGCCCGGGCGGCGCGTCTTGAACTTCGCCAGCGTGCCGCCGCCCCAGCTCACGTGGAATCCGCCGACAATCAACATGACGCGCCGATCCGGCTGCTCGTCGCGATGCCGCGCGACGCTTTCCGACATCGCGTCATCCCACATGCACTGGGAAAGAAACGCCCGCTCGATTCGCTTGCGTTCTTCGTCCGACGGCTGAGACGCAGTCGCCGCGGCGGAGTCGTCCCCATGCGAGCTCATCACCTTAAGGAAATCGTCCCAGTAGCGCCCGCCGACCCGCTCCACCCGCGACGGCAGCAAAGCCCGGTCTTCCGGCGGGAGGGTTGCAAGATAGGCGGAGTATTCCAGCTCTGATTTTCGATAGTCCCGCACCAGGCGACGCGGCGCGTTCGCCGCAATGACCGGCATGCCCGCCGCGCGACACAGTTCGATCAGCGGACGGTGCGACGTGGCGTATTGCCGGCCCTGGCGCGTGTCCTTGCGGAATTTCTTTTCGTCGACCACTTCGTCGGCGCTCGAAGCCAGATAGGCGTTCAGAGGCGGCTGCGTGTCGGTTTCGAAAAACTCCATCGCCAGCGAAACGGGCCGCCATTGCCGGGCCAGCTCGCCCAGCATCTGGGCTTCAATCTGATTGCAGGTCGAGTCGACGTGCTCTTCGCCGAAGAAGACCGCATCCGCCCACGAAGCCGCGTCCACGGCCTGCCGCAGCGTGATGGGCTTGCCTTCGCCGGTGAATGCGGCGTATTGCCCCACGAGCGAACCGCTGCCGGCCGCGTCATTCAACAGCGCTGCGGAACGCATCGCGGCACAGCCGCCGCCGAAGCTCAGCGACAGGAATGCAATGGCGAGAAACGACGCAAGAAATCGCGACATGATGGCTCCAATCCAAGCGAGACCGCGCTCGCCGCCGGGAACTGCATGACGACCGTATGTCGTGCAGCTTAACGCACCCTTTCGAAAGGGGCGACCAGTCGCGGCCGTTCCAAGCTCCGGCGCCCGATCGATAGCGGATCACTTCGTCTTCGCGGGCGCCTCCAGCAGAATGTCGATCGACTGGTTGCTTTCAAACGCGTTCGGCGCCCAGTGCGTCGCCGGGCGGGCCGGCCCGCGAATCCGCATTTCGGCGGGCCGGCGCGCGATTGCGAGATCGGTCGCAAGCATCACCGCAAGGACCATCAGCACGCAACCGTAGCCGATGCGCGGACCGGCAAGCCGTGCCGGCAGAAACCGCACCAACCGATCAACGGCGAGCGCCGCAAGGAGGCAAAAAGCCGGCGCGATGGACACGGCCTGCCGCGCGTAGCCGAAGAATGCGACCGTAACGGCGAGTTTGTACGCGATGACGAGCAGCCAGAGCCCGCCGACGCGCCGCTTCGCTGCGACATACACACCAGACGCCAGCGCAACGCCCCAAAGCGTCTGCCAGACGCACCACACCCCGCCCGGCAGCGGCGTCGCCAGGTCGACCGCGGCCCGCGTGCCGCTGCGCCCAACCGGCCAATTCGTCGCCCCGACGCCCAGTGTGGCTCCCGCGGCGAAGCGGGTCAGCTTGCGGCCGACCAGGCCCAGCCACGCGGCCGGATCGCTGCCTATCGACCGCCACCCCGCCGCGTACCCATCGTTGTAGAGCCGCAAGTGCGACGGCAGCGTCATTTGCAGCGAAGGATCGGGTTCGAAGCGGGCGTCGAGCGCCGCTTTTGAAAATCCACCGTCCGCTTTCGGGTGGTTCGCCAGGGCAAACGCGAGCGGCCCCTGGCTTGATACAAACACCCGGCGGGAGAGCGGCGCTGGTATGTAGTCGAACTGCCGCCGAAGAAACGCCTCAACTTCCCCTCCCGAAACCTGCTTGCGGCCCGCCCGGGCAAGCGTGTCCGAGACATACCGCACATTGTCCGCACGGGCGAAGGCCGGCATCGCGTCAACGAGACGCCGGGCGTCGTCGGTCCATGCTATTGCTGCGTGCTCGTAATCCGGCGGTAAGGTCGTTTCGCGGTTCATTCGATCAATCGCAGCCCGGGCCGCAAGCGTCCAAGGCAGGCACACCCCGACCATCGTGGCGATCATCAGGACCGTTGTGCCCACGGAAAGCCAGCCGCGGCCGCGGCGTGGATCGGCGACGATCGCCGGTTGCGGCAAACCGCGCGCCGGCGACGCGATCATGCCGCAAGCCAGCAACACCACGAGCAGAGGATGCTCCGCGCGCAACAGGCATCCAAGACCGTGCAGGACGCCGAGGGCGACGGCCAGACAGACCAGCGAGGCGATGGCGCCGCGCCGCTTGAGATCCGCAAACCAGGTCGTGAGCGCGACGAGCGCGACAACCACAAAAGCGTAGGGCGTCTCCGAATTCAGGGAAGCGGCGGTAACGTAGGATCCGAACGAGAACATCAGCAGCATCACGGCCGCCCAGGCCGCCCGAAGCCCGACCGTCCGCGCTGCCAACACAAAGAACACAGCGCTCGTCGCCGCCGACAAGCCGCACCACGCGCACTTGAGCGCGAGAAAGTCCCGCGCCGGCAACGGCCAATCGCGCGGTCCGCCCGGGGCGGCGAACCAGTGCATCAGATACGCGACGGCCGGCGAATGAAGCGGCAGCCCCTCCTCAAAACGCTCGCCGCGATCGAGGGCGGCAGCCCAATGCGCGAACAACGGCGCATCACCCTCAAAGTACGTCGAGTGCGGCCAGAACCGGTCGCGCGAGTAAAGCAGAAAAATCAGCCGCAGCGCGAGCGCGACCAGGAAGATGGCCGCTGCAAACAGCCACACGATTCGCAATCCAGCGGGCGGCCTCGGAGAATCCATGCGGGAGAATTGTACTCACCGCGGGCGCAAGAGCTCCGCGGGGCCGCAAGAACCGCAAATGCCAGCGCGCGGGGGAAAGGAATCAGCTGAGGGCGGCTGCGGTACATTTCCCCCTCTCCCGGTACTCCGGGAGAGGGCCGGGGTGAGGGCGCATTCTCAGAACTCCGAGCGCCAGCGCGCGGCCGTATTCCCCGTCCGACTCGGAGGTCCGACGCTGCTGGCCCTGCGCGCTGGCGCTTGGGGTTCTGTCAGCAGGGAAGTCGATGATCGACCGATGAATTCAGCCAGCCGCGACAGCGGAACCGAATCGCCGCGGACACTCGTTCCACCCAGTGCTCGAAGAAGAAGAATGAGCACAGGCAGACTGAAAGGTACGCGGCCATTCCCAATTCGGCCCAGGCCTTCCAGGCGCCCTTGAACGAAAAGCCGCTCAGCCGCGATTGCCAGTTTCCAAGAGTCTGGGTCTTGTCGCCGAACTTCGGCGTGCGGAAGAACTCGCCCGACTTGCCGAAGAATCCCTCGATCGCCGCGATGGCGTTGTTGAACGCGATGCCGATGCCGATCGCCATCAGGGCCGGAATATAGCGGAATATCTCCGTCCAGCTTCGCAGCAATTGCCGCTGGCTGACGATGTAGAAGGCCAGGGCCGATCCGGTTCCAATGAAAAACAGCACGAAATCGAACGCCATCTCCCAGGTCGACATCTCCTGATTCGCGACGACCTTATAGATCAGCGCCGGCCCCACCAGAATGCTGAGCAGCACCATCAGGATGTAGACCATGCAGCTCGTCAGATGAAAGAACGCTTCCACCTTGACGCGCAAGCTGCTCTTGCTGCGCATCACCGTCGGCAGCAGCTTCACGCACGTCTGAGCGCCGCCCTTTGTCCAGCGGTGCTGTTGGGCCTTGAAGGCGTTCATCTCCGGCGGCAGTTCCGCCGGCGAGGTGATATTGGGGAGGAACACAAACTGCCAGCCGCGGAGCTGCGCCCGATACGACAGGTCCAGATCCTCGGTCAGCGTGTCGTGGCTCCAGCCGCCGGCGTCCTGAATCGCCGCCCGCCGCCAGACGCCCGCCGTGCCGTTGAAGCTCATGTACCGGCCGGTGCGGTTTCGGGCGGTGTGCTCGATCATGAAATGGCCGTCGAGCAGGATCGCCTGGGCCTCGGTCAGCAGCGAATCGCCCCGATTCAGATGCTCCCAGCGACACTGCACCATGCCGATTTTCGGATCGGTGAAGTGATGCACAGTCTCCAGCAGGATATTCGGCGGCGGCACGAAATCCGCGTCGAAGATCGCGACAAACTCGCCCGTCGCCGTCTTCAGCCCCGCCTCCAGCGCCCCGGCCTTGTAACCCGTGCGGTCCTCTCGATGCAGGTAGACGATGTTCACGCCATCGACCCGCATCCGCTCGACGCATCGCTGGGCGATCTCGCGCGTATTGTCCGTCGAATCATCCAGAACCTGGATTTCGAGCCGGTCGCGGGGATACTCGACCCGACAGGCCCCCTCGATAATCCGCTCCGCCACATATTGCTCGTTGTACATCGGGAGCTGGATGGTAATTCGCGGCAATTCGTCGAATTGGCCGGCGGGAACCCGATTCCGGCCCCGCACGCGGTAGAAAGTCATGACGAGGAAATACCGATGCACGCCGTAGATACACAGCAGCGTGAGAACAACCAGGTACGCCGTAAGCGTCGCTTGGCCCAGCCAGTGCAGTTCCATCGAGTGTCAGTCCCAGCGGCGGACCGCCCCGCGCCAGCGCCCAGTCCGGAGAGAGCAATCGTACGAAGAAGGGCCCGCGCATGTCAAATCAGCCCAACTTCCGTTTCGTCCGGCGCCGAACGGGCGTACAATGCGCGGCTCGCGCTCGGGCCAACCCGCCGCGCGTCCGCTTAGGAGTATATTCTGTGCCAAACGGCCCCGCTTCGCGCCTCGATGCTGAAAACCGAACCGAACGCGACAAGGACATCCACGATTTCGCCTCACGCCATCTCCAGGGTGAGAACCAGGACCTTTATGAGGAGATGATGTTGACGGTTTGCCGTCTGGCCCGCGACGGATGCAGCCGCGGCGACGTGAAGCTGCTCCACAAAGCGCTGGCGGAGCTGCGCTACGGCTTCAGAGTCTTCGCCCCCTACCGCGAAACGCGGAAAATCAGCATTTTCGGCTCCAGCCGCACGCCCGAGCATCACCCCGATTACAAGGCCGCCGTCGAGTTCGCCCGGAGAATGGGTGATGCCGGCTGGATGGTCATCACTGGCGCCGGCGACGGAATTATGAAGGCCGGCCACGGCGGCGCCGGCCGCGAGGCGAGTTTCGGCGTCGCGATCCGCCTGCCCTTCGAGCAAAAGACCAACGAGATCATCGCGGCCGATCAGAAGCTCGTGAATTTCCGCTATTTCTTCACCCGCAAGCTGATGTTCCTCAAGGAAGCGTCGGCGATCGCGCTATTCCCCGGCGGCTTCGGCACACAGGACGAAGGATTCGAAGCGCTCACGCTGGTGCAGACCGGCAAGGCGCCGCTGATTCCGATCGTCATGATCGAACAGACCGGCGGAACCTATTGGCCGCAATGGCGGGCCTACGTGGCCGCGGAACTGCTGCGCTGCGGCATGATCGGCGAACCTGACATGGGGCTGTTCAAGCTGACCGACAGCGTGGACGCGGCGGTGCAGCACGTGCTCCAGTTCTACCGCGTCTTTCACTCCAGCCGCTACGTCAACGACGACCTGGTGCTGCGCATCCGCCGTCCGCTGCCGGACGCCACCCTCACCCGGCTCAACGACCAATTCGCCCGCCTGATCCTCGCCGCGGGCCGGATCGAACAAACCGACCCGCTGCCCGAAGAACAAGGCGAGCTGCCCGCGCTGAAACGCATCCGCCTGCGCCTCGACAAGAAGAACATCGGCCACCTGCGCAGGATGATCGACGTAATCAACCTGGAACCCGCGCCGGCGGTCTAATGCCGATCAGAACCCCAAGCGCCAGCGCGCGGGGCCACGATGCGCGGCCGCCGCTTGTGCGAGAATCCCCTCTCGCATCCCGCACCGCGGGAATCTCTTCCCAAGAGCAATGGCTGACTTGTGGCATGGCTGCGTCCGTTGGCAGCCATGCTTTGTTCCCGCCGCGCACGGTTACCGCTCGCCGCCGGAATTTCATCCCGCCCTTCATCGCGACATTGCCACCGCGCCGACGGCAGGTCGCAAGAGGCCGCGACCTGCCCTACAGACTGTCCTCCGCCGCCGGGCAACTCTGGCTTTTGCTGTACATCCCCGACCGATCAAAGCAGCACGGCCGCCGCTTGCCCTTGGCGAGCATGTCGCAGGCGGTCGCGGTTCGCTTGGCGCGGGTCTCGGCCTTCTTTGCTGACGTGATCCAGTGAATGAAATCCCGCCGCGCCGCGGGCGTGATGTCGGTCCACACCTCGCGCGCCTTCGGAGCAGCCGCCGCGAGGGCCTTTCGCAGATCGGCCGGCACGGTCGGCTCCGGCTCCTCCGCCACCGGCGAGATTTCCAGCGTCACGACTTCGCCGGCGTTCAACCCGGCGGTTCCGGACTCGGCCGCCGCTTCGCGCAGCTTGCGGTCCAGCTTGAGCCAGTGCCCGCCCTCGCCGTCAGGCTGGAGCGTGGCGGTGAACGGAGCGGCGTTGAGCGTGCCCTCCACCGTCACCTGCCCCCGCGAAGGCAGCATGCCGCTCGCATCTTTGGGTAGCGTCAGGAAGACCCAGGAGGCGGCCTTCGCGGTTGTTCGCCGCGGCGACAACAGCGTCGCGGAAAAGCGGATCTTGGAACGAGTTTTCATTTGCACCTCCCGGCCCGTGCGGAGGCCCATTTGTATGGCAATCAGGAAAATCCCTTCCGGGCATTGTAGGAGCGCCGAGCCAAACCGCCGATCGCACCGGCGAAAGTCCGAACCGCGCGGGATCGGAATCCCGCGGAATGCGTGCGAGATGGGAATCTCGCACGAGCCGGCTCCCCAAGCATCGTACCCGGCTTGTGGCATGGCTGCGTCCGTTGGCAGCCATGCCCCGTTTTCCCTCGCGAGGCCAACTTGCGAAGGACATGCTCGCCAACGGATGCGAGCATGCCACGCCATGACGCGTCGGGACGACCGCGACGCGCCGCGAGCGCCGTTTTTGCGCGTCCGCCCCTTTCCCCAGCCTCCCAATCAACCGATAGAGACAATCACGCGGAGGGTCGCGCGTGGTGGTGCCGCAGATTCAACCCTGGATCGATTCCGACGACGTCGAGTCGGTACGCGCCGCCGTCGAATCGACCTTTGTAACCGAGCACGATCGGACCCGGTTTTTCGAAACGCGCCTGCGCGAGCTGACCGGCGCGCGACACGCGATCGCATACGCGAACGCGAGCTGCGCCCTCTTCGCCGTGCTGCGCGCTCTCGGCATCGGCCCCGGCCACGAGGTGATCGTTCCCGATCTGACGTTCGTGGCGACCGCGAACGCCGTCATTCTCGCCGGCGCGACGCCCGTGTTCTGCGACGTCGAGCCCGAAACCCTGATGCTTTCGCCGCGGACCGCGACGCCGCACATCACGCCGCGAACCCGCGCGATCATTCCCGTACATCTATATGGACTCGCGGCCGACGTCGCCGCGCTGGAGCCGCTCGCCCGGCAACACAACCTCCTGATCATCGAAGACGCCGCGCAGGCCGTCGGCGTGCGGTTCGCGGGCGCGCACGCGGGCACGCGCGGCAGCGCCGGCGTGATCAGCTTCTACGGCAACAAGACGCTCACCACCGGCGAAGGCGGCGCGATCCTGACGAGCGACGACTCGCTGGCCGAAGCGGTATACCGCCTGAAAAACCACGGACGCATGCAGAAAGGCGTCTTCGTCCACGAACAGGTCGGATTCAATTTCTCGTTTACCGAGATGCAGGCCGCGCTCGGGCTTTCGCAACTCGACAAGCTCGAACGCGTCATTGCCGACAAGCGGCGAATTCGCGAGCGCTACGCCCGCGGGCTCGCCGGCCTGGCGAATGTCCGCTTGCAGCAACCACCGCCGCACGTCGAGCCGGTTTTCTGGTTCACGAACGTCTTCGCGGACGACGCCGCCGCACTGGCAGGCGCGCTGCAAGCCAGGGGAATCCAGTCGCGCCGATTCTTCTATCCGCTGCACCAGCAACCGTGCTATCGCGAACACCTGCGGCAACGCCCGGCGGCCGGCTCGGCCTTCCCGAACACGACGCAAGCCTACGCCAGCGGGCTTTCGCTGCCGTCATGGTGCGGCCTTCCCGACGAGACGATCGACGCCGTGTGCGAGGCGATCACCGACGCACTGGACCGTACAACCGACTCAACCGTTCCGACCCATCCGTACGTGCGAACCGCACCGCGGAAATCCCGAGGAAACCAGACGCCGGCCGCAGTCGCCTGTGAGCGCCCGGCCGGCAGCCAGTGAGCACCGCCATGAAACTCGCGTCCGTTCCAGCCGATCGCCGTCCGTCCGTCGCCCTCGTCGGCGGCGGAGTGCATGCCGTCGTCGTTGCGGATTGCATTCGCGCCGCGGGCCGGGCCTGCCTGATCGGTTACGCCGACCACCCGAGCCACGACCGCACGCACATGCGCCGCATGGCGGTTCCGCACATCGGCGCGGACGAGGAGCTGCTCGCCCGCATCGAGCAGGGGATGATCGACGCGACCATTCTCGGCATGGCCGGGTACGAGCACATGGCGATGCGGCGAAAACTCGCGGCCCGCTTCGGCGAGCGAACGCACAAGTGGTGGACGGCGGTCCACCCGACCGCCGCCGTCTCGCCTGCGGCGGCTCTCGCGGAAGGCGTGGTCGTGTTCAGCGGCGCGGCGATCAGCCCGCTGGCCCGCATCGGCCGGCACGCCGTCATCAACACCAACGCGGTGGTCGAGCACCATGCGATCGTCGAGGACTTTGCGGTGATTTCGCCGAACGCGACGCTCTGCGGCTGCACGCACGTCGGCGAATCGACGTTCATCGGCGCGGGCGCGACCATCCTGACCGGCGTGAGCATCGGGTCGAACACGATCGTGGGCGCGGGCGCCGTCGTCCTGGACGACGTTCCGGACAACAGCGTCGTGGTCGGCAACCCGGCCCGGCTGCTGAAACACCGCGAGCCGCTCGTAGCACATTTGGCGGAGGCCGTGTGAGCGCGCTGCACCGTGTCGTCGCTTTTGCCGCCCGATCGATACAGGATCGCATGCAATGAAGCTTTCGTTCTGCCTCATTGCCTTCAACGAAGCGGCGACGCTGCGGGCGAATCTGGACCACCTCTACCCGCACGCCCACGAGATCATCGTCTGCGAAGGTTCAATCCGCTTGCTGCGGGATGTGCTCGGCGTCGGGCCGCGCTCCAATGACGGTACGCTTGAGATTCTCGCCGACTATCCCGACCGGCAGCGGAAACTCCGCGTGATTCAGCGCGCGTGGCGCGACAAGGATGAGATGTCCGCCGCCTACGCCGAACTCGTGACCGGCGACCTGCTCTGGCACGTCGACGCCGACGAGTTCTACGACGACGAGGTTTTCGCCGCCGTGCCGCGTGAGTTCGAGGATCCGTCGCTGCAAGCGCTCGAAATGCCGATGCGCATCTTCTGGAAATCGCCGCGTTGGATCCTCGCCGAGCGCGATGGCAACGACCTGTGGTGCCGCGTGCCGCGCGCGCTTCGCGTCTCGCCGGGCATGAGCGTGAGCCACGTGCCGGTGCGTCGCATCATCCGCGGAGTGCGGGAAAACACGGGAATCCGCCCGCCCTGCGATCCGCGCATCCTCAACTGGCATTACGGCTGGAACGACGACGCCCGCGTGCGAATGAAAATGCAGATTTACTCGCGCCGCGACGCGAAAACGACGCGCGCGAACTGGATCGAAAACGTCTGGGATCGCTGGACGCCGGACAGCCCGGACCATGCCTTCCCGGCGGGCGTGCATCCGGCGACCGCATGGCAGCTCTGGCCGCGACCGTTTCGCGGCGAGCATCCGCGCTGCGTCCGCGCGCTGCTGCCGGATCTCGTAGCGTCGAACTCAGTAGCGTCGGACTCAGTAGCGTCGGACTCAGTAGCGTCGGACTCAGTAGCGTCGGATTCAGTAGCGTCGGACTCAGTAGCGT
>JACRLV010000391.1 GCA_016235145.1 Planctomycetota bacterium
GACCTCCGAGTCCGACGGGCTTTTCACTCGTGAATTCGTCGTCGGACCCGGAGGTTCGACGCGACGGGCCGACGCCACTGTGCGAGGCTACGGTCCGACAATACCGTTTGACGCGCTTTTTCAGAATTGCATCCAACTCCGCCAGTCGCAACCGAATGCTGACGATGTACGGCTGCTCTCCTTGCGTCCAGTGGCCGTAGGTCGTCGTGACGATCGTGCCGTCGGGAAGAATTTCCACGCCCGGACAGGCGCAGAGGAGAGTCTTGCCGTCGCGGAGCAGGACGGTCGTCGAATGCCCGAGATACTGACCCAGTTCGCGATCGACGATCGTCTGGCGATCGCGTTCGTTGGACAGGTCGAGCGTGGGAATCGGCGCCAAGGCGGGTGCGGCGGCTGGCTGTGAGAAGTCCTGGGCAATTGTTGCGGATGAAGAAGACACGGAAAGCGCTGATAGAATGGAGTGAATCGCTGCACGGCCAAGCACCGCGTGACACTGAAGTCTCATCTTGGCGAGCTCCTCGATTCAATCGCAGTTGGGCGCGTAGGAAAGCCGGACGGCGTGATCCTGCGAAGCCGCAGCCTGCATTTCGCCGGACGTGGGACATTGTGAGTGTGGCTCAGACTTGCAGCGCTGGCTCGGCGCACGAACACGTTCCGCTTCATCAGCCCAGCGAGCTCGCCAAGAGTCCACTGTGCGGACCAGGCATTGCGCTGGCTTGGCGCGCGGGGAGCGCCGAACGGTCAACGTCGCCGACAGGCCAGCAGCGCCAGGAGGACGACCGTCAACGAGGACGGCTCGGGAACCTGGAAATTCACGTCGAAGTGCCCCAGCGCGCCAGCGGAGAACGGCCCAGCGACGCTCGGCGTGTCCGCTGACAGCGTGAAGTAGACGAGCAGCGTGTATTCGCCTGGCGCAAGCACACCGGCCGTGTTTACATCCGCGACGAAATTGTCGTACCCTTCGGCGGAAACCAACGCTCCGCCCGCCCCGGTCAGCACGACTCCCTGGATCGAGTTCGGAATCGCTGAAGACGCGCTGGCATGAGCCGTCAGCGTGTAGGCCGTCAGGTCGCTCACCGAAAACGTCACGCTCAACCCGGCGCCGCCGCCCAGGCTCGACGCGGAAAGCGAAGCGCCGGCCGGGACATTCAGCTCGCCCGAAAGATCGGCCTGCCCCACGATGGAGAGCGGAGTGATATCCGACAACTGGCTGGCGGAAACGACGCCGGTGATCGGATCGATGCCGGCCGCCGCCCCCACCGTTTCATTGAACGGATCCAGCGTGCCGGAAAAGATGGAATTCGCGTCGTTGGCTTGCGTCTCTCCGGCGATCAGGTCCACCGAAGCGCTCACGCTGCGCTGCGCCGCGGACGGCACGATCGTGGATGCGCTGCAAAGCGCAGCGGCTGTCCCGCTGATCCAGAACAATGACGCTGCTCGCAAGTGATGCATAACCGGTTCCTCCTCCGGTTGAGAATTGTCCGCGCCGTCGGCGGCGCCCTCCTGCGGAAGTCGAAAGCGTACGGAACGCGCGAGCCCCAGTCAATACGAAAATCGATTCGCACAGCACCGGAATCGGTTTCGATTTTGTGGGCAGTTCGACTTGGCGCAATGGGACGACGAGCGCCGACCGCTCCGAAACCCGCCTTACCCACAGGCTTGATGCCGACTCCAGCGCCGTTCGCGAGGATTATAAGTTGCTAATATATCATACTATGAGTCATACAGCCAACAAACTAGGTCATGGAGTGCGGCCGCAATCAGCCGGAGCAAGTCCTGCCGAATCACCGGCTCGCCGGCGGCACGTACACAAATGAGCTGCAACGCGATGGGCCAGGCGGGATTCGAACCCGCACTGAAGGGATTTTAAATCCCCTGCCTCTGCCGTTGGGCTACTGGCCCGGGCGGCGCGGAAAACCGCCGCCGCGGATTTTCGTCCGCAACCAAGCGGCGAGCAAACGCACCGATCCGCGCCCCAAACGAAAGCGCGCGGGGATTTGCGGCTGGGCGCAATTCTTGAATAAGCCCACGCGCTGGCGCTCGGGGCTCGGATCGTGTGCCAGAATCCCTGGCCACGCCCGTCAACTGCGCGCGGCGCCGCGCAACGGCCGGCAACGTCCGCGCCGCCCCGCCTCGCTCCGCGCAGGGCCGCTGACCGCAGAAAAAGCGGGCTATGGTTCATGGGATGGCAAAGCACGATGATCGAAAGACGACGCCGCGGGAGAGCGACCCTGTCTTGCGCTGGGCGATGCGGCGCCTGCCGGAGTATTTTTCCGACGAGCCGAGCCCGTTTCACCGCGAGCTGTTCGGCCTGCTGGGGTCGAAGGGCCGGCTGCTGGCGTGCGTCGCGCCGCGCGGGCATGCCAAGAGCACCTGCGTTTCGTTCGCATACCCGCTGTACTCCATCTGCGAAAAGCAGCATCGCAACATCGTCATCGTCTCGCACGAGGCCTCGCTGGCGACGCAATTCGTCCGCGACATCCGGTCTGAACTCGAGACCAACGACGCGCTGCTCGACGAGTACGGCGACCTGACCCGCGACGGCGACGCGGTAGAAAGCAAACCGAAGTCCGCAAAGGGAAAAAAGACCGCTCCGCCGAAACGCCGCACGCGCGGCAAATGGGCCGAGGCGATTTTCACCGCGGCCAGCGGCGTGACGGTGCAGGCGAAGGGTGCCGGGGCGGCGTTTCGCGGAATGCGCGTCGGGGCGAATCGGCCGGATCTCATCATCTGCGACGACATCGAAAAGGACGACCGCGTCGCGTCGGCGGAAGGCCGGCGCAAGCTGGAGCACTGGCTGCGGCGGGTCGTCATGCCGGCGCTGGCGCCGGGCGGGAAGCTGGTCGTGATCGGCTCGATCCTCCACTTTGATTCGCTGCTGGCCGGGCTGGCCGACCGGGGCCGCTGGCCGCGCTGGGACTATCGCGTCTACCGCGCTCTGGAGGCCGAGCCGGTCGCCAGCACCCAGCCCGGCGGCCCGCCGATGTTTCAGCTCAAGGCGCTCTGGCCGGCCCGCTGGCCGGTCGAGCGGTTGCAGGAGGAGCGGCAGCGGATCGGCACGCTCGCGTTCGAGCAGGAATATCAGGCGAACCCGGTGGACGATTCGCTGCGGGTGTTTCGGCCGGAGTGGCTGCGGCGGACTTCGCAGCAGGAGCTCGCGCGGCTCGACCGGCTCGGGCGAATCGTGAATCTCATCGCGGTCGATCCGGCGACGGGCACGAGCGGCGGAGACTTTTTCGCGATGTGGGTCGGCGGCGTGGACGCCGAGAGCGGCGTGATTCACACGCGCGAGCTGCTGCTGGAGCGGATCGGGATCGTCGAGCAGGTGCGGCGGATCGTGGCGGCGTTCGAGCGCTGGCGGCCGGTGCGGATCGGGATCGAGACCGTCGCGTACCAGGCGGCGCTGCGGCAGGTGCTGGAGGAGCACAGCCGCAAGCAGCGCCTGTATATGCCGATCGTGGGGATCAACGCGATCTCGAACAAGCGGGCGCGGATCGAGGGCAGCGCGTGTTTCTACGAGAACGGCTCGTTTTTGCTGCCGGAGGATTTGTCGGCGGAGGCGGAATCGCAGTTTCTGCACTTTCCGCGGGCGCGGCACGACGACGCGCCGGACGTGTGCGCGATGGCGATCGAGCTGGCCCGGGGCCTGCGCGGCGTGACGACGGGTCTGGAGGCGGCGATCGGCGGGAACGGGCGGTTGTTTGAGCAGGAGGGCGGGTGGTGAGCGGGCGGGCAGGCTGTTGAAGGGGGTAGGCTGGGCTGAGTACTCGAAGCCCAGCTATGGCCGGCAACTGCGTGCTGGGCTTCGAGTACTCAGCCCAGCCTACGGAACTCCAAGCCCAGCTTTTTGCCGGCAGCCGCGTGCTGGGCTTTGGAACTACTCAACTTGCAGTCCGTCGGAAGGCTGAGATGAGGCGGATCGCATTCCACCTGATCTTAAGGTTTTTCCCTATGGAGAATCCGAAGAAAAAAAACCAGATTTGGTTGACAGCTAGCGAATATTGTGGAATGGTATTCCGCTGGGTGAACGGGCTGTGCGGGAGTGTCGCAAGATGGCTCGCGCGCTGCTTGCTTTGTCAGTCTTGGGCGGCGGAGTA
>JACRLV010000376.1:0-1409 GCA_016235145.1 Planctomycetota bacterium
CATCGTCGGACTCGGAGGTCCGACGCTACGAAATGCCGCGTCGGGCTCAGGGGTCAGATGTTACGAACTCTCCATCTTCAAGACGGAGGCCGGCGCTTTCCGCCAACCGAAGCACAAGGCGGCCCAGGCCGATACGAGCGCGACCGCGCTCACGCCGCCGAGTGTCAGCGTCAGCACGCTCCAGGGAATCGCAGTCGGGCGGGCCGCGGCCGCCGGTGCGATCGCCAGCAGCGCTGGTCCGGCGCCGCAGGCCAGCCCAAGCACGATCAGCCAGGCGTTTTCGAGCAGGATTTGCCGACGGATCGCGCGCGGGCGGAAGCCGAGCGCGGCCAGCAGGGCCGTTTCCCGGCGGCGCTCCCAGATATTCCGCAGCATGACCGCCGTCAGCCCCAGCGCGCCGAGCATCAGCCCGAACGCCCCGAGCGTCTGAAAGCTGCTCAGGTAGGTGTTCTGCACGGCGAGAAACTCCGCCAGCTTCTCGCGGGCGCTCTTCGCGTCCACGCCCCAATTCGATAGCGAGGATTCGAGCCACTTTGAAACTGCGTCGATGCGCGCGGCGTCCGCGCCGGGCGTCTCGATCAGGAAGGTCGAGTAGCCGGTGGACGACGGAAACAGGTCGAGAAACGCGTCCTCCGACACGATCAACTCGTCCTGGAGGACGCTACCGGACAGCAGCGCGACGAAGCGAAGCTCGCGCGAGCGCCCCTGCTCGTCGCGAATCGCGATCGTCTCGCCAAGACCCTTGTGGAGCTGCCAGCGGACGGCCGCCTCGTCGCCGATGACAGGAATGACCCCGTCGCGACGGAAACTGTTCAGCAACAGCCACGGGTTGGACGCACTCGGCAGTGCGGTCTCGGAAAACCGGAATCCCCCGCGGATCAGGAAGCTCTCCGTCGCGCCGAGCAAGCGCGGCTGCTGACGCCGATACAAATTGCGGCAGCCGATCGCGTCGCCCTCGGACGCTCGAAATGGGAAGAACACCGGCATGTTTTCGCCGTCCGGCGGCGGCGCGGCCAGGCCGGCCCGCTCGCGGCCGCCGGGCTGATTCAGGTCCGCCAGAAGCGGTGTCGCGGCCGTCGCGAGCAACGCGAAACCGCCCGTTCCCGAGTCCTTGCGATCGGTCGATTCCGCGTCGATCCGAAACGCGCTCAGGGCGATGATCAGGAAAGTCGCGCTCGCAAGCAGCGTGACGATCAGCGTGCTGCGGCCGGCGGCGCGGCCGGCGTTGCGCAGTGCCATGCGCCACGCGGCGCTCCAGCCGGGCTTCAGATCGCCGTTCCGCGAACCTCGCAGGAACAGAAGTCTCGCCGCCACAATCGCCGCACAGACCGCCGCCGTCCCGCACAGAAAGAAGCCGATGGCGGTGGGAACGACGCCCACCCATGTCGTTGCGAGCAGCGCGGCCAATA
>JACRLV010000376.1:1484-6393 GCA_016235145.1 Planctomycetota bacterium
GCACGATGAGCATCTGACGCCCATGATCGCGCCGGGTGGATTGCCGCTGAGACTCCGCTCCTGCGTTTCCGGCGAGCAAAGTCCTGGGCGGCAATTCGGCGATGCGCCGCACGCTCGCCCAGATCGCAAACATCGCGCACGCCAGATTGATCACATATCCCAGCAGCAGCGACGTCGGTTGCACGTGGAGTGCGAGTGCGGGGGCGGTTGCCGCGGCGGACCAGATCGTGCGCAGCCCGGCCAAGAGCAGGGCCGCATACCCCACCGCGCCCGCCAGCCCGAGAAGCGATCCCACCCCGGCGACGACCGCGCCCTCGGCCAGCAAGACGCGCAGAACCGTCCGCGGCCGAAACCCCAGCGCCAGCAGCGTGCCGATTTCCACGCCGCGCCGCTCGACGCCCAGCCGAAACAGCAGCGCGACCAGAATGAGCCCGGACACGATCAGGAAGAAGCTGAACGCCAGGAACAGTTGGGCGAAATCGGTCGGACCGTCCGCGGCGGCTTTCGCCATGTCGTGCAGCGCGATGATGCTCCAGCCAAGCGATGCGGGCCGAACGCGGGCAAGCAGCGACGATTCGACGCGCTTGGCCAGCGCGGCGAGATCCTCCGTGCCCGGCTTCTCCACGCGGATCGACGTGAGCACGCCGAATCGGCCGTCCGCCTCCGTCCAGCGCCGCTTGCCGTCGTCGAACAGGATGAACGCCTTGGGCGTCGTGCGATGCTCGTCCCAATACTGCTCGTCCTGCGGGCGGATTTTCTTCAAATCGACGGGAAACGGCGGATCCCAATCTCCCATGTGCGGCGCGTCCGTCACGCCCGCGAGCGTCGGCACGAAGCCGGGATCGGCCGCCGCCCCGCGAAGCGCGACGATTCCGCCCAGGGTGAAGGTACTCGTTCGCGTCTCGATCGCGCCGAACTTTCCCGTTACGTAGTAGGTCAGATCGAGCGCATTGCCGACGTTGGCGCCGAGCGATTTCGCCGCCCACTCGTTGAGCAGAATCTGGCCGCTATGAAATTCCGCGAACGGCTCGCCGGCGCTTTGCTCGAACTTCGCCGCGACGGTCGACCCGGGCGTAATGGCCGCAACCGTCGAATACGGAATGCTCCGCTCCGGCTGCTCGGTCAGGCGGATTTCGTTCGCCAGGTAGCTGATGATGCCGGTGGCGGCGGCTCCGGCATCGGCGGCCGCGCCGAAAGCCGCCGACTCGATCTCCGGCGCGATCAGCAGCGAACGGCTCTCGATGCTGAGATAGCCTCGCTCCGAATCGACGCGGATGTGCGCCCCCACATCCCGCAGCGACAGACTTTCGCGGAGTGCCTTTTCGATCACACCGCTTGCATCGGAGGACGCTGAATGTGTAACAAGCAGGAGATTCGCCGTTCCGGTCAGGCGTGTCGCCCGAGCGACGGTGGAGCGGTTCGCAAACACATTGCGGGCTCGATCCGCCGCCGGTCGCAGGGAGAACTCTCCCATTCCCACGGCCGGCAATACGCCGCCCACGCGCAATCGCAGCGGAACCGTCGCGTCATGCCGGCGGCCAAAGAGCGTTTCCGGCGAAGAATCGGTGTGACGCGGAAGATAGAGCACGACGTCCTGCCCGGCGGAGACGTGAAGCTCTCTTGCCAGCGCGTCGCTGAGAATCGCTTCGTCTTCGGCCGGCGCGTGTGAGAAGACGGAATGCGGCGAGCGTGCCCATGATCCATCGATCCCGTAGACCGCGGCTCCGTTCACCCGCTCGCCGCTGTCGGCAGAGCGAACCGCGGCGGGCAGACGCAGCGCTTGCAAGACCTCCGCTGCTTGCCCGATCTCGCGAAGGCGTGTTCCGAGCCGTTGCGGCAGATCGTCCGCAAAGGGGGCGCCGGCGACAACCGCAAAGTCGATTCCGGCGGTTCTCGCGGCGGCCTGATCGCGCAGACTCCCGCGCAGCGAGTCCCCCACCAGCATCGCCCCGACCAGAGCGGAAGCGCCGGCGGCGACGCCGAGCGCCACGGCGAGGTGGGCTCGCCAATAGTGGAGCAAGCCGGCGGTTGCGAGCGTCATGCTTGATGTTCCAAACGCGGCGCGAGCGACCGGCTCGCAAGCCCGATCACGGGCCGCGGCGCCGTCCGTCATTCGCCGCCGAGCGCCTCCAGCCGTCCGTCGACAAGCTCGTACTTGCTTTCGATCCGCTGCGCCAGTCGAAGGCTGTGCGTGACGACGACCAAGGCGGCCTGTTCGCGTCGCGGCAGGTCCAGCAGCAGGTCGGCGACATTGTCGGCCGACTTGCGGTCGAGATTCCCGGTCGGTTCGTCCGCCAGCAAGATCGCCGGATGGTTGATCAGCGCGCGGGCCAGCGCCACGCGCTGCCGCTCGCCGCCGGAAAGCTCGCCGGGCCGGTGATCCGCCCGCTGCGCCAGGCCGACCAGCTCGAGCAGCACCTCCGCACGCAACCGCGCGTCCGGCTCTCCGCCGCCCGCGAGAGTCGGCAGAATCACGTTCTCCAGAGCGGATAGCTGCGGCAGCAGGTGATGGTCCTGAAAAACGAACCCGACATTTCGATTGCGAAAAGCCGCCAGCTCATCCGCACTCAACGCGAACGGGTTGGTCCCGGCGATCAGCAGCTCGCCGCCGGTCGGCGTTTCGAGCGTGCCGAGAATGCTCAGCAGCATGCTCTTGCCCGAGCCGGATGGCCCGAGGATGACGGCCGCCTGGCCGGCTTCCACACGAAGATCAACTTCGCGAAGAACCGTCAGCGGGCTGCTGCGGGTCGGATAGGATTTCAGAATCGAGCGGGCGAGGATCGCGGGCGCGGCGATAGCCGATGGCAATTCGATGCTCATCGCTGCGTCGCCGTGTGATGTTCCAGAATTCGCTCGAAAGCCGCCCACGTCCGCTCCGCCATCACCTGGTCGGTGAAACGCGCTCGGACCGCAGCCTGGCCGGATCGGCCCAACTCGATCCGCAGCGCGGCATCGTCCATCAACCGCATAATCGCGGCCGGAAGCGCATGCGGGTCATCGGGATCATATAGAATTCCGCCGCCCGTGGCCTCGACCAGCTCAGGAAATGCGCCCCGCCGTGGCAGCACAACCGGAACTCCCGCTGCCAGCGCTTCGAGCACGGGCAACCCCTTCGCTTCCGGGTAGACCGACGGCAGGCAAAACACGTGAAGCTCTCGCAGGAAGCGGAATTTCTCGGCGCGGTCCATCTCGCCCGAATAGCTGAACGCATCGGCGACGCCCGCGGACCGAGCCCGGGCCATGATTTCCTTAAGATGAGCCCGGTTTTCGTCGCCGCACCAACCCGCGGACCGCACCGCGCATTCGCGCCCGGCGCGGCGAAGCACCGCCAGCGCGTCCACCAGCTTCATGAGCCCTTTTTCCGGGGCAATCCGGGCGAGGTAACCGATGCGGAACGGCCGCTCCGGCGGCTCGCTGCGCAGATCGGTTTCGCTCACGCTGATTCCAAGCGGCGTGTGGTGCACGCGCTCGGCCGGCAACGCGAATCGTTCGATGCACCGTCCGCGGTAGTACGCTGAGACCGCCAGAAACCCGTCGACATCCGCCGCCGATTCGCGAATGAGAGCGTGTGCTTCTTCGCCCGCTCGATTCGGCAGGCCGTCGAGAAAAAGATCCTCCCCGGTAAGCGCGCAGGCGATCGCGGCTCCGAGCTCGCTTCGCAGGGTGCGAGCGATACCCACGAACATCAGGTTCGGCAGGACGACCAGCCGGGGTTGCAGCACCCGCAACGATTCGATGAGCTCCCGAAGCGCCGCCGCCTGCCGGCCGCGCGGACCGCGCAGCACGTCGAGCGTGAGTTCCGCCACGTCTTCCGGCCGTGTGCGCGCGGCGAATCTGCCGACCCGGCGCAGCAGCCGCGGCGAATCCAGCAAGCGCGTCAGCCGGTCCGGCAGCAGGCGATGCAGGCGGGGCGTTTTCTGCCGCAGAAAGGCGTTGATGCCGCCATACAACACGCGCGGGGCGGTAACGTCCGGCTCGTCGGATCGCATCGGCGTATAGAGCGGGATCAGCAGCACGTCGCGGCCAGATGCCCGCAGCGTCGCCGCGAGGCGATTGTCGCGCAGGCAACTGCCGCAGAGCATGTTCGCCGCGCCGGCGCCAAGCATCACCACTCGCACGCGCGCGTCTCCCGCGGGGCTTGACCGCTATTTCGCCGGTTGCGACGCGGACCGGTCGAAGAGCCGTAGTATCCGCTCCGCCGGCACACAGGTGTGGATCGTCATCTGCGGATCGGAGGTCTTCTTGCCGTCGGCGCGAACCGCCGTCGTCAGCGAGACCATTCCGATGGCGTTGCCGAAACGGTCGAGTACGGGCGCCCCGCTCGATCCGCTGCCGTAGTCGGCGGTGATGTTGATCACCGGCGTTGCGGTGTCGCCGAAGTCGGCCCGATTCCCGAGGATTCCGCCGGTCTTCTCGGCTCGGCGGGCCAGGATTCCGTCCGTCAGCAGAAAATGGCAATGGTGCGGATGGGAGATGACCCAGATGTCGCTGCCGACGGGGGCCCCGCTCCTCAAGGGGATGGGACGGAGCCCGCGCGCCTCGACGCGGAACAACGCGATGTCGTCGATCTTGCTCGACGCCACGATCTGCGTGATGGCGTAGGCGCGCCCGTCGCAGGTCGCGGCCACCATCATTCCTTCCTCTTCGCCCTCGAAAACATGGCGGCAGGTCGCGCACAGTCCGTCCGCGGTGAGCACAAAGCCGGTGCTGGAGCCGCTGTGGTGCCAGTTCGGACAGCGTTGGCACTTGTATACTCGCGTGACAAGCAGCACGCCCGGAATCCGCCGGCGGTAGATTTCCGCGGCGTCCAGCGGAGCGGTTGCGGCGGCGGGAGGCGCGGGCAGGCGGACTGCAATCTCCTGATCCAGCTCATGCGCCAATTCCGCCAGCGGCCGCGCCCGGCCGGATT